>CAXUEE010000095.1:612-10096 GCA_964249905.1 uncultured Acidobacteriaceae bacterium
CGCCTTCGACCCATCCTCTCCAGGCAAGACGACCACCCTCTACGCCGGCTCTTCGCAGGACCGCTACCACAATCCCGGCCGCCCGATGATCGCCATGAACAGCAGCGGCCATCCTGTGCTTGAGCTCACCAGTGACGGCTCCGGCCTCTACTTCGTCTCGCCCGGCGCTTCGGCCAAAGGAGACCAGCCCTTCGTCGGCGTCCTCCCCGTCGCAGGAGGCACCGAGAAGATCCTCGTCCGCTCCGCCGACCCCTACTACGACGATCCCGTCGCGCTGCTCAAGGGCGACAAGGTCCTCGTGCGCCGGGAGAGCGAGACCCAATCGCCCAACTACTTCTCCGTCCCGCTCGCCGGCGGAGACTACGCGCAAGTCACGAAGTTTGCCTCGCCCTTCGCCGGCATCCCGATGCCCACCCGCCAGCTCCTCACATACAAACGCAACGACGGCGTCGACCTCACCGCGACCCTCTGGCTCCCCCACGGCTACAACAAGAGCCAGGGCCCCCTGCCCACGCTCATGGAGGCCTACCCCGCTGAGTTCAAGACCCGTTCCGCGGCCAGCCAGGTCAGCGGCTCCCAGAACCGTTTCCCAAGCTTCGGCTGGGGTGGCTCGGCGGTCTACTTCACGCAGACCGGCTATGCCGTGCTCGAAAATGCCGCCATCCCGATCATCGGTGAAGGCGACGCGCAGCCCAACGACACCTACGTCGAGCAGCTCGTCGCCGGAGCCAAGGCCGCGGTCGAATGCGGCGTCTCGATGGGCGTCGTAGACTCCAAACGCGTCGGCGTCATGGGGCACAGCTACGGCGCGTTCATGACCGCGAACCTGCTCGCTCACACGGATATCTTCCGCGCCGGCATTGCCCGCTCGGGCGCCTACAACCGCTCGCTTACTCCTTATGGCTTCCAGAATGAGGAGCGAACTTATTGGCAGGCGCCGCAGATCTACGCCCAGATGTCTCCGTTCAGCTTCGCCGACAAGATCAAGACGCCGCTGCTCATGATCCACGGCGAGGCCGACGACAACACCGGCACCTACCCCATCCAGAGCGAACGCTTCTACGCCGCCCTGAAGGGCCAGGGGGCCACCGTACGCCTGGTCTTCCTGCCGCTCGAACCGCACCACTACGGCGCCCACGAGAGCCTGCAGCATATGCTCTGGGAGATGAACCGCTGGCTGGATATCTACGTCAAGCCAGAGGTCTCACCAGTGAAGACGGCAGAGTAGAGATCTCACCATCCAGAACTGCGGGGACGGGAACGCTGCGGCAGTCACCTCCCTGTGTTCCGCCCCGTATAACGAAATCGCGCAGTGAATATTCGGCCAGCATAACTCTCCTTTCTCCGCTGCCTTGCATCCGAGTAACCGCTCCTCCACTCGCGCACCTCCTCACGGGCGCGATGCCCCCTCGCTCTGGCTCGCTGTGCCGCCAACATCGTCCCTACACTTACCATGATGGAAAGGTCCAACTTATGTTCTTCCGCAACGAAAAACTTCTCATTCCTGTCGAGAAGCCTGCCAGCCCCGACCCAAATGGAGCAGCCGCCATCCAGGAGCTGCTCGGTGGTAAGTTCGGCGAGATGTCCACGCTGAATAACTACATGCATCAGTCCTTCGGCTTCAAAGAGAAGAAAAAGCTTAAGCCTTTCTACGATCTCGTTGCCAGCATCACGGCAGAGGAGCTCGGTCACGTCGAACTCATCACCACCGCCATCAATCTCATGCTCGAAGACTCCTACCCTGAGGGAGAGCCAGTCGACGCCCCCGGCATGGACGCCAAAAACAACCGCAACACCCATCACACCATCGTCGGCGGCGGCGGACACCAGGTGATGGACTCGATGGGCCACTTCTGGTCAGGCCAGCACGTGTTCTCCAGCGGCAACCTGGTCGCCGACCTGCTGCATAACTTCTTTCTGGAAACCGGCGCACGCATGCACAAGCATCGCTGCTACCAGATGACCACCAACCAGGCGGCGCGCGACGTGATCGGTTACCTTATGGTACGGGGCGGCGTCCACCAGGCGGCCTACGCGCTTGCCCTGCGCAAGGTGACCGGTGTCGAAGTAACCAAGATGCTGCCGACGCCGAACATCGATGACGCAAAAATCCCCGAGGCTCGTAAATGGCAGGCCATCGGCAGCCATCGCAAGCTTTACACCTTCTCTGACACCGACTACGCCGATCTGAAAGGTGTGTGGTCCGGTCCGGCTGACTGGGCCGACGGAGAAGAGCTCGAGGTCATCACCGGTGGCCCGGAGTACGCGGCCGAAGGTCCTGTCATGGGAGAATGCCGCTCGCTGTTCTCGCCGGATTACGCTCCGGAAGAGATCTACGAGATTGCCGCGCAACTGATGCAGAAGGGTGGCATCTCGCCGCTGCAGCCTGGGGACGGGTTGCACTCCCGCTTCCAGGGCAGCACTGCCGACAGTCCCGGTGCAGCCGCGCAACCCGGGCGCAAGACGGCGTCAAACACGCCCAAGGCGAAGCACAAATAAGCTTTTCCAATGGCCTGAGCGGGACAGCCTTGACGTGGCTGTCCCGTTTTCTTTGGTGGCTGTTCGCCACTCTCCGAAGCCGTCCCTGGTCTTTTCCTGTCCGGCTGCCCAGCGCGGTACTCTCAGGAGGATGCCTTTGACTCTTACTGCCCTGCGCACCGGACACGATCCCGTCGCCAAGCTGCCTGAGGCGGCCTTCCACACCACGCTTGATCGCCAGCTGGCTTGCCCAAAGTGCAACGCTACCTACAATCTTCTGGTCGACTACGCCGCTTCCGTCAGCCGCTTCTTTGAGGAGGAATCGCATCGGCTGATCCTGATGCTGCAAAAAGCAATCTACCTGGGCCACGCCAACGGACACCGTGTATCTCAGTTTGAAACTGCCGGCGTGGTCGTGACGAGTCATGTTCCGGAGCATGCTTCAGCCGGTCGCACGGCCTCGTCTTCCGCGCCGCAAAGAGGTGCCAGCGCAGGTTCCCGCCCCGCTTCAACCCGGCCCGATCCCGTACGCTAGAACGACTATGGCCAAGAAGAGACTGCGTGTAGGCATCTTGTTCGGGGGCCGCTCCGGCGAACATGAAGTGTCGCTGCTCTCGGCCGCCTCCATCCTGAAGGCGATCGACCGCAGGAAGTACGACGTGGTTCCCATCGGTATTACCAAAGAGGGACGCTGGCTTGGCGAGGCGGACGCTCAGGCTCTGCTGAGCGGCACGCACGTGGAGACGGTAGCGCTTCAGGCCGGCTCGGCATCCGGCAGTGGACTGGTCGAGCAGTCCGCTCCCTGGCCGCGCGCGCTGGATGTGATCTTCCCCGTGCTGCACGGAACCTTCGGCGAAGACGGCACGATTCAGGGTCTTCTGGAGCTCGCCGATCTTGCCTACGTCGGCTCCGGCGTCCTTGGCTCCGCGACCGGTATGGACAAGGATGCGATGAAGCGGCTGTTTGCCGCCGCCGGCCTGCCGCAGACACCCTACGTCGCCCTGCTCCGCTCCGAGTGGCGTGCCGACCCTAAGCGCAGCCGGCGCACGATCGAACGAGCCCTGGCGTACCCCCTCTTCGTCAAACCCGCCAATCTCGGCTCCTCGGTTGGCATCTCCAAGGTGCATAAGGGCGAAGAGCTGGCTGCGGCTTTGGATCTTGCCGCAAGCTTCGATCGCAAGATCGTGATTGAGCAGGGCGTCGGCGGCCCTGGAGCGAAGCCGCGGGAGCTCGAGGTGGCGATCCTCGGCAACGATGTGCCTGAGGCGTCCATCGTGGGAGAGATTATTCCTGCCAAGGAGTTCTACGACTATGAAGCCAAGTATCAGCTCAGCGGTCCAGACCAGAGTGTTGCCGTTCTTCCCGCCAAGCTGACCGCCGCGCAGAGCAAGCGGATCCGCACCATGGCCGTGGCGGCCTTCCGCGCCTGCGACTGCGCTGGACTGGCCCGCGTCGACTTCCTGATGGAACCGGCAAAGCTGCCAACCGGCAAAAAGCACCCTGCGCCGCGCATCTTCCTGAACGAGATCAATACGATGCCCGGCTTCACCTCCATTTCCATGTATCCCAAGCTCTGGCAGGCTTCCGGAGTCGGGTACAAAGAGCTGATTGAGCGCTTGTTGACTTTAGCCCAAGAACGCCACGCCGAAAAACACGCGACCGCCTTCGCAAGGCAGTAAGTCCAGCGCTTAGCGGGTGCGTTCGAAGGACCGTTGGGCGCTCCGGCGGAGAGGCAAAGAGCCAAGAGGATTCCCAGGATAGGACGAAAGAGAAACAGAATCAGCGTTCCGACAACAATTCATTAACACATTCGGCGACGCACCAAGTAAATTCCTATTAGCGCTCCCCGGATCCGAGCAGTCTTCCCTCGCAAGCGCTGACGAATCAGGATGGCGTCGTGGACTACAGTTCTCTGCCGGACATCTTTGCGCTCACGATCTTTATCGTGTGCTTTCGTCCGCTGGTGCGACGTGTCGGACCGCATGTCGATCTCTGGTTCATGGGCTGGACCTTCGTCCTCCTCCATCAGATCGCTCTTCTCGTCGCCTCCTCGCATGGGCGAGTGGCCACCGTTGCCCAGCTGGTAGCAATCTGGTCCTCCGGCTTATGCGGCATGGCCTTTTTGCTCGGCACAGCAAATGTGCCGAAACGAAAGATTGGGACCAGCCTGGCGACCGAGTTCCTGGTCCCCACCCTTGTCTCGGCAACCCTGGCTGTTTTCCCCGCTCACGCACACTGGATGGATTTTGGCGCAGCCCTGCTCTTTCTTGTGCCTGCGGCGCACACGGCTCTGCGCAGGCGTACCCGCGCACGGCCGGTGTTGCTGGCCAGCTCGACATTCGGAGCCTTTGGCCTGTTCGTGCTTCCCCATGCCTGGCGGCATCCCGACCTCACCGCGCGTGGCGCGATCTCGTTGCTCTTCCTGGGCGCAGGCTACTTTTACCTCGCCTCCGCCGAGCGCTATACGCGTGGTGTGATCGCCGCTGTCACCGGACTCTTCGGCTGGGGCCTAAGCTACCCCTTGGTCGAGCTGCTGCGAAAGATCGCGCCCGATGTCCATGTCAGCCGCGCCGTGCTCGAACTGCCGCAGTACCTCATCGTGGCCGGCATTATTCTCACGCTGCTGCAGGAGCACATGCAGCGGACCGAACGAATGGCCATGCACGATCCGCTGACAGACCTGCCCAACCGAAGGCTGTTTGAGGAGCGCCTGATCGCCACCATGGAGGAAGCTCGCGAAAACTGCACGACCATCGCCTGCCTAGTCATCGACGTCGACAACTTCAAGACCATCAACGACACGCTCGGTCACTCGGCCGGCGACCAGCTTCTTCGCGCCCTGGCCGTGCGCCTCTCCTGGCATATGAGCCCCCGCGATATACTGGCGCGCACCGGAGGCGACGAGTTCACGGCCCTGCTCGCCGGGGTTACGGACGAGCATCACCTCCGCTTTATCGCCAGCGCCATGATGTCCGCCGGCAGCGTGCCGATCGCGATCGAGGGCCATTCGGTCGACGTCCGGATCAGCATCGGCATCGCCCTCTCGCCCGACCACGCGGACGACATCGACAGCCTGCGACGTGCCGCAGACGAAGCGATGTATTCCGCAAAACGCCGCGGAGGCGCCATGCTTGCCTTCGCAGGTGAGGAGTAAAGCACAAGCCGAGTGCGCTTCTCGGCCTAGTTCTTCATCTCTCCCCCTAAAAACAGCTCCTCCACTTCCAGCCAGTTCCTTACGCGACGGAAACCCGTCTCCCGCACATTGTGATGCGCGTCGTAGAGGATGCCTTCTCCGCTGAATCGTTGCAGCTGGCGAGGATTGTCGTCGATCAGATAGTCCGCGCGTAGAATGCCCTTGTCCCCGCAGAAGACGATGTGCGAGGCCGGAATGAACGGAAAGTGCCGTCCCAGCCACTCATATTTTGCTTTGAACGAGGTCGGCACCTCCATCGCAGCAGTGGCGATGAAAACGTCGTAGCGTTCCTGCAGCGCACGCATCACACGCTGCGAATCCTTCATCACCTCCAGCACGGCAAAGAAGTCCTCGGAGCGCAGGTACTGCTCAAGCGCCCGGTGCCGCTCTTCCCCCACCACATCCCAGATCCATTTGCCATGCAGATCGTCCAGCGTGATGGATTCGCCGAACTGGCGGTTGTACCGCAGGAGGTGTTCGGCCACGGCATCCGCCATCACCTCGTCCATATCCACACAGATCCGCTTCAACGTCCCCTCACAATCTGTGCTGCGATACTTTCGGTCTGAACCGGCTTGCGTCCCGGCGAATCGGTCTCCGGGTTGTACCAGAGCAGCCGTCCGCAGCTCTCGCAGGTCATCAGGTCCCCGTTGTCGCGATCGCGAAGATCGTTCCAGCGCTGTGGCCGCTGCATCATCTGGCAGGCCATACACTTCTGCATACGCACTTCAGCGATGCCCGTACCCTTGGCCCGCGCGATCCGGTCGTACATCGAAAGCGCGTCTTCCCCGATCGTCGCCCGATGCGTTTTACGTTTCGCTTCCAGAGCCGCGAGAGCCGCTGTGTTCCCCGCGATTGTCGCCGTCGCCCGCGTCCGTTCACTTTCGGACTTCGTCTGCGCCGCCGCAACAGTCGCATCCGCGATCTTCTTCTGGGCGTCCAGCTCATCGCTGCGCTGCATGCTTTCAAGCTCCTCATCTTCCAGCTTCCCAATTGCCGCGCGGGCAAACTCGATCTCCCGCTCAAACGCCTGCACCTGCTGGGTCGAGGTCGCCAGATCGAGCTGCTTGCGTATTTTCGCGATCTTCGCCTGGTAGTCCTTCACCTCGGACTCCTGCCGCCGCCGCAGCGCCTCCTCTTTTGCGATCAAGTCCAGCACGACCGCGCGCTGGCCTACGGTTGCCTTGACCTTTGTCTCGAGCTGCGCGACCAATTTGGGCAGCGTCTCGATCTCCTCCCGCAGCCGTTTGGCTTCCAGATCGTAGCGTTGCAGCTCCATCAGCTTCTCACTATCCAGATGCATCTGTATCTCCCACCAACCCGATGCTAGTAGAAATTCCCGCTGAGGGATACCGATGTTTGCCGGCCGCACCATACCGGCTTGCTCGATCACTCACCGGAGAAGGCCACGGCGGGCTCAGTGTTCAGCGCCCGGTCCTGGACTCTCCTAAAGAAAGGTTGACTGCAAAGAAACTGTCAGGCATTCTGCCTGAGGAGCTCACCTATGGCCCGAGTCACCGGTATCGGCGGCGTCTTCCTCAAAGCTAAGGACCCCAAATCCCTTGCCGCCTGGTATGCCAAGCATCTCAACCTCCATCTGTCCGAGTACGGCGGCATCACCTTTCACTGGTCCGACGAGGTTCCTCCGACGACCGGCACCACTGCCTGGTCCCTCTTTCCCGAGGACACCAAATATTTCGGACCCGGCCCGCAGACCGCCATGATCAACTACCGTGTGGATGACCTGGACGGTCTCCTCGTCCAGCTCAAGGCCGCCAACGTTCCCATCGATCCAAAACGCGAAAGTGCCTCCTACGGCCACTTTGCCTGGATCACCGATCCCGAAGGGAACCGCGTCGAACTGTGGCAGCCCCTCGTGAAATCGTGAGGGCAGCCCTAATGCTTGCTCACCATCTCCAGCACGTCCTTGCGGAGCGCGAGTGAGCTTGCCACCCGCGCATAGTACATGTGCCCGCCCGGGTACTCATGCACCGTAACCCGCGTCGGATCGCCCGTCGTCGGAATCTGGCTCACTGTCAGCACAGATCCCATAAACGGACAGGATAAGTCCGCCCACCCGTGCGCGATCACCACCCGCAGCTTCGGATCTGTCGTCACAGCGACGCGCAGGTCGGTTGCCGATGCCGACCCCGCAAACGCTCCGTTCCGGCTGGTCCGGTCCCACGCCCGGCCTACTTCGCTCGAAAGCGCGTTATATCGTCCATCCGTCTTCCAGCCTACGACCCGCGTCACCCAATCCACCATCGCGGTGGTCGTCGGCGCGACGATGCTCAGCAGAATGGGGTCGTTGGTCTCTTGAGTGGGGTTATACGGAAAGGGATCGTAGGCGGTCACGTTGGGGTCGTACCGGCTGCCCAGCTTCCCTGTCTCGCGAAACTCCTCGCGCAAAAATGCCTGCGTCTCCAGACGCCCGCCGGACTCCCGCACAAACGTCGGATCAAGTCCAGTGATCTCGGTCACCTTCTTCACGATCCGCGGCGTCGCCTGCGGGTCGGAGTTTCCTCTCAGCAGGTCTTCCGCATATTCTCCGCGCGTGTAGTCGATCACCTTCTGCATGTTCTCCTGCGTCAGCATGCCCTTGCGCTCATAATTGGCGGCGGCAATTGAGGGCAGCGTCAGCATCCATGGCACGGGCGACAGGTCGGGATCTCCCGCGGCCGAGTTCAGTGCCGGAGATACCAGCACCAGCCCATTCATCGCCACGCCGATCTGCGACTGCAGATAGCTCGTCAGCCGCGGCCCCCGGTACCCGCCATAGCTCTCGCCTACGAGGTACTTGCGCGACTCGAGTCGCCCATTCTTCACTAGCCAGTCGTACACGATCTTCGAGAGATACGCGATGTCCTGATCCGGTCCGTAAAACAGCCTGCGCGTGTCGGCGTCATTGACCAGCGATTTCGAGAAGCCGGTCCCGATCGGATCGACGAACACCAGGTCCGTAAAGTCCAGCCAGGTCCCCGGATTGTCCTTCAAGGTCGCCGGATCGGAGGGACTCTGCCCTTCCGCCCCAAAGTCCACCCGCTTCGGCCCGATGGCTCCCAGGTTTAAGTAGACTGAGGCCGCGCCCGGACCACCATTGAAGGCGAACGTAACCGGCCGATTCGGCGCGTCGACGATGTACGACGTAAAGACCACTTCGCCGACCGGCTTGCCTTCCGTATTCTTCACCGGCAGCGTACCTACGGTCGCTGTGTACTTTAGCGCCTTGCCCTCAAACTGAATCTCCTGCGCCACATGCGCATCCGGAGGCAGACTCGGAGTCATCGGCTTGGCAATCGTGGCCTCGGCGGCAGAGTCCGGAGCAGCCGCAGGGGCACGATCCGGGCGACCCTGCGCGTACAGGACGGGCGCCGCCGCAAGGGCGAGCGTAAACACAATTCGGGTGAAATTCATGAAGTCAGAATACATGGCGCGGACCCGAAGCCGGGCCATGGCGCAAGACAAAGCATCTTGTCCCGATCTTCGCTGTCGGCTACACTTGCCGCATCTCCAGGAGTGATGCTTATGCGCGTGCTTCCTGTCATCGTCCTTTGCACCCTGCTCGTTCCTCCGGCGCTGGCCGGCGAGAGTAAGAACCCAGCCGATTACCCCCTGCGCATTCACATCTTCAATCGCAATGAGACCACCTTCTATCATCACCGGGTCGAGGAAGAAGCCAAGGGGGAGGGTCGCGCCAACCTCTTTGAGAACGGCGAACCTCACGGCGTCGACTTCTCCTTTGAGTGCGCGGAAAAACTGAAGCGTTCGTTCGGCTATGAGACCTACCCGGCCAAATGGAAGAAGCAGCAACAA
>CAXUEE010000095.1:10106-13317 GCA_964249905.1 uncultured Acidobacteriaceae bacterium
CCAAACCCTTGTCGTCCTGTTACCTGTCTTCGGCAAAACGGGCGCTTTCTTTACCTGCGACATCAAAACAGATGTGAAAGATTTTGCTTACATGTCCCATAACGGGAATATGCAGTCCGAACCCGTCGTCCAGTTCAAGGCCTGGATGCTGAAGCACGAGTACGATCCGGAACACGGCAAGAACATTCCCACGAACCTTGTCTCCACACCGGCTGGTTCGCCCAACTCACCCGCTGGTTCGGCCAACCCACCCTCTAACTCGACCTCGGTGTCGTCTTCTCCTCCACCTGAGCTTTTTTGACTGCACCACTCGCTACGGGCGGAGTGAATGGACGCCTATAGTAGAAACAAGATCAACGTACGTGGAGGCTCGTGTATGCAGTTTCGGTTCCTCGGCTTGGCGCTGCTTATCGTCAGCATGCCGGCATTGGCAGCAAAAGATAAAGGTCTCGTCGTTCCGTTGAAGACCAGCACCGGCGAGGACGCCGGAACCGCGACCTTCAAGCAGGCCAAGGGCGGCAAGCTCTCCATCAAGCTTGCGCTTAAAAACCTCCCGGAAGGCGATCACGCCGTGCACATCCACCAGAAGCCGCTTTGCGAAGCTCCTGATTTCAAGTCGGCCGGAGGCCACTTCAACCCCGACTCCAAGCAGCACGGTCTCCAGAATCCCGCCGGCCATCATAACGGCGACCTGCCGAAGAATCTCACCGTCGGCGTGGAGCATACCGCCAACGCCTCCTTTACGGTGGATTACCTCTCGATCGGCACCGGCCAGCCGAACGACATCCTCGGCAACGGGGGCACCTCGATCATGGTTCATGAGAAGGCGGACGACATGAAGACCGACCCCACCGGGAATGCCGGCAATCGTGTCGCCTGCGGCGTCATCACTGGAACCCCCTGACACGACGCAAAGTCCGCCGGAACAAACGGAAACGCCCATGCGTATTGCTCAAGCATCGGCGTTTGTCACATCGCGATCCCCTTTCCCGGCACCGCCACACGCCGCCTGCCTGCGCGGCGGGAGCCGGACCGAACCTCTCTTCCCACCGCTTCGCATCCTGCCGACGTTCCCTCCGCACCCTTGAGCGGTACACTGCCTGCACCCCAGAGGACCGTTGAGGCGCATGTGCAAAGAACGCCCGAACAAGAGGCTGAGCAGAAAGCACTCGCCGCGCTGGCCGTCCGCTGTCGAGCGGGAGATCCGTCCGCCTGGCACCAGCTGATCGCCTGCCAGCACAAGCGCGTGTATGCCCTCTGCTTCCGCTTCACCGGGGACCGCACCGCCGCCGAAGACGTCACCCAGGACGTCTTCCTGAAGGTGTATCGCAATCTTTCCACCTTTGATCCCGCACGGGGCGCCTTTTCGACCTGGATCACCACCCTCACCCGCAACCTCCTCGTCGACAACTATCGCCGCGCCCGCCAGGACCGCGTCACGGACTCGATCGACGTCAGCCAGTCCTCCGACGAGGACGGCCCCACCCTCGCCGAGCGCCTCGCCGACAGCGGTCCCAGTCAGGAACGCCACTTCGCCGGACTCGAGCTCAAGGCCAGCATCCAGAGAGCCCTCGCCAAGCTACCACCGGACCTCCGCGAGGCCGTCATCCTCCGCGATCTTGAGGACATGGATTATAAGGAGATCGCTCTCGTCCTCAAAATCCCGGAAGGCACCGTCAAAAGCCGTATCAGCCGTGGACGCGGAGAACTGGCAAAGCTGCTGCAACGTACAGAAGGACAGGTGATGTAAACGTGGCAAACTCTCATTTTTTCGAGCATTCCGACACCCCGGAGACTGCCGGATCTCAGGCTCCGCACTGCATCGCCTGCCAGGCCCTGCTGACCGATGCCCTGGACGGCAACCTCGGCGAGATTGACCAGACCTGGTTCGACAGTCACATCCGCACCTGCCCTGAGTGCGGGCCGCTCTTCGCGGACGCCCAGCGCGGAGCCGCCTGGCTTGACCTGCTCAAAAGCACTCCGCCGCCGGAGCCCTCGCCAGACCTGATGGATCGCATCCTGGCACAAACCAGTCTGGCTAAAACCAGCCTGGCACAAACGTATCCGCTGGCTGCCGCAGTCACGGCCGCCCCCCATTCCGCTGCCGGACCGGTTCTTTCCTTCCCATCCCGGCCCTCTCGCCAGGTCGCCGAGTGGGGCCGCCTTCTGCCTGCCCTCTTTGAGCCGCGGCTCGCCATGACAGCCGCCATGGCCCTCTTTTCGCTGGCGCTCACCATGAATCTCACCGGCGTTCAGCTGGGTCAACTCCGCCCCAGCAATCTTCGCCGCACCTATTACCAATCCACCGCTGGAGTGGCCCGTTATTATGACAACCTTCGCGTAGTCCAGGTGCTTGAATCCCGTGTGGACGACCTGCGGGAAGAGAACTCCGGGCCCGATGGCGAAGCTAACCGCAACGACCAGCCCCCGTCTCCCCATGCCGCGCCTGGAAGCCATCCTGCTCCTGTCCGGCCTCCATCCTCCCCTGAGGCGAAGACCCCCAAGCCCGGCAACGGCGTGAGCCGGCGCGAGTTCCCGTCCACACTCCCGTCTGACCGCTCGAAGACTCTGTACGCTTTGGCTCCAACCTTGAAGACGGGAGGCCTGGCATGAACTCAACCACGCCCGATCCTCGAGCCTCCTCTACCGGCGAAGGAAAACCTGTCGCCTTCTGCCAGCACTGCGGGCGTCCCCTCAACCAGCAAACCATCCGCGTCGTCGGGCCCGCCGTGTACTGTGAGCCCTGCCTCGCTGCCCGCCTGAACGGAACGTCCGGCGGTTCTCCCTACGCGCCGCCCGTTCAAGGCACGTCGCATCCCCGCACTCCGCACTCCGCCTGGATCTCCACCGGCCAGCCCAATCCCGGTCTTGCGGCGCTGCTCGGCCTCATCCCTGGAGTCGGCGCCATGTACAACGAGCAGTACGCCAAAGGCATCGCCCATCTGTTCATCTTCGCTGTGCTCGTCAGTCTGTCTCACATCAGTGAGGTTTTTGGTCTTCTTCTCTCCGGCTGGATTTTTTACATGGCGATTGAAGCCCACCATACCGCGAAAGCCCGCCGCAGCGGCACACCTCTGCCTAACCCTTTCGGCCTGAACGACATCGGGGAGCGCTTCGGCTTCGACACCCACCTTCGGCGGAGTCCGGAACAGGTTCCAGCCACACCCTCTGCCGCCCAGACCCCGCTCTCCTACGCCGCCCCGTACGCACC
>CAXUEE010000096.1:0-13281 GCA_964249905.1 uncultured Acidobacteriaceae bacterium
AGTGAGGGCTGGTTGGGTAAGATCACCGGCTACCTCGGCGGGGCCACTGGCGGACAGGCCAAGAGTGAGCTCAAGCAGGGTGCGGCCGGCTTTGGTGCGGAGCAGCGAGGACCCGCGGACGTCGCCGAGGAGCGAAACCATGTCGCCGGCCTTTCTGTCGGCGATAGGCTGAGGGCGGAGACGGTCTTCATAGCGGAAGGGCAGATGGTAGAGCAGATCCTCGACGGTCTCGACTCCGCGTGTGGCGAGGTTTTCGGCGATGCGCTCACCCACGCGCTTGACGAACTGGATAGGGGTCGAGAGTGCAAGGGACACAGGACTGATGCTACCAAGATGAGGTGAAGATGTTTCCGATCACGCTGCGGCGCGGGATCGATCGCCGTTACCGAAGCTATTTTCAGAACCGAGCAAGACAAGTTGTCGTACTGCTCAGGCTTGACGTCTCTGGAACCTCATCCCGACCCGGATACTTCGGGAATGGTATCCCTTCACATCCGCGTTCACTCTAAGCAACACAGTGTTTACTCTGTAACTCCACTTACCTTAGCTTTGAAATCTCGACAACTTCTATACATCAAACTTCAGAAATCTTAAGACCATTGTTGGGGAAATGCTTAGTTTCGATGCAATACCTGTTCGGAGATGAGCAGGCCTTCACAGCATAGGGAGCGCGTTTCACATTCTCGACTAGTCGGACTCCAGAGAATTAGACATTAATTACATCTCAGAAGAAGTACACCAGCTGGTGGGCTGGAAACCCTATTCCGGTATTCCAGCCCACTCGTGTCTCCGCAGCTAGAGCAACTCGTTATTCGAGCTGTCCGAATCAATCTGAGACTCTAATACTCCAGAGGAGCTGTGGCACCCCAAAGAGCTGTGTTACTGCTGACCGTCGAAGCCCCCCAGAGGGCTGTTGAGCCAGCGATATTGGATGCGCCCCACAATGCGGTCGCTGCTTGTGGTGACGATGCTCCCCATAGAGCCGTGGCTCCCCACAGGGCTGTGAAGGCTTGCGGATCGTTCGCGCCCCAGAGCGCCGTTGCACCCCACAGAGCCGTAAAACCCGAAGGATTGTTGGCTCCTTGAAGCATCGTTGCGCCCCACAAAGCGGTATTTCCACCCACTTGGCTGGAGAATGCGCTTTGCCCATACACGTTCGACGCACCCCATAGTGCGGTAGCGCCCCAGAGTGCCGTCTGGTTGGTGACCAGGTATGCACTTCCGGAGTTAGGATCGTATGCGACGGCAGGCGACATGGCCGTCCCGGCGGGCATTGTTTTCGCGTTCTGCTGTGCGTCGGCCAGGGTTGCTGCGATATCCAGGTATCCAGCTCCGATCGTGAGCAGATCATTGTGGTCGGTATAGTTGATACCAGAACTGGCATCCAGCACATAGCTGGTCTGCGGCAAGTAAGTTCGGTTGGCATCCCGCATCAGCAGTGCCTTCGCTTGATCGGGAGTGAGATTGGGCTGTGCCTGCAGGAGCAGTGCTGCTGCGCCGCTGGTCACACCCGTCGCCATGCTGGTTCCGCTCAGAGGAAAATAGTTCGTTGAGGGCTTATTGTCTCCATTGACCATGTAGAACGAATTTAGTGTGACAAAACTGGGGTTCTCCGTTGCTAGCGCATCGTTCGGGAAAAGAAGACTACTGACGAGATTGCCTGGTGCAACGAGGTCAGGCTTCGCGAGATGATCAATAAACGTAGGCCCTTTGGAACTGTAGCTCGCCATCGCATCATCCTGGATGGTTGCCGTTCCCATCGTGCGTACCGCTCCGACGGTGAGCACATACGGATCGTTTCCAGGAGCTTCTATCGTTCCATATCCTTCCGCATTCAGAGCAAGATCGCGGCCGTTGTTTCCTGCCGCAACAACCACGAGAATACCAGCGTTCCAGGCCTTTTCTACCTCTTGGCAAAGCGGATCAAGTTGATAGCTCTCAAAAATAGGCCGGCCGAGCGAAAGGTTAATGACACGGATGTTGTATGTGTTTTTCAGTTCAATGGCAGTATCGATTGCGCTGATGACGCTCGAATCGCTGCCTTGACCATTCTCGTCGAGCACCCGCAGGTTAATCAGATTCGCATTCGGGGCGATTCCGATAAAAGTACGCGTGTACTTCGCTCCTATGGAGTCGGAACCGTTGCCCGCAATCAGACCGGCAACGTGAGTTCCGTGACCGTACTCATCGCTGGCATCGGTCAGTTCATTTGTCACAAAACTCTGGTTGTAAACGATGCGCGTGCCTTTGGCTTTTCCGTTTGCCTGCAGGTCGGCAACTGCAGTGATGCCACTATCGATGACGGCCACGCCGATCCCGGTTCCGAAATAGCCTTGTTCCCAAACTTGCGGAGTATTGATCGGCTCTACCGTGTACTCGGCCGTGGAAGCAATGGGTGTGACTGTGCCGGGGGCCGTTCTCGCACCAACGGCATGATCAATTGAGATATGCGCCACATTGGCATCGTTGGCTAAGTCGTCCAGATCGTAACGATGAAGCTTGACGGCCACTCCTTTTAAGCCGTGAAGTCTCCTTTGAATCACTCCCCCCTTAGAGGTTAGCTTCTGCTCGGCGTCACTGTCGGGATCCGTTTTGTACTGAACAATGACGGATACGACGTTGGATGGACTAAGGGCGGTAAGGTCTCGGCCAAGCTTTGTATTGTCTTGCCCGAAACCAGGGCACGCATAAGACAATATGGCGGAAGCGCCAAAGAAGGCACGTAGGTAGCGAGGGAAATAGCTCATAGCGTGATAACTCCAATAGTGAATAAGTTCAAATGCTTCATGTACTACAGTGTTTACATCGGCTGATTCGTGATTGTCTTTTTCAATGTGTCTCAATAGGACAGTGAAGTCCTATCGGTCATCACCGCATCGGAGTAAGGCTTGAAAGCGTGCGGCGCATCTCTCATGGCCTGAGACTAGCGTTTCGAGCGGAGGATAACAACTGAGATATAAGCTGTCGCACTCTCCAAAGTAAGATTACTTGTTTGAGCGGATAACCCATAAGCGGTATGGTGTTCCGGTGCGGTTGAACGATATACAACTGAAGCGAGTACACGTCATAGCGGGAGCAAATTACCCCCTCAAAGCAAGGAGAGCCACTGAACCCTACGGTCGCACTTTAGTCACGTTTAAAGTGGAAATCGACTCAAGAAAGAAGAATCATGGCCGATAACAGCAGAGAGGGTCACCCATAGCGCTGCCCTCCGAGGTCACGCTCCATGCCTTTCCGAACAAAGATGTTGATTCTGTTCCTCATTTTGAGTGCCGTGGTTGTTACCGTCTGGTCTGTGCATGGCTCTAGTGGACATTGGTTGCGCTTTACTGTTTTTTTGACGGCTATCCTGCTCACTTCTGGAATGAAGGTCATCCTGCCTCAAGGTGAAGGCTCGATGTCGTTGAATTTTCCCTTCCTCCTTTTGGCAATCCTGCAACTTTCCCCTCTGCAGACCATCTTGCTTGCAGCCGTATCGGTTGCGGTGCAGTGCCGCATCCGCGTCAAGAAGATTTTTACGGCCGTACAGATCACTTTCAATATCGCAAACAGCGTTGTTTCAAGCATGGGAGCTTTTTTCGCATTTGCCACGTTGACTCGATGCGGTATGGCGCCTGCACCCGCTCTATCATTGGCTGCGGCAGCTTACTTTCTGTGCAACACCGTTCCTGTAGCCCTGGCGATTTCCTGGGGCAAAGGGGAACGACCACTTTCTCTTTGGAAAGCTGAGTTTCCCTGGTACCTTCCCTTCTACTTTGTCGGGGCGATCCTTGCCGTCATTGCTGACCGAATCGCCACGCACTACGGACCAGCAACGTCTCTCTTGATGATTCCCGGGGTGTACACGGTTTACCGCGCTTACACGGCGCAGATTGTTCGTGCCAAAGAGCGCGAGCAGCACCTGCAAGAGACGGAAGCGCTTCATCTCCGCACCATTGAAGGCCTGGCCATGGCAATCGAGGCGAAGGACCAGGAGACGCATGACCACCTCTTCCGCGTCCGGAACTATGTTGAAACTATGGGTAAAGCCCTGAATCTGAGTAAGGTCGAGATGAGCGCCTTACACACTGCAGCTCTCCTGCACGACATCGGCAAGCTTGCAGTTCCCGAACACATTATCAATAAGCCTGGAAAACTGACTCCGGAAGAGTTTGAAAAAATGAAGATTCACCCTGTCGTCGGGGCAGATATCCTGGAACGGGTGAAATTTCCCTATCCTGTGGTGCCTATCGTTCGTTCGCATCACGAGTGGTGGAACGGCAAGGGCTATCCCGACGGGCTGAAGGGTGATGAGATCCCCATCGGTGCGCGCATTCTTACGGTGGTCGATTGCTTTGATGCACTGACTTCGGACAGACCATACCGTAAAGGCAAGTCGCTCGGGGATGCGATGGCCCTTGTGCGTAGCTTGTCCGGAACGCAGTTCGATCCGCAGGTGGTCGACGTATTTCAGGCCCATTGCGTGGAGTTAGAGAAGCAGTCCCATCGCGGTGTAGAAAAGCAATTCATTCCTTTAAAAACTGAAATGGCAGTTTGGCGGGGGGCGGCTCCAGGTGCAGGTTTCGAGACCCAAAACAGTGTGTCGGAACAGAACGGCAAGGCGCCTGGAAGTCATTACGACGGCTCACCTACAGAGGCTATCACGACGTCGCTGCATCTGATCGCGGCAGCCAGTCAGGAAGCGCAGACGCTCTTTGAAATGAGTCAGTCTCTAGGAAACTCATTGAGTTTGCAGGAAACTATCTCGGTCATGGCTTCCCGGTTACATCGCCTTATTCCGTTCGAGTGCTGTGCGCTGTATTTAAAAGTCGATGATGCCGTGGTCTTGCAGCACGTCGATGGCGAAGGCGCAAAGTGCTTCTCTGCTCAACCTATCCCCATGGGTGAAGGCATCTCTGGCTGGGTCGCGCAAAGTGGCAAAGCTATCCTCAACGGAAACGCCAGCGTCGAACCCAGCTACCACGAAAGGGAGGGCCAGAACGAGCCTCTTCGAGCGGCCTTGTCCATGCCCCTTTTCGATCTCGAGAAAAAGATTTTCGGCGTGCTCACGCTTTACGCAACCAAGGCCGATTCGTTCTCCCGGGATCATGTGCGCATCATGCAGGTCATGGAGTCCAAGCTTTCTCTTTCCTTGCAGAATGTCTTCAGCTACAACCGTGCAGAGAGCAATGCGGACACGGACTTTCTTACCGGTCTCCCAAACGCACGTCGGCTTTTCCTGCAACTGGAGACGGAGTTGGACAGGTGTCGGCGTTCGGGAGAAGCCCTAAGCATCGTCATGTGCGACCTGAACTCGTTCAAGGAAGTCAACGATAAGGAAGGTCACCTCGCGGGAAACATGCTCCTAAGCTGCATCGGCGATCATTTTCGCCGTGACTGCCGCCCATATGACACCGTGGCCCGCACCGGTGGGGACGAATTTGTTTTCCTGTTGCCCGGCATGGATGCCAACGAGTCTGCGGCGCGCTTACACACGATCTCCTCTGTGGTCGAGTCCGCGTGCGCAGCCGTCAGCCTGGAGACCAAGGTCTCCACCAGCTTGGGAGCCTGCTCCTTTCCCCGTGATGGAGAGACGGCTGAAGAGTTGCTGGCAGTGGCGGATCGCCGCATGTACCTCCAGAAGGAAGCTCACCATGGTGTTGCGGTGGAAATCGGAGCCCACGGAAAGGCAAGAACAAGAAGCCGATGAAAGCAGCTTTCGTACGTACATGCATTCGTCTTGTCCGCATCGCCTCGCTGGTTTTGCTTGCTGCGCTTGGAACTATCCTCCTTATGCGTTTCGCTCCGGGCTATTTCACTGACGCGCGCGAGATGGACAGCCAATACGCGGACATGGCCAGAGAGGCGCTGCAAAGACAACAGAAGCAACAACACAAGGTTTTCGCTCTCACGCGGTCTCTGCTGGGTGGATGGCTCCGCGGAGATCCTGGACGCTCGCGACAGTACGATGTGCCCGTTGCCGATTTGATCGAACCCCGGCTGCAGGTGACGGGGAAACTTCTGCTCCTTGGTGTTGCTTGTGGCTGGTTCATCGCATTCACTCTGGCTTTGCCTCTAAGCGCTCGCCAGAGTAACCGTGGAGAGGCCTTCATCGCTGCGCCTACAGCGCTTCTCCTCTCTATTCCCGTGGGCGCTATGGGAACGGCCTGCATGATTGCTGATAGGGGAGGCGCGATCACGGTGCTCGCGACTGTGATCGCAGTCAGAGACTTCAAACTTCTCTATCGGCTTTTTCGAGAAGCAGGAAGAGCTCCCGACCTGCTTTTTGCCAAGGCGCAGGGCATCTCTCCTTTTCGCATAACCTGCATTCATCTGCTGCCTCCGCTTACCGGCAAGCTGCTCGCCTTGGCTCTACTTTCGTTTGTGACCGCGCTCAGCGCCATAGTGCCGGTGGAGGTCATCTTCGACGTACCCGGACTTGGCCATCTCGCATGGTCTGCAGCGACCAATCGCGACCTGCCTGTGTTGCTCGATGTCACGGTGCTGATGGCAGCCGCGGTCGGCATCGCCAGCATGATCTCGGAGCCTGCTCAGCGGGAGCGTATCGGATGAAAGTCATCGCTTGCACGTTGCTGCTCACGTTTGTCCTTGCTTCCTTGCTGCTGCTGAAGCGCTCGCCTGCAAGCTTCGCCACACAGGATCGAGAACACATCGCGGCAGAAAGTTCAGCACAACATTGGACGGGTACGGATGCACTCGGCCGCGATCGTACTCTCCGGCTCGCGGGTGCTTTGCTTCTTGGGATGGCAGGCTCGGTCTTCGCGGCGACCGTTGCCACAAGTCTCGCGGTCGGTATAGGAGTCTTCGCAGCCTTCACCCACACCATTGTGGCGAACTGTCTCCTGTACCTCAGTGATCTTTTCCTAACGCTTCCCTGGCTCTTCCTGCTTATGATGGTGCGCTCGGCACTCCCTTTGACAATGGCTCCCCTGCAATCGGCCGCAGTAACATTTATGCTGCTAGGCCTACTTGCCTGGCCTGCCTACGCTCGCTTCTGCTACGCAGCCGCCCTCGACGTTCGCAACGCCGAGTGGCTCATGTATGGCAGGGCGGCCGGCCTGCCCACGTACAGATTACTGCAAACGCATGTGACGCCCCATCTGCGGCCGCTTGTTGTGACACAGTTTCTCATCTGCGTACCCGCTTTTCTGGTTGCTGAGGCAAACCTTGGCACACTTGGTTTGGGCGTGAATGAGCCGCTCCCTTCCTGGGGCTCCATGCTGCTTGCATTGCAGAATACGGCCGTGCTCGCAGGTTCGAGGTGGGCCTATCTTCCGATCGTTCTTCTGGTCGTCATACTGTTCCTCATGGAATTACTCGTTCTGGAGATCAACTGATGCGCTTGCATTTTCTTTCCTGTGCTGTTCTTGCTGTCCTCGTGCCCGTCTTGCCGGCTCAGCCCCCATTTGCAAGGGGCGAGCTGACCTGGTCGTTAAGATACGACCCGAAGACCCTTGATCCCGCCCGGGTCGACGATCAGGCTTCCGAAATGCTCCGTTACCTGACTGGAGGCGTGCTGTTAAGGCTCAACCGGCACACACAGCAAATCGAGCCTGCCCTTGCGGACCGCTGGATCGTCTCTCCAGATGGTCGTTTGGTTACGCTTCATCTACACAGAGGTCTCCGCTTTTCGGATGGTTCTCCACTCACCGCGCGAGATGTCATTGCAACTCTCACGCGTGTTCTTGACCCTAGGACGGCCGCACCCGTGGCTGAGGAGTTCATCGTCCCACATGACGTCTTTTTCGACGCTCCGGATCCACTTACGATCAGGGTTCACCTGCCCCGGCGCATCGTCTCCATTGGTAAGATTTTTGACGAGATCGCTATCGAGCCCGCTGGCCGGTCCACGGAAAGCCGCGTCACAGCCGGTTCTTTCGTCCTCAGCGACTACAAGCGTGGGGATTCCATCCGCTTGCAACGCAATCCTTACTATTGGAAACACGACGCCTCAGGCTTGCAGCTTCCCTACCTCGCTTCTCTACGTCTCGATATCCTAAGCAATCGCGAGCAGGATCAGGTACGCTTTGTGCGAGGCCGCTACCAGTTCATCGACAACGTGGATGCCGAGAACTACAACCTGCTCGCACAAAGTAATCCGGAGAGCATGCACGATCTTGGCCCTTCGCTGAACACCGAACAGATGTGGTTCAATCAGGCTCCTGGCGCACCCCTGCCGGCTTGGGAGAAGGCGTGGTTTCAAAGTCGTTCCTTTCGCATGGCCGTATCATTGACCATCCATCGCGCGGATTTGGCTCGGATCGCGTATGACGGACATGCAACCCCAGCCAGCGGCTTCATCTCGCCGGCCAATAAGCTCTGGTACAACACCCATCTTCCACCCATCCAGCAGGATTCCCAGGGTGCCGCAAGGTTGCTTGCCGCCGAAGGCTTCCACAGGGTAGGAGATCACCTGCTTGATCGCGATGGTCACCCGGTGAAGTTTTCTATTCTCACCAACGCCGGAAACCGTTCGCGCGAAAAGATGGCGTCGCTGATCCAGCAGGACCTTGCTTCTCTGGGCATGCAAGTCAATGTAGTTACCCTCGATTTTCCCGCTCTTATTCAGCGTCTCATGCATACCCAAGACTACGAAGCGGGGCTCCTCGGCCTTTCGAATGTAGATCCTGATCCCAGTTCTGTCATGAACATCTGGCTGAGTTCCTCGCCAAACCATCAGTGGAGTCCTTCCGAGGCAAAACCTTCTACGAGCTGGGAAGCCGAAGTTGATGAGCAGATGCAGCTTCAGGCGCAAGCGATCGACTCCGCGGCACGAAAACGAGCCGTGGATCGAGTGCAACAGATTGCTTACGATCAGCAACCATTCATCTACCTTGTTTATCCCAACATGCTATGTGCAGTTTCGCCGCAAGTGTCGGGGGCAGAGGTATCTGTTCTTCAGCCGAGCGTAGTCGCTAACATCGATCTGATGAGCTGGAAGGGTTCTAAGCCATGACCATTCCTTTGCTTCAGGCTGATTTCAGCGCGGGTTACAACAAACAAGCAGTACTCGAAGAGATCCGCTTCCAACTGCATGCAGGCGACAGACTCGGCCTTATCGGCACCAGTGGCACAGGAAAGACAACGCTTGCCCTTGCCTTGATGGGTCTGCTGCCTTGGCGACGGGGCTGGACCAAAGGAAGGGTCCTTTTTGAAGGGAAAGATCTTCTTTCCATGAGCCGGAGAGACATCCGAGGTATTTTGGGTAAGCGTGTGGCCCTGGTTCCGCAAAGCCCCACGAGCGCTCTGAACTCGGCCTTACCGCTGCGGGCGCACTTCGAAGAAGCTTGGAGGGCTCACGAATCCAGCAGGAAGTCTGAACTTCAATCACGCCTTCAATCCCTTCTTGATCAGGTTCATCTCCCAAAGGACGAATCCTTTCTTGCCCGCAAGCCACTGCAGATCAGCGTCGGCCAGGCACAGCGCGTTGTGCTCGCACTTGCTCTTCTACACCGTCCTGCTTTGCTCATCACCGATGAGCCAACCAGTGCGCTCGATCCTTGCAATCAGGCCGAAGTTCTGAAGCTCCTCCAACAAGCGAATCGCGACTACGGCACGGCAGTGCTCTATATCTCACACGACCTACTTTCCGTCCTGCAGTTTTGCCAACGTTTGGTTGTGCTTCATACGGGACGAGTTGTGGAGTCGCTACCGGTTGCTCACATAGAACAGCACGCGCAACACCCTGCCACATTCGCTCTGCTTAGCAGCCTTCCGGTGCCTGCCAGCGTTTTGCGGAACTATTCAGATAGAAATACATTGTCGAGCTACTCCGGAAGTTCCCTGGAATTATGAAAAAGATTCTTGTGTGTTATGTCGAAATGAACACAATGGACGCCTGAGAAAATTATCGTACTTATCGGGGGGCTAGTGGAAATCATAAGAACGGACCTCCACTGCGGGGCCAGACTCCTCGCCGCCGTAGTCGTCGCATCTTTGTTGAAGCATTCCTGTCAGGCTTCCGGAGCTCGCAGACGAGGACGCTTCCTCTGGCCACACGCGCCCGTAAACTCGGTCCCGGGCAGGTCCGAAGCTACTGTTCCAGCCGCTTCAAATTTTCGAGCTCCTCAAGCGTCTTCGGCCAATCCCCCCGCAGCAGACGGGAAAGGCTTCGATCCGCGAGTAGCTTGCCCGCGGTCTGGCAGCGCGCGCAGTAGTTCGTTTCGTTGTCCGCATAGCGGATGCGCTGGACCGGCTCCCCACATACGCGGCACGGCTTTCAGTATCGCCCGTGCACGGCCATGTCTTCGCGGAAGGCTGTGACCTTCTCAGGAAAGTGCTCCGCCGCCTCTGCCACAAAACGATCTCGCCAGAGCGCGAGAGTCGCCTGGGTGTGGGTGTAGAGGTTCTCCCACTGTGCGTCGCTCAGCTTTTGTGTCTGCAGCACAGGAGAAAGCCCTGCCGCGTGCAGAATCTCATCGGAGTAGGCGTTGCCGATCCCGCTCAGCACGCGAGGATCGGTCAGGGCACGCTTCAGCGTATGGTTTTCCGCCGCCAGCCGCCGCCGGAATGCGGCCGCGCCGCACGTCATGACGTCCAGCCCACCAGGATCCATGGCCTCAAGCTGCGCCGCCCCCGCGACCAGGTGGAGCGAAGCTCGGCGCTTCGAACCCGCCTCCGTCACCGTCAAGGAGCCATGCTCAAAGTCAAAAGCAGCAAAGGCTCCCTTGCGTGACAGCTTCGCACCCGCCTCGCGCCAGTGCAGCCGCCCCGCAATCATGAGGTGAAGCACCGCCCATACCTCGTTCTCGAAGCCGATCGCGATACGTTTGCCCAGCCTGCGAAGCTCTCGCACGCGCTGTCCCTCAAGATCGCTCAGCGAGGGCTGGACGCTGCGCAGAAAGAAGATGCTCTCCAGACGCATCCGCACAAGCCTTTGCCCTACGATTCGCGCGCGCAGCGCAAACAGGTATGCCTCGATATCAGGCAGCTCCGGCACAACTTCCTCCTCTGGATGACTAACGGCAGGACTGACATGCCGTTGTGTTTGTCAGGAGATCATACCTTCACCCTGCGACGATCTCCGTCCGCGCCAGCATTTCGGCATAGGGAAAGATCAAATCCGGTCCCGGATTCGCATGGGCCTCCAGCACCGCCAGTTGGATGGCGAAGTTGCCGATGGTCGAGCTCTCCGGAGACCCGCATCGCACCTCGAGCCCCGTCGCCTCCCCCAGCAGCCGGTTCAGGTACTTGTTCCGGCTGCCGCCACCCACCACAAAGACCCGTTTCAGCTCTTTGCCGGTAAGGTGGGCAACCTTCGTCAGCACCTCCCGGTAGCGCGCGGCAAGGCTGTGAAACAGCAGGTTTGCGTACACCGGAGCCTCTTCCGGATGCTCGGTGTGCGGCGCGTGCCCACCTGCTATGAGCTGCTCGTTGATACGCCGCATCATCTCGCCGGGAAGCAGCAGGGAAGGCTCGTCCACGTTCAGGAGCGCCTGCGGCTGGGGCAGTTGCTCTGCGGCCCGGATCAACTCCTCTATGGGCCAGGCAGTTGCCGGCTCCGGCCAGCGCTCCCAAGCATCCATGCACTGGCGCAGCGGCCACATGCCATTGATGTTGACGTGGAAGCACGTAAGACCGCCGGCCGCGGCAAAGTTCGTGAAGCCGGCCGCGGCGGCTTCGGCCGAGCGCACCGGCTCGCGCACGGGTGTGCCCACGAGCGACCATGTCCCCGAGCTGATATACGCCCAGTCATCCCCCAGCGCCGGGATCCCGGCAATCGCCCCCGCCGTGTCGTGGCAGGCCGGCGCAATCAGCCGCGTCTCCCGGTACGCTGGCAGCTCCGCCAGCGGTCCTGTCAGTGGTCCCAGGTCCGTTCCCGAAGGCACCAGCCGCGGGGCGTGTGCGAGCTTAAGCTCTGCGGCCTGGAAGATCTCTTCCGACCAGCCCCGCTGTTCAACAGCGACTAGTTGCGTATGGGCCGCGTTGCTCGCTTCCGACACCGGGCGTCCGCCAAGGCGGAACAGCATGTATTCCGGCAAGTTCAGCCAGCGCCCCTCCGCTTCCTCGGCCCGTCGATCCGCCACCAGCTGGTAGAGTGTATTGATCCGCATCGGCTGGATCGCTGTAATCTCTCGCATCCGCTCCGGCGAAATCTTCGCGTGCAAGTCCCGCTCCGCCGCCACCGTTCGCAAGTCCCGGTAGCAGAACGGATCACCCAGCGGTGCGCCGTCCACCCCGAAGCGGACATAATCCACGGCCCAGCCGTCCGCCGCGATCGACCGGATGCCCTCGGTTGCAATCTCCGCAGCCCGCCGCAGCCCCTGCAGCACGCCTGCTTCGATCATCGCCAGATCCCACACCAGCCGCTCGCCCCGCTGCTGCGGGCTGTTCGCGAACCGGTGCACCAGCGTGATCTGCGGCTCGCCATCGAGCCACCGCAGCAACGACACACGACAGCTCTCCGCCCCCAGGTCGATCGCCACCAGCGCCCGCGGATCCGAGACCTTCACCGCAGGTACGCCTCGGTCAGCCCGCCGTCCACCGGGATCAGGTGACCCGTCGTGCACGGAGCCATCGGCCCCGCCAGGAACAGGATCGCCTGCGCACAGTCCTTCGGGTCGATTGGCACATGCGTCAGCGTGCGCGTCGCATAAAACTTCGCCAGCTCGTTGCGCAATCCGTCATCCGTATCCGCCTCGTTGAAGGGCAGCTTGTACTTCTTCAACGACGCCATCACCCGGTCCCGCGGAAACATCGTCGACCCCTTCACCACCGTCGCCGGGCTGATTCCATTCACCCGGATCAGCGGCGAGTACGTCACCGCCAGCTCCCGCACCAGGTGACTCAGCGCCGCCTTCGAGACGTCATACGCCTCCGTCCCCCGCTTCGGCACCACCGCGTTCGCCGAGCTCGTCAGCACAATCGACCCATCGATCCCCTGCGCCTTGAAGATCGCAAACGCCTCGTCCGCAACCTTCCAGTTCGCCGTCACGTTCACCTCGAGCGTCACCGCCCACAGATTGTCGTTGATCACCCCGTCCGGCGTCGAAGGAAAGATCGCAGCCGTGTTGATCAGGATGTCGATACCCCCAAACGCCTTCACCGCCGCATCGAGCGCCGCCTGGATCGTCTCCCGCTTCGTGATGTCGACCGCCGTCGCCGTCGCCATCTCCTTGCCAAACAGCTTCTTCACCTCTTCGGCCACCGCCTGCGCCCCGGCCACATCGCGGTCCGCCACGATGACATGTCCGCCGCGCTCCGCCGCCAGCAGCGCCACCTCACGCCCAATCCCTGACCCGCCGCCCACCACCAGCACAATCCTCCGGCTCAGTTCTTTCT
>CAXUEE010000097.1:0-1321 GCA_964249905.1 uncultured Acidobacteriaceae bacterium
TGTGACGGGCGCACCTGCTGCTGCACTTGTGACGGACGCACCTGCTGCTGCACTTGTGACGGGCGCACCTGCTGCTGCACTTGTGACGGACGCACCTGCTGCTGTGGCTCCGCAGCACGCTGCTGTCCCTGAGCCTGCCGCGCGCGCTGCGCCTCGGCCTGCGAGTTGCCCTCCGTGCCGTGAGCCTCATTTTGCTGAGGCCCTTGGGCGCGCCCTTGGGTTGGAACGGCGCGGCCTTGGGCCGTCATGGCCTGCTGCTGATGTTGCCGGGCCTGCTCGAGATTGCCATTAGCTTCCGCCGGGTTGCTGCTGCGCGGCCTGCGCGCGGCCCTGCTCCGTAGCCGCATGCCCCTGCTGCGCCGCCGTCTGCTGTTGCGCAGCCTGCGCGCGCTGCGCGGGTTGCGGGCTGACGCGCCCCGACCGCTCAAAGCCGCCTTGGGTGGAAACAGGATGCAGGCTTGCGGCTACGGGGCTAGGGGCGATGCGGCCGGTGAGTGGCCGCGCGGCCGCCAGCTGCTGCGGGCGACCGCCGTTTACGCCGGCAAACTGGGTGCGGTCGGCACGGGCTTGCTCCACGTGCTGCTGCTGGGCCGGCACCGCGGCAAAGTGCTGCTCGCGCGCGGCCGCCAGCTCATAGGCGGCCGGCCGTGCTTCCACCCCGCCGCGGCCACCGTTATAGGCAGCACGGTTGTAGTTATTCACGACAGTGACATTGTGCACATAGGTGTTATGCACATAGGTTGTATCGATCCGCGTGACGGCGCGGTTGTAAAAGAAGCGGTCATGGTTCCAATAACCGCCCTCGTAGCCACGACCGAAGTAGCCATACCCATACACGATGCCGCCGTAGAAGCCGATGTGCGGCCCCCAGTAGCCGTGGTGGAAGCCGTAGCGGCCAGTGTCAAAACCCCAGTAGCCCGGCGTCCAAAGCGCGCCCACAAACGGCGCGACCACCCACACGCCCGGTACCCAGAAGTAGCCCGCGGGCGCGTAGCTCCAGTAGCCGGGCGTCCAGATGTAATTGTCGCCGGGGCACGGCGGCTGCTGGTACTCAGGCAAAGGTGGCGGCGGCTGCTCGGCATAGGCGGTCTGGTCGTAACTGGCATCGTAGCCAGCGCCGTATCCATCCTGACCGTAGCCCTGGCCGCTTTGCGGATAGCCCTGTGGATCGGCATACTGATCAGCATATTGGCCGTTGTTGCCGGCGACGCTTTCCGAGGTCTGCGGCGCGGCATCCTCGGGCGGCGGGGGGGGGGGGGGGGCCCCCCCCCCCCAGGTTTGGGGGGGGGCGGGGGGGGGGGGGCGGGGGGCGGGGGGGGGG
>CAXUEE010000097.1:1331-10727 GCA_964249905.1 uncultured Acidobacteriaceae bacterium
ATATGTCTGCGCGGAGCTGGAGGAGGGCGCCGGAGTCCCGTAGCTGGACGGAGCGGGATTGCCGCTGCTCTGGGCAAAGCCGGCGCCGGCAAGGCTTTCGTTTGTCTGCCCGTTGATAGGAGCTAGGTTTGCCGCCGCAGGGTCGCCTGCATCCGCCCCGCCGGCGTTATCGACCCTGTGGCAGCCCGAAATAAGCAGAAGGGCCGCGAGCGCCGCCGTTCCGTGCACCATAGCATGGTTGCGCATATACATTCTCCGTTCCCGTTCGATGCGCCTATGGAGACCCTTTGTGAAGCTTGAAGTTGCTTTTGAGGCGAAATGCGACATCCCAGCGCTGCCTTTCATTTCTTGAGCAAAGGCTGGCCGCGTCTGTTGACTTTCCAGAGTGGGGACTGCGTAGCCATGCACCATGCTTTGCTTATGAGGCATTTGCTCTGCTCCACGAGCGTTTCATTCTGGTAAATGTGAACGTCGGACGCAGCAGAGAGCGCTCAAGAGCTAGAGAAATGTTGCGTAAAGAGGAGTACCGGGAAGGGTGTTTGGCTCAACCAATGAGTAGATAATGCGGAGATGGCAGGGGAGCAACTAGAAAAGCGTTTGGGCGGCTGGCCAACATAGGAGCCAAGACGCTGTACATCGAACCCGGCTCTCCCTGGGAGAACGGCTACTGCGAAAGCTTTAGCTCGAAGCTCAGAGATGAGTTCCTCAACGGCGAAATTTTCTACTTGATCAAGGAACTAGGTGTGCTGGCTGAGCGCTGGCGCATGCACTACAACACCGTCGTGCCACACTCTTTGCTAGATACCGACCTCCGACGCCGGAAGCATGGCTGCCCCAAACCTCGACGGTGAATACCTGAACTCGAAGTTCGCTGCACTGTACTAACTCACCTACCGGTATAAAACCGGGCAGGCCATCTTGTCCAGTTCTCTTAGCTACTGGTACAAAGCAAGCCGGGCACTCTACATGTTTCAGCTGGAGTCCTTTAAGCTCTGCCGGTCCTGCTTGCTCAGTCCGGGAATGATTCCTTCTAGGGTGACGTGTCACCCTATTTCCGGTGCAGAGCACCGTCGCTTTTGCTCTCGGTCGCCACAGCTCTCGACGGAGGCCACAGACGCAGCAAGGCCGCCCCGGAGAACGGCCTGCGGCTACTCAGAACAGCGGCTAAAAGGATCAGTGGGCGTGACCGCGATGCGTGATCCAGTACACACAGGCGAACCAGAACGGAAGGCTTGTCAGCACGCATGAGAACAACAGGCCCGCTCGGAACATCCATTGCCCACGTCGCCGGGCAGACGCAGGATCGGCCTTTCTCCCCCACAGCTCGACGACCCAGCCCAGCGTGTAGCAGAGATTCGCCATGACGCCGTACAGAACCACCCCTAGAACTAGGATCATCGGTTCTACGGCGTCCTGGCCTAACGGGATCACCTCGTCATCAGCCACTCCATGCCCGCGATAGCTGCCACCCCAACGACGAGCAGAACCGCGTTGTAGAGCAGCCGCCGCAGTTCCCACCATCGGATTACTTGGCCGGTGGTCACGGAGTCGGTCAACGTAGGATTTGCACCACCCCATAGACGAAGAGGCCCCCCTCCGAAAAGGATGTATAAGATTTGAGCCATCTTGCTGGGAGGCGTGTTATCTGCTCGCTCTTCAGCAGTCATAGGCATCTCAACATCGCTTCGGAGATCGCGCCCGAAGAAGCCGTTGATTACAACGGCGGCCCCTACAACGAGCAAGATTGCATCAACCACGCTTGCACTCATGGGCAGCTCCCCATGGTGCCGACATTTGCATACTCTTGGATGTTCACCACTCCTGCCCTCATGCCAACGCTTACGGAACTGATGCCTGAGCCTTTTGTACTCACTCCGCCAACGAAGGGAGTACCAGGGATCGGCGCTGTTACGCTCGCGCTGACACTGTGTCCTTTGACAGACACACTGCCTTGCACGTTTCCAAGTTGAGCGATTCGAGCCCCACCCGCCGGATTGATGCCGTTTTGACTACTAAGATCAACCCCTGCCGACAGCCGACTACCTGGAATACCTGCTCGTGCCGTAACACCTACACCACAGACATTCGGGAACCATGCAGTCTGTTGAGCAACGCCCTGAATCACACCAAGCGCATAGGGATTCAGCGGAACGGCTTATGGTCCTCCATTTGAGGACTGAAAATAACCATTTGCCGTGTCACAGTTTCCGGCACAACTGGTTCCGTCGCTCTGCGTACCAGGAGCAGTCGCATAGGTTAAATAATTATTGGAACTATCATTGCTACGGAAGCCAAACGTATCACTGTCGGCGAAATACTGTGCGCTTCTCACCGTGCCATTGACCCAATCGCCGCCGTTCTGGCCGCACTCTCCAGAATTGCTGTTGTGGTCGTCAGACTCAATGCCGTTGCCCGCGTCATTGAAATACACACAATCCAAACCGGTTGGATCGACGTTTGTTAGCGGGTTGTTTTTGAGCGTAGCTGTAGAGATTGAGACTTTGCAGATTCTTAGGGTCTGCATACACTAGACCGCTTGGGTCCGGCGACATGAACCGGCCCATGGAGCTAGCGTAGTACCTGGCGCCGAAGTAGTCGAGTCCTGATTCTGTGTCTCGTTCTTTGCCGGTGAAGTGGTGCTCGGTCGCGTCTGAAGCGCTGCTCTGCCCGTAGGGCGTGCAGGAGCTCGCGCGGGGGTTGCCGAGACCGTTGCCGAAGGCTAGCGCAGACCAGCTCCGGTACGCCGGTTCCCGAAATCTGAATGCGCTTGGTGCTGACATGATCGTGCAGCGAGAAGTGGAGGCCGCCGTTCGCGAAGTCGTACGTGTTGAGCTGCCCTCCGCTGGTCCACACATTTGTGTGCGAGGGCTCTGTTCCAGAGGCGCCGGCCAGTTCCGTTACCTGTTCCCCATTCTGGCCCAGCAGGTACTGGTTGGTGAGGACGAAGTTGTTGACGCTCGTCGGTGCTCCACAAGCGGTGCCCGTTGTCGAGCCTTTCGCGATACGCCTGCCCTCGGCGTCATAGAAGTACTGGTAGTAGCTGACTGTCCCAGTCAGGTTGACCGCTATCTCGCACACCCGTCCCTCGGCGTCGTACTCATAGAAGTTTTCCCCGTCGTAAAGCACGTTTCCCGCGCCATCATAGGTGAAGTTTGACATGCGATTGGTGCCCGCCATCGGCGTCAACGGGCTAAATACGGCATTATCGTTGGCCTGGGGAGCACAGGGTGTGATTGTTGCCGTAGAAAACGCTTCCAACGTGCGGTTTCCGAAAGCATCGTAGGTCCAACAGCCGGTAGACCCCTGGTATGGTCCTGACGAGACCGTAACGTTGTTCACCCGGTTCAGCGTGTCATAGCCGAAGACCCAGTTTCCTAGCAGTCCGTCATTTAACGCAAGGAGGTTGCCATTCCCTGCGTAGCCACCCGAGGGTACCTGGTAGAAGGTGATGGAATCATCCATCTCCAGGGTAATCCGGCCGCGGGTATCATACTGTCGCGCTAAGATAAGCGCGGGAGTGGCAGAAAGAGAGGTAGAACCTAGCCCAGCATTGACCAGATGACCCATCGGATCATAGGAGGCTGGACCTGTTTGATTGGCTTGAAGCAGATATTGAGGGTACGCTGCAGGGCTCCATGCGGAGGGCTGGCTTGTAGTCTCGGCCCACTGCATGTGCCCCGCGCCATCGTAGGAAAAGCCGAAGGTGAGACTGGTGTTTGGATCTGATAGCCCGTTGTTTGAGCTGGTTACGTTGGACCGTGAAGGACTCCAAATCCACTGTATCGAAATTAGCTTGATCGTATAGCTGAAAAGGCAAGATGCCGTCCTGCTGTCCAAAACAGGAAGAGCAGCAGAGTGGTAAAAGTACGCTGAACAGCAGACTCGACCTCATAGAACAATCCTTCCTCAATTCAACGCTGCTGCCAAGGGTGACTGTTGAAGGGTGTGTGTCAGCCACAGATGAATCTGCGTTGCGCCAGAACATGAATATTATGAAACGGTTGTGTGAGCTGTCGATCATGCAATCGTATGTTGCGAAGCCATCGTGCAAATGCCTAGGAAGAAATCAAGCACTTTATTTGTAAACGGGTGGTTTATCTTCGCGAATGGCTATGGAGCCGGTGCGCAATGACCTGGATGTCCAGTGCAAATCTTCTTAGCTATGGAGTGCCGAGGCGCAGCCAGAACCAGACTTGTGCGTCGGAAAGAATGGCTTTGGCGGATTGTCGGCATAGCCTGTTCGGGGGCTTCAGCGGTTCTAGCCTTAGCGGAGCGAAGGCAGCTTTTGAGCTTAGATCAGGCTTTCTCTCAGAGAAAGCCTGGGTGCGTGGGCGGCCCGGTGTGCTCGATGCATTCGCGCGCCCAGGGGGCTTGCGTGCCAACTCAGACTATTCATGACTACGATGTGGCTGGGCTCGAGCGCGGAGCAGAGTACGCGGTTCAGCAAGGCAGCTTTTCCCAATCGCACGTCCACCGAGCCGCTGCTGCCAGGCTATGAGCCGGATGACGCCCGAGAGAGGACGAAACTATTCGACCATCTCCCGGTCAAGCGTGAGGGTTGAAAATGTGGCTAGCAGGTAGAAGCCTACACCACTTGGGCGGAACACTACGCAAGTGGGCTTATTACGTTTACTCGTGTTGGCACAGCAATGCCACGGTGCGTACGCTTTCGCATCTGCACTCATATCTAATAAGGGGTGTTATCTCACCGTTAACCTATGATGCGGAATCGGAGCCGCTGATAGATGGCGCTCTCCATAAGAGCTCTCCGCCATCTGTCCATTCTGGTTCTAGGAGGTTCTTTGTTATAGCGCCACTACCAAAAACCTTGAGTTCTCCATACAGCGCCCTAATGACCGGCCCATAGTCCCATGCTTCCACCCTCTCCCTAATGAGCGGTTCGCCCGTAAGGGCCAGATTCCAGCCATGCGCAAAATAGATGAGCTTCTGGATGTGCATAGGCGTGAGTGGACGCCCTTCAGCTCGGGCGAGTTCAAGAAATTCGTTAGCTATAGCAGCAGCGGGGTAGGGCATAGCGACTCCCGGAAAAAGCGAACAAAAGGCAAAGAAATCTGTTGAATGCTAGTTTATAATGCAGGAGACCCACTTCGTGCACGAAAAAAGCGGCTATCTGGTGAATTTAGCAGCGTCTTTTCATATGCCGCCATGACTTCAGCCTAGCAGCCCAACCAACTCCTCTACCGTCCAAACGTGGTTGCTCAGCCCTGCTTCCATCGCTGGGGTGACCCGGAGCGTCTTGTGGACGCGGCAGTAGTTGTAATGCATGAAGTGCAGCGCGATAGCCGCTTCGTGGTTCTCAATCTTCTTTGAGAAGGCATTCGTTAGGCGGGTAAACCGCCGCATGCTCATCCGCATCGTCAAGTTCTGACGCTCCACGTAGCTCGTGCTGATGTGCTTCGGGTCCGGGTTTCCGGCGACGACAGCCGTCTGGGTTCCGATGCACTCGCTTGTGCTGTAGCGGCGGTCGAACGAATCGTTGCCGTACAGCTTTACCAGCATCGCGTAGTCGCAATCCATGCCAAACGCACCCTCAATGGCCTCTACATACACCCGGAGGCCATCCGTGGTGATCTGTACGCGGCTTGCGATGCGCGATGCTACGTCCTCCATGAATGACTTCGCCCAAAGGGGTCCGCGCTGGCCTACGAGGTAGGAAACGATCAGCTTGGAATCGGCGTCCAGCGCCGTCCAGGTCCAAACGTCGCCCATACCCTCTTCCATCTGCTCCATGCTGACATTCTTCTGCTTCGCCCCAACAAAGCTCCAGATCTCGTCGCATTGGATACGCTTCGACTGCACGCCCCGTACATGCTCGTCATGGTAGGCAGCGCATGCCTTGCCCATGTCCGCCAGCAGCTTCAGCACTGTACCCTTCGCAGCTCCGGTCATGCGGCAGGTTGCACGGATGCTGTTGCCTTCTACCAGTGCGGCTACGATGCGAGTGCGATCTGCTGTGCTCAAGCGATTCATAATGAACTTATTATGCTTGATGTGGAAAAACCTGTCAATAGGATATTTTTGATGATATTGACGCTTTTGCAAGGCTGATGAACTATGGATGTAGAGGTTTGTATGAGCCGAGACCCTGAAGCAGTTAGAGATCTGGCGGACCGCCTGTTAGAGGCTCGCAAGGTTCTATCAGAACTAGAAGCCCAATGGGAGGAGTTGTTCGCGAAGCCTTCCGCTTCACCTTCGCAAACGCCATCCGAAGGCGCCTCATACGTAGGTTCGTTAGCTGACCAGATTGTGGTCTTCCTGGAGGGTGATCCGTTTGTTGGGCATACGGCGGACGCTGTAGCGAGGTCATTGAAGGCTAACCGCGTTTCCGTCTCTTCCATCCTAAGCAGGCTGGTGAGGAATGGAAGAGTGGCCAAGCGGGGATACGGAGTCTACGGGGCCACGCTACCGAAAGAATGTAAATGCGATATCGTAGATCTTCACGAAGATGAACTGGTTCAAACGGAAGAAGGCCCGAGTTTAGCAGTGTGCTAGACTCGGGCCTCTTGTGGGGGTAGTTGGACGGCTGCAGGCCTGCAAAGCTACGCGCCGAGGGTTCGATTCCCTCTACCTCCAAACCCTTTAGGTTCTCAGGACACGACGCGCCAACGTCAAAACTCAGTCCTGAGAGGAAAGGGGGAACCATGAAACGGAGACACGTCCGAATCTTGGTTGTGGTGATCCAGACCGAAACAGGTCTTATCGTCTACGTCTGGATATAGCCCCTACAGGCCCTGCTCACCACGGCAGGGCTTTACTAAACTCATCACTACACACTTTGACGCGGTTTACGCAAGAGCATTTTGGTTTGTACGGAATCGCTACTTGTCTGCCCTTGGCTTGTTCCACCGCTTGGCCGCTCCAGCTCTTGCGATCTCTTGGCGCCTCTCAGCGCTGAGGACGGCAGCTCTACGGTCTCCCCGAACAGCGTTTGGACTTCTCAGCGGCACTGGTGACTTCTTTTCACCCGTAGCCTGATCCACTATCGACTTCGCCAGCGTGTTTATGTCCATAGCACAATCATCGGCTGCTCGGTTCTCCGTTGCAAGCCCCTGTGGATTCAAACTGACCCACTACCCGCGATTGGTCGCATGCTCTAGGCAGGTCCAGCTTAACGCTTTCACCAGGAGCTTGATTGCTAGCCCCACGCGCGCCTGCACTCTTGCTCTACTCGCCGCAGGTGCCGCATGTTCGCCTCTGTGTCGAGCGCGACCGTCCTCCTCCCGCAACCTAGGCTGATTTTTGCACCCTCAAGGCTTTTTAGAAGTCAGCAGACACCTGCGACATCTTCAGCTTCGTCCATCGTGACCACAGTAATGGACGAGGGGAAGCGCTGCACCTGCGACCCGATGCTTCTCACCCCTCGGATTCAATCGTTGATAAAACAGAGCGATTTTAGGGGACGATCTACTTGGGCGCGTGAATCAAAGCACACCGCCCCTTGCGGGAGGTACCGTCCCTACTGACCTGGGCAGGTAGTTGAGAGAGAGCTCGTTAGGCCTTCCTGCTGCACCTGGAAGCTGAGTTGGCCGAGCGCTCCGCTACTGCTAGGCGGGCTGATGTGGAAGATGTAGAGCATCTCGTAGTTATTATCCGGCCACTGGGGACAACTGAGGGATTGAGCCCATAGGTCTTGAGCATCTGCTGGGCAAAGGCGTAGGCCTCGCCGTGCTCCCACGCGATAAAGACGGTGCTGTTTGCGTAAGCGGATGCGGTGACGGCAGTTTGCAGGGCGGATATGTTCTGGTAGCCCAGCTGTGTATTTACCGGCAAGCCGAGCAGGATCGCGGTGGGCTCGATAGTGGCTACCGGCCGCACATAGGAGTAGAGCTGGCCATTGTCGGAAACCTGGTCTCCCGGATCTGGAGCGTAGATAACATTGGGATTGCCGAAGCGGCCAATCAGGACTTTGGGGAGCGCGAGAGCGCGGTTCAGTCCCATGCATGTGAGCTGTCCGAGGCCGCTCGGCGGCTTCTCGCCATGCCGGAGAAGAACGATGGTTTCTCCACTTCCCGGGGTGCCGTTTGATGCGGCGGATGCTGAGGCTTCAGTGAGATGCACTCCGCAGCCGCTTGCACCTAGGCAGAAGAGCAAGAGTGCTTGGGCGGCGGCGTAGCCGGCGCGCATCGCGCGGGGGATGCGCATGGCCAAAATCATGAAGACTCCTTGTTTTTCCTGCAGGTGAGATAATGCCCGCGTCAGGGGACGCCGCGCGTCATTCTTGCGATTGCGCCCAGCTGCGTCACTGCCCGCACATTGCGCCCGGTGAAACATCCAGCAGCGAAAAGGGCACGCCTCCTTCCCGGAAACGGGAAAAAGGCATGCCCTCCGATGCTTGGTTCGGCTAGTTGGACGTGTAGGTCCAGTTGAGGATGTTTGCGGTCACGCCGGAGGCGGCAGAACCAGCCGTGAAGCCGGCGTACGCGGTGCCTGTTCCGAGCAGGCTGGAGATGCTGCCCGTAACGCTGCTCGTGAAACTCTTTCCGGTCGTGGTGTCAGTGAGAGTAAGCTGCACGGTTGTGCCGTTGCTGGTGAGATGCACATGGAAGGGATCACCGCTGCGCAGGTTCAGGCCCGAAGAGGTCAGGTCGATGCTCGGCACAGTGGGAGCTGCCCCGTTCGCGTAGAAGCCTATCGAATTCGTACCCTCGCCCGCATCATTAAAGATGTCGAACTTAACGGCAAGGCTGTTCGCGACTGACTGCGACTGGCCGGTACAGGCGCCATACCCCAGCCCACACCCGGGGGAACCAAGAGCCTGCGTTCCCTGGTTCTGCAATGTGAAGGTCAAGCCACCGTCCTGCGGATTGATCATCTGGAAGGTGAAATCCGTCGTGAAGCTTTCAACGCTGACTGCTGTGCCGAACCATGCGGAACCAGCCTGATTTGCACCGCTGCTGGTAAGCTGCAGAACGCTCCCGCTGATAAGCGCGGAACCGTTCAGCACAAGGGAAGTATTGCCGGTAAACCCGGAAGCTGCAGTGATGGACGTAGGCAGCTGGAAGGCAGCCGTCGTAACAGGGCTTGGAGCAAACGATGGCGCGATGGCCAGAGCCTGCACGGTTGTGGGCTGCGTCAAGACGATTGGCGCGCCGTACACCGTCGAGCTGGCGGTCGGGTACGTGCCGTCGACTGTGTAGTGGATAACAGCGCCCGCCTGACTATCAGTGATGGAGATGACGTAGCCATTTGAGGTGCTTACCAGGGTAAAAACCGGTGCGGCTGTCGTGCCATTTGCCGAAGTTACGTTGATTGTCGCCGTGGAGGAACTGGCGGTGTGGGCAGCATCGCCGGTATAAGCGAACTGGATAGAGTACGCGCCCGGCGCCAGCCCGGCGCTGATGGATTGAGGAACCGGGATTGAAGCTACACCATTGT
>CAXUEE010000097.1:10737-12992 GCA_964249905.1 uncultured Acidobacteriaceae bacterium
GCTCCGTTGTATATCTCATCGATGCCGCCGGTCGGCACTGTCGACGAGGTCTGGTTCGCGACCGTGACCCCAAAGGCAAAGGTGCTGCCCTGCGTGTAGGTCGCGCTGGGCTCGGTCACAACCGTATTGGTCGCGACTGGCGCTGCTACCACAGTAAGCGGCAGAGGTAAGGATTGCGCGAGGCTGAAGCTACTGTCGCCGTCGTAAAGCGCGGCCGCGCTGTAAGTGCCGGCAGCAGGAACAACACCGGTCAGGGTAGCGTGCCCTGTCCCATCAAGCTGCGCTGTGCCGAAAACAACGCCCGAAAGAAGAAGTGTAACGGCACCGGTCGGTGTGCCGCCTGTTCCAGTCACCTGCACGCTGTAGGTTACAGGCGCGCCCACTATCGCCGAGCTGGTGCCGCTCAGGATGGTTGCCGTGCTCACCGCTTTGTTGTTGAACTGTGAATCAAGCCAGGAGATGCGTGTATTGATCCAGTTGGTAAGATATGAGACTTCGCCCTGATAGGTGCCCTGCGCTACCGTATTCGGCCAGACTGTTTCCCCGAGAATCGGCCAGCGGCTGAAGTTATTCTGCGCGGACTGGGTCAGCGAATTTGCCTGCTGCTGGACGGAGGTAAGCCAGTTGGTAAATACGCCATTCGTCTTGAGCAGGTTGAACTGCTTGACTACGTCGGCCTTAAAGCCCGGATCAGTAAACAGCTGCTTGTACCAGACTGCCTGCGTCTGCGCCCAGGGAACGGTTGGGCTTACGATCGGTTCGTAGTTGACGTTTCCGGCACTGATATCGAAATCCCAGATAGGGCCCATGTACAGCAAAGGATTATCTATCGTTTTGTAGAGGTAGTCGCTTGAGTAGAAATCTCCGCCGTCTACATTGCCCATAACATCATTGACGATGTACCAGTTCACCAGCGAAGCCTCATCGAAGTAGGCGCGCCAGCCTTCGGTGGGGCTGGTGTACGTGGAGCTGAACAGCGCATTCTCCGCAGTGTCGACATAGTTGGAGATATAGGAGGTTTGCTGGGGTACTTCCGGATCGGGGCTGAAGTCCGGATCGATCAGACCGATCGGCAATCCCTGCGGAGTGTGAAAGACGAAGGCTTCGTCCTGGTGCTGATCGATCTCAAGCAGGTAGCCGCCGGTGAGATCTCCCGAGGTGTCGCTCTCGGTGAGCTCCGGGATGTTGACGCGGTGCGTGTCTACCTTGACTTCTTCAATAAGCTGGTAGTTCCCCTCGTAAGCCCCGTTGAGATACACCTCAACAAAGGTCGAGTGCGGCGCCCAGGGTAGAAGCTGGCTGGTGCCGCTGGGTGTCGGGGAGCCGGCAGGCGAGGTGAGATAGCCATTGCCGAGTGGGATCGCGTTCGCCAATGCCGATGCCGACCAATCCCGCAGGAGAGATTTGTCATCGTAATTCGCCAGCAGGATGTACGACTTGCTTTTATCGCAAACTTCCTTGCCGGAGCTGGTGACATAAGGGCACGTGATGCCGAGCAGACTAAGCAGGTCGACGCTGGTGCCGAGCTTCATATCATAGGGAAGCTTGGGCATCAGAGCCGTTGTGTTGCCGTGCACATGGAAGGTCGCGGTGTTGTCGGAATCACTGCTGCCCGGCAGGTATGTCGTTGAGCCATCGGCGGAGGTGATGCTGATGGTGCCCGGCACATCCACATCTTTGCTCGTGACGGCCACGCCGTTTGTGTTGATCCGGAGAATCTGCAGGTTGAGCGCGCTGGGCTGGGGAGCAAAGGCGGCGTTGGAAAGCGAGATGGTCAGGTTGAGAGGAACACTGGCGGTATATGGCCCGGAAACCCCGGTAAGCGCGATGCTTGATGTGACGGCATTGGGAGTGGTGGGCGCAACAGGCGGGAAGGCCGGTGTATCAGCTGCCACGGCAGCGGTCAGGGTGATAGCGCCGGACCCACCCGGCGCAAGTTGCAACTGGGAAGCGGTTACGCCGACCGGCAGACCGGAAAGCGTCACTTGAATGTCGGCTGGGCTGGTGCCGGAGGACTGGACCTGCAGCGTTTGGCTGGTTCCCGGGTAGAGCGTGATCGCGGAAGTCGCGGGAGTGATGGTGAACGGGGCAATTTGCCCCTGCGCGGCAGCGGTCAACAAGCTAGCCGATAAGCAAAGAAAACGGAGAAAGCTCCGCCAAACACGATCAATCATGGGAACCTCGAGCAAAAGTAAAAGTGTGCGGCGCGGGCGGTGTGAATGAACTATCTGTGGTACCGCTCCACGCAGAGGATG
>CAXUEE010000097.1:13002-13263 GCA_964249905.1 uncultured Acidobacteriaceae bacterium
CTTTTACGTTTTTGGCTAGGGGTGATTGAAGGAGGATCGCCATGAGAAGCGACATCAGCGTGATGAAGGGGAAGCGGATTTCCAGCACTGTTGCAGTAAACCTGGATCAGCTCCGACTAATCCGCATTACCATGCGGTGAGCTTTCATGGTTGCCTCAAGCAAGAGGTTTCGAACAGCGCAGTTCACGCTCATACGACGGGCCGAGAGGCTGAAGCCGTTCTCGCCGACAAGGGTTACGACTCAGCCGAGATGGTAGTCAA
>CAXUEE010000098.1:0-1876 GCA_964249905.1 uncultured Acidobacteriaceae bacterium
CTTCTGCTGTGATGCGCACCTCGTTGGTTACTGAAGCGAAGGCCGCGAACTCCGCACGGACCACATAACGCCCAGTCTTCGGAATCGTCATCGCATACGCACCGTCGAGACCGGTGGTGGTCGCGTACTTTTTTCCGGTCAGCGTATTGGTTGCGGTAATGGCGACTCCCGGCAGCGGCGTGGCTCCAGCCCTGACGGTCCCGTGGATCGTGCCTCCGGCTGTCGCAGTGCTGACCGCTGGAGCAGATTTCTCCTGCACAGCTCCGGCTTCGTCCTGCACAGCTCCGGGCTTATCCGCCACCGCGGGACTCGCAGAGGTCCCCTGGCCCCAAAGCAGACACGGAGCCAGGAAAGCCGCTCCGCCCAGAGCAAGGTGGGTGCACCATCGCGATCGACGCCGCTTCAACCGCCCCACGCTCATCTCCCCTTGGGTTCTCCCGCGGTCGCCGGGACCGGAGCCGATCCGGGGCCGCCGCTGCTTTGGCGCCTCCGTCCGCGAGCAGAGGCGTCACTGATGCCAAGCGTCGTCGGGACAAAAACACCCTTCTTGAGAGTTCCAGGACCGGCCACCAGCGAACCCACCTTGACCTCCAGGAGCGTGACACTCTCGCCCGCGTCCGCCGCCTGCGTCTCTGCTCCAGCGCCAGTACGCCCGGTGCCGGCACCCATCTGCATGCCCCGCCCACCTCGGCGGAACGACGTATCTTCATCGACCGAGATCACCTGACTGACCTGATCCGGTCGCAAGACGGTAATTCTTGTGTCCTCAATCGCCGTCACAGTGCCGGTAATCCAGGTTTTGCCGAGGGCCTCCCGTGCTTTCCGGACCTGCTCGGCATCCACCACGATCAAATAAAGCGCATGGATGGTTTTGTTTGGCGCATCTAGCTCACCCATTGCGCCAATACCGTCTCCGGGATGGACATCACTCAGTTTGACCGGCTCCCGGTTCCTCAGCAGCCGCGTATTTGGCGAGACGCTCACCTGATACAGTTCGCCCCGCTCCGTTTTTAGGGTAAGGTGATCCACAGTCACGGACGTGACTGTTCCTTGCACGCTTCGTCCAGCGCCGATGGCAACTGCCGGTTCCCCACCGCCGTCATACTGGGCTGCGGCAGCACCACCCGGTCCGCCGACCAGAACCATCCAGAGAACGGCCACGCCGATCTGCCGCGCAACCAGCGAAAATCCTATGCCCATCAAAGAACCGCCTGACGATACAGACGGGTTGTTCCTCGGAAAGGTTCTAGGCGAACCTTAAATTGCCTTATCTAGCCCGAACGGATTCTGAGCAGAACACATCGTTCCATTCCGTCGAACCCTGAGCCGCAACAAGAGCATCAGAACCTGTGATCTTTCTTAAGGAACGACACGCAATGTCCATATCCACCGCACCTGTCTCGTCCACTTGCGGCTCCTCCGTCCTGCTTGCTCGCTTTCGTGAGGTCCGCGCTGCTACCCTGGCGTTCACCGCGCCGCTCTCGCCGGAGGACATGATGGTCCAGTCCTGCGCGGAGGCCAGCCCGGTCAAGTGGCACCTGGCGCACACTTCCTGGTTCTTCGAGACCTTCGTCCTTACACCCTTCCGCGCCGGCTACCAGGCTTTCCATCCAGACTTTCCCTGGCTCTTCAACTCCTACTACACGTCGCTCGGCGATATGCCCGCCAAGAACCTGCGATCCTCTTTCTCACGCCCATCGCTCGACGCGATCCTCGCGTACCGCAGGCACGTCGACGAAGCGATTCTGGATCTTCTCGAGAGCGATCTCCAGAAAGATGAAGACGACATCCTTCGACGCGTGGTCCTCGGCCTGGAACATGAGCAGCAGCACCTCGAGCTGATCGCGACCGACTTCAAGCATGCCCTGTTCACCAA
>CAXUEE010000098.1:1886-13076 GCA_964249905.1 uncultured Acidobacteriaceae bacterium
GGCGAACCACGGGCAGCCGCTGTCCCCACGAGCTTTCTACCGTTTAGCGGCGGCCTGACGTCGATCGGCATCTCTCCCGACCCCTCCAATCCCGAGGCCTTTGCCTTTGACAACGAGACCCCGCGCCATACCGTCTTCCTTCATCCATTCCGGATCGCCAACCGCCTTGTGACCGCGGGGGAGTATCTCGCTTTCATCAACGACAACGGCTACACTCGTCCGGAACTCTGGCTCTCTGAGGGCTGGAGCACGATGCGCAGCAGCGGCTGGCAGGCGCCGCTTTACTGGGGCCGGGATCCGGACGCAAGCTCCGGCTGGCGCGTCTTCACTCTGCACGGCTGGCAGCCCTTGGATCAGCTACTCGACACCCCCGTTTGTCATCTCAGTTTCTTTGAAGCGGACGCCTTTGCTCGCTGGTCGGGATGCCGGCTGCCGACCGAGTTTGAGTGGGAGCACGCGGCGGCTTCGCTCCATACCTCTCCGGAACATCCGGCGAATATGCTGGAATCCGGTGCTCTTCATCCCCTTCCGGCGGCACCGACCGCCTCGCTTCAGCAGATCTTCGGCGATGTTTGGGAGTGGACATCCTCGGGCTACACCGGCTACCCCGGCTACCGTCCGCTCCCCGGCGCTCTGGGGGAGTACAACGGTAAGTTCATGTCTTCGCAGGTCATCCTTCGCGGAGGCTCCTGCGTCACTCCGGCCGCGCACATCCGGCCAACCTACCGCAACTTCTTTCCAGGCGCGACGCGCTGGCAGTTCTCCGGACTGCGCCTGGCTCAGGATGACGGGCCAGTAGGGTAGCGCCGAACAGCTTTCGTTTTGGACCGTGGTCGTTGGCGCGCCTTATCTGGCGTGAAACAAATCTCTAACGGAGTTCTTGTGCCGCACATCGCAGAAGCTGTTGACGCCATCGCCTATGCTGCCCGCACCGGGCTCTCCGCCACCCCGAAGACTCTGCCTCCCTGGCTCTTCTATGACGAGATCGGCTCTCCTCTCTTTGAGCGCATCACCGAGCTGCCGGAGTACTATCTTACCCGCACCGAACGCGCGATCCTGGCCGCGCGCGCTGGGGAGATCCTTTCCGCTCTCGGGGCGGAGGCCACCTTCGTCGAGCTGGGAGCCGGCACTGCGACCAAGACCGGCCTCTTGCTCGAAGCCGCAACCCGGCTGCAAACAGGCGTTCTCTATCAGCCCATCGATGTCAGCGCGACAGCTCTCGACGAGGCGTGCGAGCATCTTGGCGGCGCGATCCCCGGCCTCACCATACGGCCGCAGGTCGCAAACTATATCACCGATCGCATCCAGATTGCCCGCGAAGACAGCCGCAGGGTACTCGCGCTCTACATCGGCTCCAGCATCGGCAACTTCGCCCCGAGCGAGGCGAGGGCCGTGCTCCTCAATCTCGCGTCGCAGCTTCGCCCGGGCGACCATCTTCTGCTCGGCACCGACCTCGCACCCGGTCCGCAGAAGTCTGTGGCCGCGCTCCTTGCGGCGTATAACGACGCACAGGGCATCACTGCGGCCTTCAACCGAAACATCCTCGCTCGTTTGAACCGTGAGCTTGAAGCAAATTTCCGCCTGGATCGTTTTGTGCATGAGGCGCGCTGGAACGCAAACGAAAGCCGGATCGAGATGCACCTCGTCTCCACCTGCGCGCAGAGAATTGTGCTCCCAGCCAACTCCGCCGGACGTGCCCTTACCCTCCGCTTGGAGGCCGGCGAAACCATCCATACCGAAAACAGCTATAAGTTCACCATGGAGAGCCTTCAGGAACTGCTTCTCCCTTGCTTCCGCCCGGTCCAAAGCTTTCAGGACAGCGAGCACCACTTTGCGGTCACGTTAGCCAAAGTTGTCTGAGACCGCATGCCGGAGCAGTCCAAAGCTTCCGCCCGATTCCGGCGTGACCTCCTGGTCATTTCCTTTTCCGGCGAAAGAGAGCGAAGGTGCTCAGTCCGGAGAAGCTGAGGAGTGCGATCGTGATCAGCGTCAGGCCGCCTAAGATCGGGATAAGCGCGAGGCCAATCCCAGCTGTGAGCGCGTCCGCCAACACCCGCAGCAGAGCCTGCACCAAACCGACGAGGATGCGAATCACTACCATCTGCTGAGCATATCGGCAGATGTGGAGATTACGCGAGCAGGGAGCTCTACCACTTTTGGGGCTGCAGGCTGCGCACTCTCCTGTTGGCTTGAATCCAAGCCCTGCCGTCATTAGCCCGCATTGGTTCAGTTCCTACTGGCGAGAAGCACCTAACCCAATTGATAAAAGAAGTCCACATAAGAAGTCACCGCCCCATCCATGCCGGCGACCTTCGAATTTGCCGACTCGATGATGAAGTACTCATCCGGAGCATGCGCGCCGTCTCCGTGACCCAAACCGAACTGGCCGGCTGCCAGGTGCAGCGGAGCTCCGGTAAAGGTCACTCCGGGCCAGGAGCCGGCGAGCCGCGGCCAGAGCAAAGGGGCGATTCCGCCGGCACGGTAGGCTGCCTGAAACGCTTTGACGAGCTTCGAATCAGGATCGGTCTCCGTGGGATCGTAGCCGCCGCTCATGTTGACTTCAATGTCGCCGAAACCGTGTTTGGCGAGGTGGTCTTTCAAGAGCGCAAGAGTTCCCTGGGCGGTCATGTCCGGAACCAGGCGCATATCGATCTTCGCCACGGCACGGTGCGGAAGAATGGTTTTTCCACCCGGCCCCGTGTATCCGGCGACCAGGCCTTCGATGTTGATGGTGGGCTGGGAGGCCAGACGCACCAGCGAGTCGTGCCAGCTTTCGTTCTTGTAGAACTGGGCGACCCCAAGCGACTTCTTCGCGGCCTCCTCGCTGCGGCGGGGAATGCCCTCTTCGAGAATCTTCTTCTGCGCCGGAGAAAGCGGCCGAACTTTATCGCAGAAGCCGGCCACCGCCGGAGTGTGTCCGTCCGCCTCAACCAGGGTGTTGAGCGCCTGGACCAGATGCCACACCGGGCTCTCGACCTGAGCCTCATAGCTGGAGTGAACATCGTGTGAGGGACCGTGGCCCCAGCGGTCTCCGGTCGAGACTAGCTCAAGCTCGACCACTCCCTTGGCGCCGAGATTGATCTCGACTGATCCGTCGAGTGCCTGGCTGCCCAACGGAATCATGACGCCCTGGCACTTTCGCAGAGCGGCCTCCACTTTGGGCTTGAAGACGATCTCATGGAAGTGGGGCGAGGCGATCTCTTCTTCCCCTTCGCAGATCAGAACGATGTTGACCGGGAGCTTCTTGCCCGCCGCCTTGAAGGCATGGAAGGCGGCAAGGACGGCCGTCTGCGGACCTTTGGAGTTGGTGGCTCCACGCCCGACGATCACCTTGCCCAGGCCGGGCTTGTCGACCAGACGCGCTTCCAGCGGAGGGGACGACCACTCGGCAGGATCAAACTGTTTAACGTCGTACATGAAGTAAATGGCCAGCCACGTAGAAGCACCCGAGTCGAGCGTGGCAAAGACGCCGGACTTACCCGCGGTGGGAACCATCTCCACATGCTGAAAGCCGGCGTCGGTGGCGAGCTTGGCCATGTACTGCGGCCCCGCAGGATAGTTGCGATTCTCGGCAGCAATGGAAGGGAGCGCAATCCACTCCTGCAGGATCTTGACCGTTGCGTCATGCTGCTGCGCGACCTGCGCCCGGACCGCAGCCTGATCCGGACCGGCCGCCGCGGGCAGGGCGCTAGCATCTCCAGCCGCCAGCAAAACCGCTCCGGCCGCTGCCCCTTGAAGGAAATCACGGCGATTCAACGTGGATGCTTCTCTGTTCATGGAACCTCCTGTGCAAGGGAGAAAGCCGTCAGTTTATTGAAGGACAGGGAAGGAGTGGGGAGCTTGCGCGAGTTGGAAACAAGCAATCATTGAAGCAGCGTCAAGAGGATCAAGAGGGCGTTCTGCGGCCCTTTCCACGAATCGGTGATGTCGTCGGTCTCGCCGAGGGAGTGCGCTCCGGCGTCCCGTCCGCCGCCGCCGATCGTGATTGCCGGAATCTTCAGGTTCATCGGGATGTTGGAGTCGCTCGAGCCCGAGCCGTAAGTCGGCTCACCAAAGCCGAGCGCGCGAATCGAGGCTGCCGCGGTCGTAACGATCGGAAGCGACGGATCGGTCTGACCGGCGGGACGTATGCCAATCGGCTTGATGGACACGCTCAGCTTGCCTTTGCCCTGCCAGCGTGCGTTCTCTTCATCCAGACCCTGCTGAACAGCGTGCTTGAACTTCGCATCGACGGCGTCGAGCGATTGGATGTCGGGGGAGCGCTCGTCAAACTCGAACCAGGCTTCGAAAGGAATCGAGTTGACCGACGTTCCACCACCGACGACACCCTCATTGAAGGTCGTCTTGGGCTCCGCCGGAACCTGAATCTCATCGATATGGGCCACGGCGCGGCCGAGAGCACCAATGGGATTCGCGAGTCCGAAAGCTCCGTAACTGTGACCGCCAGGACCGGTGAAGGTCACGCGATAGCGGTAGCTGCCGACCCCTCCGTTGGTGATCGCCGCCGGCCCGCCGGGCTCGATCGAGATGAAATTGTCAATGTCGCCCTTGAGCGTTGTGTTGAAGAGCTGTTTCATACCGCGAAGGTCCCCGGGACCCTCTTCGCCAACGTCGCCGACAAAGGTGACCGTCCCTCGTGTCTTCAGCTTTGCCTGCTCCATGGCGTGAACCACATTCAGCAAGGCCGCCAGGCCACGGCAGTCATCACCGATACCGGGCCCTTTGAGCAGACTGCCTTCGCGCTTTACATGCACGTCCGTTCCCGCGGGGAAGACCGTATCGAGGTGCGCCGCCAGCACAAGGTGTGGATGGGGCTGCGCGCCGGGACGGTCGCCCAGCACATTGCCGGCAGCATCGGTCCTGACGTTTTGCAGGCCGGCTGCTTTGAACAGCTTCGCCAGCTCAGCCCCGCGCTGGTCTTCGTGGAACGGAGGCGAGGGGATCTCGCAAAGCCGGATCTGCTCCTCGATGAAGTGGGGTTCATTCTCCTGAACGGACTGCATGGCGCTCTTGACCTGCGGCATCGCCAGGATCTCCGCGGCACTCTTGTCCGCCGAGCGCGTCTGGGCCTGCAGGATGGACCAGGAGGACGCGAGAAGCGCGGCACAACAGAGGAAAGCGGGAGAGCGGGACGTTGAAGAGCGGCGAGTAGTGCGTCTGGAGTTGTTAGCGAGGTTCAAGAGGGAATCCCATCTCCTTGAATTTGGACAGATACGCTAGGAGCCGAACCGGCACGAAGCGCGAAAGCGAAGTAAGAGAAAACCGCACCGGCGCGACCAGCCTCTGCCTGCGCGCAGCATGCGAAATCCGATCAGGGAATCAGTAATGCCACAGTTCTAAGGCGTGAACCGGCGCTATGTCAATTCCAAACAAACACGGAACGCCGGACCAGATGTTCTTCTATGTGCCGGATCAGAGAACGCTCTTCTGCGCAAATTCTTTCTTCGTTCTCTGAAGGAGTCACATCGATCGGGCGGCAGCGAAGCGGTCAGTCGTTAAAACACAAGGGCCGCCGCATCCTGCGACGGCCTTTGTGTTTCTCTTGAGAGGCTCAGTCGTAGGAAGCGACCGCGGAAGCTTCATCCTCTTTCACGTCGAAGACCGTGGCCAGCTTGGTAATCACGAGCAGATCGCTGACTTTCTTCGTGAGATTGACCAGCTTCAGATCGCCGCCTGCGTTCTTGACGGCCGTGTAGGCGGCGACGAGCTCGCCCAGGCCGGAGCTGTCGATGTAGTCCACTTCGCCGAGATTCAGCAAGATCTTTTTGGATCCCTTGGAGACGAGGTCGCGAACCGCATCGCGCAGCGTGCCGCTTCCTTCGCCCAGCGTGATGCGGCCACTCAGGTCGAGGATGGTGACTCCATCCACCTCGCGGGTCTTGAACGTCATACTCATGCGTTGCTCTCCTTATGGTGTCGGTACTTAATCAGCGTAATCTCCGTGCCTGGGCTCAACTGGCGAAAGTGTACCTCATCCATCAGGGCCCTCATCAGAAAGATCCCCCGCCCGGCGGTGCGCATCAGGTTCTCGGGCGCGAGCGGGTCGGGCGTCTGGTCCGGGTCGAGCCCGGCGCCTTCGTCCGCAACCCGAATCGTCAAGGTGTCCTCGGTGAGCTCGAAGCTCGCCGTGACGCGCTTGTGAGCGTCATAGCGATTTCCGTGCAGCACCGCGTTGACAGCGGCCTCGCGGCAGACCATCGAGACATGGGACGCGGTATCCTCATCGAAACCGGCCTGCAAGGCAAGCTTTTCAGCGGCCTCTTCCACCCGTTCGACGCTGGGCAGCACGGAGTCAAGCACCAGGCGGAATCGATCTAGGGTGACCTTGGCCAAGCTGCGTGTCCTCGCTTCCTCGGCTCTGCGCCCGCCCCGGCAGGCACGCCTATCGGGAAGGGTGATTGTTCCGTCGCAGTGTAGCGCAGATCCAGGGCTCTTGGTCCGACGCTGCCGGACGAGAGAGAGTCCGGCAGCTCCGCACGGAGTGGTCTGCGGAGAATTGACCAGGGATCGTCTCCCTGGTCCGCCGCCGGGCGGGAAGATCGAAAGATAGCCGGAGCACTATCGAAGGAAGCGCAGGGCTTTACGGATTTTTTATAGCGCGTACGATAGGCTGGAAGCACAGTGCAAGAGCCTCGAGGACCACAACCCAGTTCCATGAAGCAGCGTGCCTTGACAAGTTGGAACCGGCGCGGTTCGTCCGCGATGCTCTCCGGATTGCTTGCCCTTTCGCTTGCCGGCTGCCAGAAAAGCCAGCCCAATCCCGCCGCTGAGGCTCCGCCGTCTACTCCGCCAGTCGTCGAGGAGGGCGGCAGCTCGACGGTCACGGTGCAGAATGCGAGCCGTTTCCAGCTGGCCTCGACGGTAAGCCGCAATGTGGTGGACACGATCAACGTGACCGGCTCAGTGAACCCGGACGTGTCGCGCGAGATCCCCATCGTGCCGCTCGCCAACGGCCGCGTCGTGGCCCTGCATGTGGCACTCGGCCAGACGGTGCACAAGGGCGAGCTTTTGATGGATGTGCAAAGCCCGGATGTGGCGACAGCCTTCGGCACGTACCTGAAAGCTGTCAGCGATGAGCACCTGGCGAAGGTGACGCTCGAGCGCGACAAGCTGCTGTATGACAAGGGCGCGATCGCCCAGACGCAGCTCGAACAGGCCCAGAACGGCGAGGAAGACGCGGTGGCCGGCCTGACCGCAGCCGAGCAGGAGCTGAAGATTCTCGGCGTCGACAAAAATCATCCGAGCGATACGCTTCATCTGTACTCCCCGGTCAACGGCATCGTCGTCGCGCAGAATGCGACCGCGGCGGCGGCAGTGGGCATCACGTATGCGGGCAACCAGGGCGCTCTGCTGATCGCCGACCTTTCGCACATCTGGGTCATCTGCGATGTGTACGAGAATGAGCTGGCCAAGGTAAGCCTGGGCCAGCATGCGGATATCCGCGTCAACGCCTTGCCGGGCAAGGTCTTCAGCGGCACCATCTCGGACATTGGCGCGATCCTCGATCCGAATCTGCGCACCGGCAAGGTGCGCATCCAGGTCAACAATCCGGGCACCGAGCTGCGTATCGGCATGTTTGTAAGTGCGACGCTTTCGTCGCAACGCGCGGCGCAGGTGGTGGCCGTGCCCGCAACCGCGGTGCTGCATCTGCATGACCGCGAGTACGTGTACGTGCCGGGCGGCGCGCAGGGAACCTTCCGCCGCGTGAACATCAAGGGTGGCGCCCAGCTCGACGGCAATATGACGGAAGTGCTCGCAGGCTTAACCGCCGGGCAGCAGGTAGTGGCGAACGCTCTGGACCTGCAGAACACGGCCGACCAATGATCCGGAAGATAGTCGATTTTGCTCTGGACAATCGATTCATCGTCCTGATTGTGGCGGTTCTGCTGTTCATCTGGGGCGGCATCTCGTTCCACAATCTTCCGGTCGAGGCCTACCCCGACGTCGCTAATAACTACGTGAACATCATCACGCAGTGGCCGGGCCGCAGCGCCGAAGAGGTTGAGCAGCAGGTCACGGTGCCGCTCGAGCTGGCGGTCGCCGGCATCCCGCACATGACGCATCTCCGCTCGACCACCCTCGCCGGGCTCTCGAGCGTCACCATGATCTTCGACGATGACTCGATCGACGACGTGAACCGCGCCAAGGTGGTCGAACGGCTGACGCAGGTGACCCTGCCGGCCGGGCTGCAGCCGCAGATCGGCACGGACTGGAGCCCGGTCGGGCAGATCTTCTGGTACACCCTGCGCAGCACCAACCCGGCCATCGACAACATGCAGCTGAAGAGCATCGAGGACTGGCAGCTTGAGAAAGCCTTCCGGAGCGTGCCCGGCGTCGTCGATGTTTCGAGCTTCGGCGGACTCACCCGCGAGTACCAGGTCACGGTCGACCCGGACAAGCTGATGTCCTATGGCTTGACCCTGCAGCAGGTTCAGCAGCAGCTGGCGGCCAACAACGTAGACGCCGGAGGCAGCTTCATCGAGCAGGGCACGCAGCAGATCAACGTGCAGGAAGTCGGCCTCTTCAAGAACGTGCATGACATCGAGAACACCGTGCTCAAGGCCTCGAATGGCACCGCGCTACGGGTCTCTGACGTCGCCTCCGTGGCGCAAGGGCCGAAGATCCGGCTGGGCCAGATCGGCAAGACCTGCGTGCCGAACCTGGGCACCTGCGTCTGGCGCAACCCCCTGGACAAGGAGAAGCGAGAGGAAGCAGGCAAGGAGATTCATCGCGCAGACGGGCGCACCCTCGATGACGACGATGATGTCGTCGAGGGCGTCGCTCTGTTGCAAAAAGGCGACAATTCCGATCGGACGCTCGCGGGCATTCACCTCAAGGTGGATGAGCTGAACAAACACTTTCTGCCGCCAGGCGTCACCATCGTGCCGTTTCTCGACCGCAGCGACCTGCTCGCGCTCACGACCCATACGGTGCTGCACAACCTGACCGAAGGCATCATCCTGGTTGTCATCATCCTGTTTATTTTCTTGGGCAACCTGCGCGGCGCGCTAATCGTGGCGCTGACCATTCCGTTCTCGCTGCTCTTTGCCTCCATCTGTCTTGATCTGCGCAACATCCCGGCCAACCTGCTCTCGCTCGGCGCGCTGGACTTCGGCATGGTCGTCGACGGCGCAGTAGTCATGGTCGAGAACATCGTCCGGCACCTCAGCCATGGCCGGCGCGACGACATGACTGTGATGGAGCAGATCCGGCAGGCGGCCTACGAAGTCCAGCGGCCGGTCTTCTATGCGATCGCCATCATTATCACGACGTATCTGCCGATCTTCACGCTGCAGTCGGTCGAGGGCCGCCTCTTCAAGCCGATGGCCTGGACGGTCGCCTTTGCCCTGCTGGGCGCTCTGACGTTCTCGATGGTGCTCGCTCCCATGCTGGCCAGCTTTCTGTTTCCCAAAGGCACGACCGAGTGGGAGAACCCGTTGCTGCACTGGATTACTGAGCGCTACCGCCACGCGGCCACCTGGGCCATCGACCATCGGATTGTGCCGCTGGGCGTGGCCGCATCGCTGCTCGGGCTGGCCGCGTTCCTCGCCTTCAGCGGCGCGATCGGCTCGGAGTTTCTGCCGCACCTCGATGAAGGCGCTATCTGGGTGCGCGGCTCGCTTGCCCCTTCCACCGGACCGACCGAAAGTGGGCAGATCGCCACGCACACGCGCCTGGTCCTGGCCTCCTTCCCTGAGGTGACCCAGGTCGTCAGCCAGATCGGCCGGCCCGACGATGGCACCGACACGACCGGCTTCTTCAACACCGAGTACTTCGTCGACCTCAAGGAGAAACAGGACTGGCGACCCGTCTTTCATGAGAATAAGGAAGAGTTGATTGGCGCCATGAACCGCGAGCTGAACAAGACGCCAGGCGTGGTCTGGAACTTTTCGCAGCCTATCTCAGACAATGTGGAAGAAGCCGTCTCAGGCGTCAAGGGCGAGCTGGCCATCAAGCTCTACGGCCCCGACCTCAAAACGCTTGAAGGCAAAGGAACCGAGATCATCCAGGTGATGAGCAGGATCCAGGGCGTCGCCGACCTCGGCCTGCTGCACATCATCGGGCAGCCGAACCTGAACTTCGTCGTCGACCGCGACGCCGCCGCGCGCTATGGCGTCAACGTCGCCGACATCCAGTCCGCCATTGAGGGCGCGGTCGGCGGCACGATCGCCGGCGCCCCCGTTACCCAGGTGCTGGACGGCGAAGCTCGCTACGATGTCACGGCGCGCTACAGCCCCATGTATCGTCAAACGCCGGACGAGATCCGAAACATTCGCCTGCTGGCTTCCTCCGGAGAGCGCGTCTCGCTGGCGCAGCTGACCAAATCAGGGATCGCCGACGGCGCGGAGGAGATCCAGCGCGAAGGCGGAAGCCGCTACATCGCGATCAAATACAGCGTCCGCGATCGCGACCTCGGCTCGACGGTCGAAGAAGCGATCCGCAAAGTCGACCACGACGTCAAGCTGCCGGCCGGCTACACCCTCGATTGGGCGGGCGAGTACGAAAGCCAGAAGCGCAGCTCGCGCCGTCTCGCCATCGTCGTGCCAATCACCCTGATGCTCATCTTCATGATCCTCTACGGCATGTTCGGCTCCTTCAAGTGGGCTTTGCTGGTGCTCGGCAATGTGGCCGTTGCGCCGGTGGGCGGCCTGCTCGCACTGTTCTTTACCGGCACGCACTTCTCGGTCTCGTCCGGCGTCGGCTTCCTGGCGCTGTTCGGCGTCTCGGTGCAGACCGGCATCATCATGCTCGAATACATCAACCAGATGCGGGTCAACGGGCACTCGGTGAAGGACGCCGCAGTCGAGGGCGCGGTGCTCCGCCTGCGGCCCATCATGATGACCATGCTGGTAGCCACGCTCGGCCTTTTGCCGGCCGCGCTCTCGCACGGCATCGGATCGGATTCGCAGCGGCCCTTTGCCATCGTTATCGTCGGCGGGCTGGTGGGCGCGCTTGCCATGGGCGTCTTCCTGTTGCCGACGCTCTACGTCTGGGTGGCGCGTGGCACCGACGTCCTTCCCAAGCCGGAGAAGGAGTTCGAGAGTTGAGATTGACAAGTATGCTTTCGATCACCGAGGTTCGGCCCGCTCAGTGCCTTCTGGCCGCACTGCTGGCGCTCACCGTCCTGACGTCGCCGGCCCTCGTCGCGCAGGGCGGCGGAGGAGCCGGAGGAGCGGGCGGAGCCGGGGC
>CAXUEE010000099.1:0-12869 GCA_964249905.1 uncultured Acidobacteriaceae bacterium
GGTACTTGCACAAGAACCTCAGTGAGTGTACAGTCACTCATATGGCCACCGGGAGAGCAGTCCTGTCGACATCCGAAGCTCGGCGTGAAGCGGTGATTACCAGCGCGATGAAGGTTTTTGCGGCTGCTGGTTATCTAGGAACGCCGGTAACGGAGGTCGCCAAGCATGCCAAGATCTCCACGGCTTATGTCTTCAAACTCTTTCCGAGCAAGGAGGAACTCTTTGTGGCTGCACTCGAACGGTGCTTCGAAACCATCCTTTCGACTCTCGCTAAGGGTGCAGAGGAGAGCGTGGACCAGGCCTCAAATTCTGTCCTGTCAGCGATGGCAGCGGCTTACGCGGCGTTGATCGCTGACCGAAACCTCCTCCTGCTACAGATACATGCTCAGTCTGCCGCTGGGGTCTCGGAGATAGCCAAGGCTTTTCGCCGAGGGCTCGCATCCATTGTGAAGTTTGTGAAACTCCGATCGAACGCCCCGGACGAGTTGGTTCAGCGGTTTATCGCGTATGGCCAGCTCTGCCACCTCATTACAATCGCTGAACTGGAGAAGGACAAGAGCTCTTGGGCCCGCATCCTGAACCAGGGAATCCAGCATTCGTAATTCTCAACCTAAAGAGTGAGTAACCAATCACGCACTAAACCCTTGAAAGGCTCTCAACGATGGACATGACAGCGCGGAACCTGACTCTCCCAATCATCGCAACCGAGATCGTTCTACCCGGACTTGTGGAGGCTTCGGGGCTCGTGACCCGGGAGCACGCGCTTCCGGCGCTTCGTCCGGGTGAAGCGCTGGTCAAGATGGAGGCCACGGGCGTGTCCTTTGCTGAACAGGCCATGCGCCGGGGCGTTTACCCTGCTCAGCCCGCGTTTCCCTTTGTGCCTGGGTACGATCTGGTCGGAAGCATTGTTGCCGTAGGGGAGGGCGTACCAGGCACGCGAATTGGAACCCGAGTGGCCGCTGTAACCAAAGTTGGTGGCTGGGCGAGTCACGTGGTGGTCCCGGACCGGAACCTCGTGGCCGTTCCCGATGGGGTCACGGCTGTGCAGGCTGAGACCGTACTGGTGAATGGGGTGACAGCGTGGCAGATGTTGTTCCGTGAAGCCGAGGCGAAAGCGGGGCAGACGATCCTGGTGCATGGAGCCAACGGTGGCGTCGGCACGGTTCTGTGCCAACTCGGCCGCCACTTCGGGCTCCGGGTTATTGGAACCGCGTCGCCTCGCCATCATGATGTCTTGCAGGCCATGGGCGTGGAGCCAGTCGACTACAACGCACCCGATCTCCAGGAACGTATCCGCGCCCTGGCTCCAGACGGGGTCGATGCTGCCTTCGATCACCTTGGGCTCGAAAGCGCCCGGATGTCTTACCGCCTGCTGCACCGTAGCGGATCGTTGGTGGTGTACGGCAATGCTGCAGCTTTGGGCCAGAAGACATCCATGACCCGTGTGTTCCTCCGCCTCATGGGACAGTTGATCCTTTGGAAGTTGCGGCCCAGAGGTCACTACGTCACTTTCTATAACTTCTGGGCGGGTCGTCTGCTTCGTCCTTCCGCGTTCCGAAACCGGCTGAAACAGGATTTGGCAGCTCTCTTTGGACTGCTGCAGAAGGGAGCGATCGATCCGCCGCTAGCGGCGACGTTCCCTCTCGCGGATGTCAGGACCGCCATGTCGCTGGCGGAATCGCGTACCGTGCGAGGCAAGGTCGTTCTTTTTTTTTTAATGATATGGTGACGAACTTGATCTACACAACAGAAACAGGAGAAAACACATGCGTTTCGTCGTCTTAGGAGCCACCGGCCGCACCGGGAGGCAAGTGGTGGAACGGGCTCTTGCAAGAGGTCATAGCGTGACGGCGGTCGTCCGTGGCGTCTCGATAAAAGAAGCAGAAGGCCTGCGCGTCGTGGTTGCAAATCCCTGCAACCCGGAGGATTTGGTGAAGGCTCTCGCCGACCAAGATGCGGTGATCTCTTGCCTTGGGCAGCGCCCCGGAGGAGATCCAAGGTTCGTTCGGGACGCCGCGAGGGCTCTGCTCGAAGCCAGCCAGAAGACGAGGGTCCGCCGCTATCTGATGATTTCCGGAGCTTTGCTCTATCCGAGTCTCAACCCGTTCGTTCTACTGCTCAAGCGTCTTATGGCAAGCAAACTGATGGACGCCGGTGCCGCAGAGACGTTGATCTACGCAGCCGACCTGGACTGGACCATCGTGCGCCCTCCGCATCTGCGCGAGGGAAGTGCAAAAGGGTACAGGATCGAGACGGGCCCCTGCCCGCGCCTGACCTGGGGTTTGCAGTTTCAAGACTTAGCTGACAGCCTGCTCGACCTGGCCGAAGGTGACTGCTTCGCCCGTCAGATAGTCGGGGTAGCCTCATGCTGAGGTCCCATTCCCCTGCGAACAACGCAAATATTCTAGGAATACGTTCCTTGTGCAAGAGCGTTCGGCACGCATCAACGTAGCCTCGAAAGCTTGCCTTGAGACGAGGACATTGATCTTGCACCGCGCCGCAGTTTACCCTTCTTCAGGGTAGGCAGTCGTCATAAAGAGGAGGCGCATGGGCCGCCCAATGGGCGACCCATGCACCCAGCATCAGAAATTCAGTCTCGCAGCGAGTTGAAGGCTGCGAGGGTCTCCCACGGCAGTCGCTTGTCCAAAACTTGCATTCGGTGCCGTAGGATATGCTCCGGTTCCGAACGTTCCATTTGGAATCATGTCGTTGCGATGGTTGAGTGTGTTGAAGGCCTCTGCTATCGCTTCCAGCTTGAATCGGTCCGAGAGTGCAAACGTCCGGCTTAGTCGAGTGTTCACGCTGAAGAAGTCGAAGCCGGTACCGGCGTTGCGGCCAATCAACGCGCCTGGCAACGCTTCGGTGCACGGGTTCATTCCATTGCTGGCAGTGAGGCTCAACCCTGGCGCGCACGGTCTTTGGGTCGTACCTTGCTTGGTGGTTCCGCCGGTGACGATGTTGAATGGCAGACGAGAGTAATACTGGAGGATCCCTCCCAGCCGCCACCCGTGAGTGAGGTGAGACGCAAAGGTCGTTGCCGGCCGTGCGGACGAGAAGACCGTTGCGTCGAACACGACGCGGTGTCGTTGGTCATCATCTGAACGGCTCCGGTCTTCCCCTACGAAGAAGTTATCGACCGGTGAACTGAAGTAAAACTCTCCGACATCGTCGATGGCCTTAGACCACGTATATGAGAGGCGAGCGCTCAAGAACGAAGTGGGTCCTTCGACAAGTGACAATGCTAGCCCGTCATAGTACGAGTCGGCTTGGGAGTCATAGCCGCGGCTGTTGGCGTACGTGGGGTTGGGGTGCATTCCGTCGACGTTGATGTTGCTGTTGACGGAGGTGATCAGATGTTCTCCACGCAGATGCTGGTAGCTGATACCGAGGCTGGTGCGGCTTGAGAGCTGCTGCTCGACTTCGAGGCTCGCCTGCTGAGCGTAGGCGTTCTGGATATTCCGGTTCATCAGGGTGAAGTTGAGCAAGGCGCCCGTTGGCGGTGCTGCTGCGACATTCGGAAACGTGGGAGCGCCGGTCTGCCCAGGGCTGAACGTATAGCTTAGAAGCGCCGCCTGGCTCACGTCGGTTGTGTTGTTCGCTGAGAGGAGCGCGTTGGCCAGGGCGCGTAGCGGAATACGGTCGTAGAAGAGACCGTAGCTGCCGCGAACGACGGTGCGCGATGCACCATAGGGCGACCACGCGAAGCCAACCCTGGGGGATACGTTGTTGGTGTCCGTGTTGATCGTACGCAGGAACTGCAGATCGTACCGGACGCCGGCGTTCAGCGTGAAGCGGGGCGAGATCTTCCACTCGTCCTGCAGGTAGAAACCGACGTTCGGGTTGTTCTGTGTGACGGATGGAGTTCCGAACGACTGCGTGTAACCCTGTGTGTTGTAGATACCGCTCAAGAAGGTCGCCAGGGAGGAGAAGGTGTACGCTCCGCGAAGCGACTGGGGGAACGTGATGGTGTCCCGGTTATAGAGGAAGTCCACGCCAGTCTTGAGGGTGTGAGCGCCGCGCTGCAACACTAGATTGTCGACCCCTTCGTAAAGGAAGTTGAGCCTGGCAGTGGGAGAACTGGAGAAACGGCCGAAGGAGGCTACACCGGAGATCGTGACCGTCGGTCCGATTTCGTCGTTCGGTGGAGCGTTGAGGTTGTCGTAGGTGAACTGGAAGCGGGTCTCGTTGAAGGTCCGGGGCGAGAGTGTGGCGATATTACTCAGGGCTACGGTGTGATTCACGTCCTGAACGGCGGTTCCATAGCTGACGGCTCCGAGGCCTCCAACACCTCGCGCGTTGATGCTGTCCAGCCGGTAGTTGCTGTAGCGGACATTCAGTTGGTCGCGGCTGCTGAACTGATGATCGATGCGGCCGAAGCCGTTGGTTGTGTGGACGGTTGTGGGATAGAGCGTCGCCGGCCCGGTTCCGATCGTGAGGAGCGGCGCCTGATATCCGACAGCCTGCAGGCGAGCGTCGATGATGGCTGCATTGGCAGGCGTGATCGTCACGATGCCGTCTGTGTTCAAGCGACGCTGTTCGAAGTTCGCGTAGGCGAAGGTGCGATCGTGCTTGAGCGGCCCCGATAAGCTGCCGCCATACTGACCTTGCGTCAGGGGGAGCTTGCCGCCGGAGAGCGCATTGTCTGCGTTGAGCCGCTGATTGCGCAGAAAGCCGTAGAGATCGCCGTGGACCTCGTTGCTCCCGCTCTTGGTAATGATGTTGAAGTAGCCGCCGAGCGCTCGTCCGAACTCGGCCTGAGCGCCTGAGGTGACAACCTGGAACTCTCGGATCACGTCCAGTCCGTAGACGTTGCCGGCGAGGCCCGCGGCGTCGTCATTGGCAGAGAGCCCGTCGACGATGAAGCCGTTCGAGAAGTTCCGCTGACTGTTGATGGAGTACCCCTGGCCGAGGACAGGAGATGTTTCCGCAAACGTCTGGACACTGGCTGTATTGGTGGGCGATACGCCGGGCACGAGCAAGGCGAGGTCGAGGTAGTTGCGCCCGTTGAAGGGCAGGTTCGTGGACTCGTTTTCACTGATCGTTTCGGCAATTTGGCTGCGATTCAGCTCCACAATCGGAGCCTCGGCCAACACATTTACGAAGGTCTTGCTCGAGCCCACAGCAAGGACGAAAGAAACGTCGAAAGCCGACCCGACCGTGAGCTGGACTTCGCTTTTTGATCCGGCAAAGCCCGGCGCCGTGGCGGTGATGGCATAACGACCAACAGGCAGATAAGGCAGGCGGAAACGTCCTTGCAAATCAGTGTGTGTGGTCTGGACTTGATTGGTGGAAAGTTGTGTTGTGCTGACTTCCGCGTTGCGGAGCAAGGCTCCCAACGAGTCCGTGACACGTCCGGCGATGGATGCCGTTGTCAGTGTTTCCTGGGCGCTGATGGCGGACGCATGGACGAGCACAATGAAGAAAAGGGTAAGCAGTGTCGTTCGATTCACAATTCCTCCTGGAACGGCGCGGCACGCTCGACGCGCGCGGGCTTGGTTTCGGCCTTAGGCGGGGAGGAAGGTTGGCGGCGGACCTCGCTTCTGCTTGGAGCGGTCAAATACAGGATGTTTCCTGGTCTCGGGGTGAGGACGTGAGGCGCGGCTGGCGGAGTAGAGCGCGAGGAATGAGAGATCGAGGAAGCCGGGGTCGAAAGTTTCGCCATGCGTACTTGCCGGGGCGGAGGGGCTGCAGGGGCACCGCTCACTCAACTGCGCAATCGTTGGCTCGTCGCTGGTGTGCTGACGGACGCCCGCGCCCATGGGACAGTTATGTTTTCCATGGGCGCGGCAGCATGCCGGCAGCGATGCATCGTCAACTTGGGCGGCGCTAAGAACGGGCAGGAGCAACCCGACCAAAAAGAAGACGAGCAGAATGGAAGCGCAAGAGCGCCAGAGGCGAGCCGTCCAAGGTCTTTGCGCGAGCATCACGCTCAGGCCAGACCGAGCCGCTTTCGCGCCTGGAGGGCAGCCTGCCGAGCCTCTTCGTGGCCGGCAGACAGGAGTGTGCTGAGGTGCTCCGTCAGAGCGGGTCCAGCCTCTTCAGGTGTCCCTGCGTGGAAGGGCGGATGAGGGTCATACTCGTTCATCAGCTGTTGCATCTGTGCAAACTCGCTGTCGCGCATCCGCGAAGAGAGCAGCAGACCGAAGTCGATGCCGGAGGTGACGCCGGCGCCTGTGATGCGGTTCCGGTCTTCGACGATGCGGTTCGCGACCGGTGTCGCTCCGAGCAGTGGCAGCAGGTCACGCTTCGCCCAATGGGAGGTGGCACGATAACCCTTCAGCAGGCCGGCGGCTCCCAAAACCAGTGAGCCGGTGCAAACGCTGGTGACGAAGCGGGCGCGGCTGCCTCGGTCCGCAAGAAACTCGAGAACCTGATCGTCTTTCATCATGGCGACGGTACCCGGCGTTCCACCGGGGACAAAGAGAACATCCAGATCTTTCGGGCAATCGACGAGCTTCGTATCCGGAAGGAAGCGAAGTCCACGCTCGGCGTTGATCACGTCCAGCGTTTTCCAGAGGAGATGCACATTGACGTTCATCAAGCCCGCAAGAAAAGTGTGCGGGCCGACGAAGTCGAGGCCGACCATACCGGGATACATCAGCATACCGATCTGCTGCGGCGGACCCGATGGAACAGAAGAGTGTGGCTGACCAGTTTCGGGAGTGGCGGCAGTCGTGTGAGTTTGTGCTCCACTCTGAGCGAAGGCTTTCTCTGAAAGCAGCGATGCGGCAAGTGCGCTTCCGACGTTTTTCCCGAAGGAACGACGATTCATATTGGTCTCATTGTGCGGAAGGGGTAGACCTCCGGCTTTGCACCCAGAACCGTGGCCGCGAGGAGCGCGCCAAGGTTCTTCAACTCCTGATTTCAGCATCATCGCCCAACGCTGTCCGAGAACTCGTGTCAGGGCTGACGCTGTAGGTCTTTTAGGAGCGAAGACTACTGGGAGGACCGCGCTTCTGGCGGGACCGGTCGCGGGAGATGCGCCACTTCGACTCGGTCTGAGCGACGCCGCAGGGATGACTCAGCAAAACGGCGTAGACCGAAGCGGATGGAGGAACAGCGAAGCTTGTCGGATTCACGGCCGCTATCGCGCCTGGAGGGCATGGGCATTTCTCCGACAGCGCGGCGAAACTGCGGCCGTGTTCACCTGCGTTGGGCTGTTCCATTCCCTTCATGCTGCAATGGTGCTTTCCGGTGCGTCGACAGCAGGCCGGCAAGCCCGATTCGGTGTCCTGGCCGAGGGCGAGTAGGGGTGAGAGGACGGTGAGTCCAAGCACGACCAGCAAGACGATGGAAAGGAAGCGGCGCAATCCCTAGATTTGAACACCTCTCCCTTTCTTCCGCAAGAATGGATGAATCAAGCTAAGCGATGGATTGGCTATCTTTCCCAGAGGTTACTTATTCGTGTGTCGGCGAGAGAAGCCTTTCCAATGGAAATATTGCCGCTATTACCAGTGGGTCCAAACTAACTTCTCTTGCGAACGTGCCTAAACAGAATCAGGCCTGATGCGCAACCGCATTTGCCAGCTCGGCCGCGGCGGACACTGCGATGCCGGGACGACCGATAGCTTCGAGCATATACAACCCTTCGATGGACGCGAGGAAGAGTGCCGCGGATGCTGCGTGATCTCCCCGCGTTCGGACCTTAAGACGACTTGTCACCCACGCTAGAAATCCATCAGCGATTTGCCCCCCGATGTGAAGATGGGGTTCAAGACCACGGGCTGCGCCTGCTGCTAGATCTAGCCAGAGAGGCATGAAGGCTTTGAGTTGGTCCGAAGCCAAAACCGGCCAAACTTCTTCCAGCAAGATATGAAAGGGACGAGGCTTTCCGGCTGGCACAGCTTCATCCAGCGACCTGAGCAGGCGTTCCGCGACTCGGTGCAGCGTAATGGACAGGATCTCGTTTTTGTCGGTGAAGTAGTAGAGCAACATGCGATCGCTGGTACCTGCTGCCGCTGCGAGCGGCCGCAGGGTCGCGGCGCCAAGACCGTTCGCCAGAACATGGTCTGCCATGCGCTCGATGGCATTGTTTCGACGCTGGTCGCGCACCTTCATACGTTTGAATGTAGCGGACGTTACATGAGTTTGCTAGTATGTAGCAGGTGCTACATGCGTGGCTGTTCATGGGTCATTGTCGTTTAGCGTCCAAGGAGCCCACTATGCCCGCGTACCTGATCGCATTCGTAACGCCGCACAAGATGGATTGGTTAGCCGACTATCAAGCAGACGTACCCCGCATCATTCACAGCTACGGAGGGAAGTACTTGGGGCTTTCGAAGGTGGTTCCAAACGCGGTGGAGGTCGTTGAAGGCGGCGCGCCTTCCCCAGCTTCGGTTGTCATTTTCACGTTTCCATCCATGGAGGCGATCAAAGGGTTCCTGAACTCACCTGAGTATGCCCCGTACAAAAGCGCACGTATGGCGGCGACAGAAAGCATCTTTTTCGCATTTGAGAACGACGGCGATGCGCCGCAACTTGGCGGGCAGTAAGCGATGAACGCTACTCATTCTGCAAAGCTTCAGGCTCTTTTAGCTATCTTGTATCGCTCGACCGACCGCCACCATATGCTGGGACTAAGCACCTAGTCGGTATTCCGTTGCGGTGCACCGCTTCGGCGCGCCATCGGCTGTTTCGTTAAGTGGTTCGAACAGGTTCGCCGGATCACCTCGGTTGCGGTCCATAACCGCGCATTTCACGCGGGCAGCTTGGTTTCGGTCCGCTTCCAATCTGCGCCAACGTTCTTAGGGAGATGTGAGCTGTCTAGCCTTCGAACCAGGCGATACCTCAGGCATTACATCATCACGCCGCCGTTCACCTCGATCCGCTGTCCGTTCACCCAGCCGTTGTTGTCGGCCAGTAGCGAGGCGATTGCCGGCCCGATATCCTCTGCCCCGGCCACACGGCCCAGCGCTGTGTGAGTGGCAACCATCTTGTTCACCTCGGGATTGTCGCGCACGATGCCGCCACTGAAGTCGGTGGCCACCGCGCCCGGGGCGATGACGTTTACAGTGATGCGGCGAGGGCCAAGCTCTGTTGCCATGTGACGCGAGAGTACGTCCACCGCACCCTTCATCGAGGCATACGCCGCGCCGCCCCGGCTGGATAGGCGGGTACGGGTGGTCGAGACGTTCACGATGCGGCCACCGTCCTTGATGAGCGGCAACAGCTTTTGCGTAAGAAAGAGCACGCCCTTGAAGTGGACGTTGTAGATGCTGTCCATCTCCTCTTCGGTGACGCTTTCGAGCGGCATGTTGTGATGGTTGTTTCCGGCGTTGTTGACCATGTAATCGAAACGCTCCACGCCAAGTCGCTTCAGGATGCCGCGCACGCTGTCGGCGAAGGCGTCGAAGTCTGCAATCTTGCCTGTGTCGAGCTGCAGGGCAAAGGCCTCGGCCCCGAGTTGCTTTGCCGCGGCAACGACGGCGTCGGCGTGCTCGCGGTGGCTGTGGAAGGTGAAGATCACGCGAACGCCTTGCCGCGCGAGGCTTTCGACGGTGCTCCGACCGATGCCTCGGCTGCCTCCGGTGACGATCGCGATCCTGTTCTGAGTGTACGTTTCTTGCGACATGCTTCCTCCTGACTCACTCGTTCAGACTAGGCGGCGCGAGCCGCAGGGGAAATGGTGAGGCGTCGCATTTTCCTGCCCATTCCTCTCACGTACACTGAATCGCATGATTGCGGAGCAGGAGCTGCGAAGCGGCTATCTTGAGGATCTTGCGCGGCAGTTGCGGACTTACACGGACGCGCGCGGAGCTGCCAACCCGCACGCTACCGCGATCGACGGCCTTATAATTCTGCGGTCTGACCGGCCGAAGTCACCCAGCTGTCGGTTGTTCCGGCCGTCGCTTTGTATCGCTGTGCAGGGCGCAAAGTGGGCGGCCTTTGGAGAACGCCGCTATGAATATGGCGCGGGGCAGGCGGTGGTCATCACCTTGGACATGCCGTCGCGCGGAGCGGTCTCCCAGGCCAGTCCCAGCGAGCCGTTTCTCGGATTCGTCATTCAACTGAATCTTGGGGTTCTTCACGAGCTGGCGGAGCAGATGCCACCGCGCAAACAGACCCAGGCCACTTCAGCGATGGATACTCCGGCGGGCGTTTGCGTTGTCGATCTCAGTTCGGGAGCGCTGGACTGCCTGCGCCGATCCATGCGCCTGCTCGATTCGCCTGAGGCAATTCCGATGCTTTATCCAGGCATGGAACGCGAGCTGTGCTACTGGCTGCTCGCCGGGCCGGGCGGGGCACAGATGCTGCGCATGGCGACGGTGGGAAACCATGAGGATCGCATGGCCGCCGCGATCACGGAGTTGAAGACGCGTTTCGCCGAGCCGGTGCGGGTGGATGAGCTGGCGGCACTTGCGGGGATGAGCGCAGCGACGTTCCATCGCCAGTTTAAATCGACTACAGCGATGAGCCCGCTCCAGTATCAAAAGCAGCTGCGGCTGCTGGAAGCGCGCAAGCTGATGCTTGCGAATGGCTGCAGCGTCGAGATCGCCGCTTCTCAGGTGGGTTATGAGAGTGCTTCGCAGTTCAGCCGCGAGTACGCACGCTGGTTCGGCCGTCCGCCGCGCCGCGATGTGCGAGCTCTCGTTGAGATGCTCGATTCCAGGTTGGCGTGAGTGGTGAGGACGCTCTAATCACGAGGAACAACCGTGGATTGATGCCAAACAGCATCATGATCGCTGTTTCGTCTTCTGGTCTAAGTGGAGCTTTAAGGGGGCGGCTATAGGGGCCCGCCCCTTTCGCTTGTTAGATCTGGCCGGTGCCCCCGTCCACGAACAACTCGATTCCCGCGATAAAGCTGGCATCTGCCGAAGCAAGGAAGACTACTGCTTTAGCGACCTCGTCGGCTTCGCCCATGCGGCCGAGGGGGATCATGGTCGTCATCTGGTCGTAGAATGCCTTCTGTTCCTCCTCCGTGTTTACCAGGCCACGGGCTCCTGGCGTGTCGATGGGACCGGGGCTGACTACATTTACTCGGATCTTGCGGGCCTTCAGATCGCTTGTCCAACAGCGTGCAAATGAGCGGATAGCAGCCTTGGTCGCCGAGTAGACACTGAAGGCTGGGGAGCCCTTGACCGAGGCCAAGGAGGCGTCCAGAATGATCGCGCTACCATCCGGCATGAGGGACAACGCTTTCTGAACGGTGAAAAGAATACCCTTCACGTTGATGTCGAAGGTTTGATCGTATTGTTCTTCCGTGATATGCCCCAGCGGCACAAACGATCCAACGCCGGCATTCGCGAACAGCACGTCGAGGCGCCCCTTTTCGCTCTTGATTTGCGCGTAGAGCGCGTCGAGATCGGCAAGGTTGCTGACGTCGGCACGGATAGCCTTGGCTTGGATGCCCAACGTGTCTTCTGCAGCTTTGAGTTCTGCCTCACGACGGCCGGTGATGTAAACGTAAGCGCCCTCGTTTATGAATCGCTTCGCCGTCGCGAGACCGATGCCTGAATTGCCGCCCGTGACGAGCGCGATTCTATTCTCCAATTTGCCTGCCATACACCACCCTTTGGCGGTTCTGAACCGCACGTTTCAGATGTAAGCATATTCCAAAAGGACGCAAATTGTGGATTCTCGTTCCAGAAGCTACATCCAATGCCTATGTCGACTGAAGCGGAGCCGAGAAAAAAAACAGGTAGACCACGGGCCTTCGTCCATGAAGGCGCCCTTGAAGCCGCCATGCGTGTGTTCTGGGAAAAGGGTTACGAAGGCACCAGCATTGGCGATCTCACCTGCGCGATGGGTATCAACCGTTCCAGCCTTTATACGATCTATGGCGACAAAGATGCGATCTTCCGGCAGGTGCTGCTGCGCTACCAAGAGGGACCTGCCTTCTACCTACAGCAAGCCTTGCAGGAACCCACGTCTCGTCGAGTGATCGAATCCTTGCTAAGGGGTGCGGCAGACCTACTAACAAACCCAAGCAATCCGAAAGGCTGCCTGGTCACGCAAGCTGCGCTCGCAGTTGGCAAGGGAGCAGAGTCCGCAAAGCAGGCACTTGCCGCATTCCGGCAAACATCTGAAGACGCTTTGGTAGAGCGTTTCGTCAAGGCGCAATGTACCGGCGACCTGCCACTCGAAACTGACCCCGGCGATCTGGCACGATATGTGCTCACGTTTCTCGCCGGTCTGGGAGTTCAAGGCATTGATGGGACCACGAAAGAGCAGATAGACGCCATAAGCACGATGCTTCTTCAATCGTTGCCTTGTGATCCTTAGGGAAAAGGCAAGGATAGTGTCCGCCCAGCAGTTCTCCTTGAATGAAGCGAGTAGGTGCAGGGATGATGCCTTTTAGTGTTCGTAGACAGCTTCCAGCTTTCCCCCTGCGCGCGAAAGATCCGCTCGAGCTTGATTGACCTCGTACAAGGCCTGGATGTGGTCGCGATACGACCCGGCAAGCGCATCCTGCGCTGTCACCACTTCGACGTTGTCGCTGGCTCCAGCCGCGAAGCGATCCTGAGCCTCTGTGACCTCTTGCTTTGCTAGTTCCAAACCACTGTTCGCAACGGCGACCTCTTGCAACGCCGCCGCCATACGAGTGGAAGCGGTCTTGACCTCCAACGCAATGCGATTCTGCAACTCGGTCATCTCCAGCTGTAGTCTGTCGATTTCTGACGAGGAACTTGCAATCTCCGAGCGAATTCGACCGCCGGTGAACACTGGGACCGAAAGCGATGCCTGATACTCGTACACCGGTATCGTGTTATCCGGTCGGTTGCCCTCCTCAGACCAGCTTCCATTCAGGTTGAGGCTGGGAAGCCTTTCGGCACGCGCACCTGAGAGTCGTAGTTTGGCTGCAACGATGCGCGCTTTTAGGAGTTTGTTGAACTATCTGGAGCTTGCGTCGCGTTCATGGGTTTTCGGGT
>CAXUEE010000100.1:0-12720 GCA_964249905.1 uncultured Acidobacteriaceae bacterium
ACCGACCTATGCTGAGGCGTGGAACTCCCAGTTCACGCCTCCCCAGCCTCCGACGCAGCCGCTGTCCGCCGCCCCGCCGTACGGCCCGCATATCGAAGCGCCGCCGCTCGCACCGGTCCCGGCCAGCCGCTTCCCCGCTGCGGCTATCGGGCTCATGGTCCTCGGCACTGTTTTCCTGCTCGGCACCACGGGCATCTTTCATAATGTTTCCGGACACGTCCTGGTCGGCTTTGGGCTGATCGGCCTTGGGGCCTGGGTCTTTACCCGCCGCTTCACCAGCACAGAAGCTCTCCGGCATCCGCTCAACGCCTCCAACTACCGTCTCCGCACCCTTTCTGCGCTGACCCCCGCAGCCTGGCTGATGCTCATCGGCACCCTGGTACTGCTGGATGCGCTCAGGCTTCTGCGCTGGTCCTACAGCTGGCCCTGGATCATCATCTTCGCCGGGGTTCTGCTTCTGCTAAAACGCACTGTTCCAGCTTCGGTTTCTCTTCCTCCCATGCCGCCCGCGCCACCTCTGGCGTCTGACTTCTCCCAGCAACCCGGACCCAGCTTTCGGGAAGGGCGCTGATGGCCGGGTTCTCGCCGCCACCGTCCGGTTCGCCTGTCGCCGGCAGCTCACGCGACCAGGTCCGGGCCGAACGTCGCCAGGAACGCTCCGAGCGCAGACAACGGCGCGCTCAAGGGAATGGAGAGCGCGCCCTCCGCAAACAGGCCCGCTCTCTCCAGGATCAGCAACGGCGAAATCTGCGCCGCAGCTCTCTGCTGGCTCCGCTGCTTCTGCTCACCTTCGGCCTCGTAGCCCTTCTGGTCCGCGCAGGCCACCCTCCACTGGCCTCCTTTCTCTTCTGGTACGGCCGCTGGTGGCCGCTGCTCTTTCTTTTTGCCGGCCTTTTTCTGCTGGTCGAGTGGGCTTGCGACTTCTTCCTGACGACGGGCACCACAGCCGCCGTGCCTCGGCGTCTCGGGGCCGGAGCCACCCTTCTTCTTCTCGCTCTCGCCCTTTTCGGGACAAGCATTCACAGCGTTCACCAGGCCCGCAGTCTCTTCGGCAACGACGTCCACCTCGGCCTGGGCGACTTTGAGGAGCTGCTCGCCCAGAAGCACGAATCTACCAAAATCGTGGATACCGCCTTTCCTGCTGGAACCCGTCTCGCTGTCGACAACCCTCACGGAACTATCACCCTCATCGGCGCCGCCGAGGATGGGCAGATCCATATCGTCGTCAACAAGCAGATCTACACTGACTCCGACGCCGACGCCACCCAGGAAGAGCAGCAGCTCGACCCACAGATCTCCCTCTCCGGAGGAATTCTCCAGCTCTCCATCCCGAAGCTTGTCGGGGCCTCCGCCGACCTGACGATCACCCTTCCCAACTCCGGCCCGGCCTCGCTCAATGCCCAGCATGGCTCGGTGGACGTCTCCGCTCTCCGCGCTCCCATTACCATCACTGCCGATCACGGGGATATCAGCTGCAAAGACATTACCGGGGCGGTGCTCGTGCACGGCCGCGCCCAGGATCTCAGCCTTTCCGACGTGCATGGGCAGGTAAGCCTGGAAGGCGAATTCTCCGGCAACACTCACCTGGAGCGTCTGTACGGACCAGTCGCCTTCCGCACACACCGGACTCAGCTCACCCTGGGCCAGCTGCTTGGGCAGATCGACATCAGTCCGGAGTCAGCGCTTACCGGGAGCGAGATCCTCGGTCCGCTTTCGCTGCACACGTCCAGCCGCAACATCTCCTTCGATCGGGTCGCCGGCGACGTCTCGGTGATCAACAGCAGGGGCACGGTCAGCATCAACAGTTCCGCCCCGCTGGGCAACATCGACGTCCAGAACCGTGACGGAGCCGTTGCCCTCACCGTTCCCGAGCATGCCGGCCTAACCCTGGACGCCGCTACCCGCGGAGGCCGTATCGACACCGACCTGGGCCTCGATCCCACCACCCAGAACGGCAGTCAGCTTGTGCAGGGAACAGTCCGGGGCGGCGCCGCCAGGATCATGGTCCGCACCACGCACCTCGACATCGACATCCACCAAGGCACTGTTCCACCTCCGACCGAACCCTAGCGCCACACCACTGTGAACGACCCTTTCAGTCGCTACCAGAGTGTTCGCTGAAGAGAAATCGCGAGTGAAGAATGAGGCCTCCACACATTCGTTGTCATCCTTCGCCAAGGCGGAGGATCTGCTTGTGCTTGTCAGGCCGACAACCCAAAGATGCGACACTGAACGGAATCTTTCCTGCCCAGCAAGAACGTGATCTGCCTAAAAGATGAACTTGCCGCTGAACTGCATGGAGCGTGGATCGTTGGCCTGGGTGAGCTGGCCGAAGGTGTTGGTGGCGCTCGTCTGGGGCGTGATGGGCAGGGAGCCTTGCGCGGTGGTTTGCGCCTGGTAGTTGCCGGTTCCGGTGCCGAGCGGGTTGAGGAAGTTGGGCTTGTTCATGACGTCGAACGACTCGAAGCGGAGGGCGACCGAGTAGCGCTCGCCGACCGCGAAGACGCGCTGGATGGCGACGTCAAGTTGTGAGAAGTCGGGTCCGACGACTGCGTTGCGCGCCTCGTTGCCGAAGGTTCCCCAGTTGTTGACGACGAAGGCGGCGGTGTTGAACCACTGACTGACCGTCTTGGGGCCAGTGTTGGGGTTGGCGATGACGTTGGGCCGGTCCGCGCCGTAGACGGAACCGGAGCGGTTCTGCGAGGAGCTGACGGTGAAGGGGCGTCCCGAGTCGTACTGGTAGATGCCGGAGAGCTGGAATCCACCGAGGACGTGCGAGGCGAAGCCCTGGTTGAGGAAGGGTTTGTTGGCGCCGAAGGGAAGCTCGATGACGGGGCTGAGCGCGATGCGGTTGGTGACGTTGAAGTCGGAGGTTCCCTTTTCGCCCTGCAGGTTGAGGGAGTTCTGCGGAGTGCCGGAGGAGGCCTGACTGGTGCTAGCGTAGCCGGGGGCGTTATCGATGGAGTGGGCCCAGGTGTAGGCAAGGATGAAGCTGACGCCGTTGCCGAGGTTTTTCTGGGCCTTGACGGTCAAGGCGTTATAGCTAGAGTGGCCCGAGCTGATGTACTCGGTGATGTTGCCCCACTGGTAGTAGTTGTTGGCGTTGGGCTGCACGGAGGTGAGGAGAGGATTAGGTACGGGTCCTGCGGTGCCGGCGATGGGCTTGGTGGAAGTCACACCCGTTGGTTGTCCGTTGGTCAGCGTGACGACCGGATTGATGTACTGGTTGGGCTCGATGAGGCGGGGTATTTTTACCCCGGCGTTGGCGATGTAGCCGATGGTGATACCGATGGTGGAGGTGAGCTGCTGGTCGATCGACATGCCCCACTCATCGAGGTAGAGCGTGCGGAAGTTTGGATCGATGCCAGTGGGAGCGACGCTGGTGAAGGGACGGGCCTGGGTGCCGTCAGGCGTTGACCCGGCGACGACGGGGAAGGGATTGGTGCTGAGCACGGCTTGGGCGGTGGGCGTGCTGTTGAAGCTCTGCGCAAGACGAAAGGGTGGGTTGAGGCCCAGGGAGAGGTCGACACCGTTGCCGATGGCGGGCGAGTTATAGAAGATGCCGTAGGAGGCGTGAAAGACGGTCTTATCCGAGCCGAAGGGCTGGTAGGAGAGGCCGATGCGTGGCTCCCAATTGTTGGTGTCGTTGTTGAAGACGCTGGTTGGGGTGCCGTTGAGTCCGGCGACCTCGATGGTGCCGGCGGGGTTGGCGGCGGTGGGCGCCAGCCAGTTGGAGAGGATGTTGCGGGTGTCGTGGATGGGGAGGAAGTCCTCGTAGCGGACGCCGAGATTCAACGTGAGGTGCGGGGTGACCTTCCAATCATCCTGCACGAAGGCGCCGATGGAGTTGTAGCGAACGTGGATGTCGGGCGCGGTCGGGCTGCGGGTAGCGGTGGCGGCGTAGCCCAGGGCGAGGTCGGCGGCTGAGTTGCCGGTGGTCAGGTTCTTGGTGGAGCCGACGACCCCGGTGAAGGAGAAGACGCCGGTGGCGTCGGCGACGTAAAGGTCGGAATAGCGAGCCTGAAGGAGATTGATGCCCACCTTGACGTTATGCGAACCGTGGGACCAGCTGACGTTATCGACGAGGTGTCAGTGGTCAGCGTAGCGATGCTGAGGGAGATTCCCGTAAGGGTGGACTGAGGCGTATCCGGTGACGGAGGAGGAGGGTGAGCCGCCGAGGAGATTGGCGGGAATGTGGGAATCGGAGAATGCTCCGGGAACCTTAGGGGCGGTGGTGATGCTGTCATCCTGGCCGATACGGGGCTGCTCGAGGCGATCGAAGCCAAGGCGAATTTCGTTCAGCCAGTGCGAGCTGAAGATGTGGGTTTCGTTGATGCTGCCGAGGGTCGAGATCTGGTTCTGGGTGCAGCCTGAGCCCGGGATGGCACCGGAAGAGCAGAGGGAGAGCGAAGGCTCGAAGGAGGGGTCGTTGAAGTAGTTGTACTGCAGCAGCAATGAATCCTTGTCGGAGAACTTGTGATCGACGCGCGCGGAGCCTTCGTCCAGATTCTCGAGCCGCTCCTCGTTAAAGGTGTACTTCTGGACGGCTAAGCTGGCGGATTGACCCGGGTTGGGTGCGGGGTACTGCTGCAGAATGTAGCGGCCGATGGGATCGAAGGTGCCGGTGGGGATTTGGTTATTGATATAGTTCACGCCGGTGGCGGGATTCTTGAGCTGCTGGCTGGCGGTGTTGCAGATGCCGGCGGTGAAGCCTCCGGTACAGACGGAGCTGAAGTCGCCATTGAGGAAGGCGGGATTGGGGACGGTGGTGTTGAGGACGGTGGGCTGGGCGAGGCGCAGACCTTCGTAGCTGAGGAAGAAGAAGGTGCGGTCCTTGATGACGCCGTAGAGGAGGTGGAACTCGTGGATGGCTTCGAGGGAGGGCCGTAAGGAGGGCGCCATGACGTTCTGGTCGTTGTCGTCGATGCCGTTGATGGTGAAGGTATTGGCGGTCTCGTTGTTGCCGGCGACGTTGAAGCCTCCGCGGAACCCAAGTGTGGAGGACTGCCCGGGGAGATAGGCCGCGGGCGAAAGGGTAGCAAGACTGTAGAAGGTCCGCTGGTTGAGAGGGAGCTCGACCACTTCTTTGTTGTCAATGACCGTACCCTGGGAGGCGCTTTCGGTGTCGGTGACGGCGGCAGCGGCGGTCACTTCAACGACGGTGCTCTCCGAGCCGAGCGACAAAGGCACATCGAGGCCCTCGTCCTGGCCGACCTGAAGCACGATGCCGGATAAAACTTTCTCCGTAAAGCCGGAGGCCTTGACGGTGACCTTGTAAGGACCGGGATTCAGATTGGTGACGGTGTAGCGGCCGCCGGAGTTGGTCTGCACCGTGCGTTCGATGGCAGTGTCGGTGTTGGTGATGGTGACCGCGGCGCCGGGAACGGAGGCTCCCTGGGGGTCGAGCACCTGGCCGGTGAGCGAGGCCTGGGTCTGCTGGGCATGAAGAGCCGCTGGTGCGAGGGCTGAGGCTACGAGCATCAGCGGGACGAAGCGGGTGCGGGGAAAAGTTCTCATAGTGTGGGTACCTGGGTCTCTCGAATGCTGTTCGCGCGCGCTCGTTGTTGCCGAGGAAGAGGGTGCAATCGAGCCAGAAGCTGCGATCGCCTCGTGTCGGTGTTCACGCGGTCGTGGTTGTCCAGAGGAAGCGATGGTCTGCTCCTGGCCTAACTGGAAGTACGGAGGACGGGTATGAGGACAACCCTATCGGTTGATCCGGGTGAACACAATATGAATCTCGCTGGATAGAGTGGTTCTATCGCGGGAATAGGCCGGAGCCGGGCCATTGCCGGAGACGCCCTTGCCAGCCCGCAGCGCCGATGCTGCATCTGACCACCAGAGGTGGCCGATGGAGCAACAGAAGCACTTCCACTGCAAGGACGTAGGCTACGACTGCACCTGGGAGCTGGAAGGGAAGTCGGAAGAGGAGATGCTGCCGCAGATCGAGAAGCACGCGGCCGAGGTCCACCACCTGACGCCCTTCAAGCCCGAAGCAGTTGAACAAGGCCGCGAGGCCATCCGGAAGCACGGGTAGATCGCCGTCAGCCGTTCTCCGCGGAGACCGGGAGATTGATCTTGAATGCGGTTCCGGTGCGACCCGCGCGGGTGCTGCTGCGCATCGACAGCTTTCCGTGGTGATCTTCCACGATCTGCCGAGCGAGCGCTAGACCGATGCCCGCGCCGGTCTTTTCTTTTGTCGAAAAGAACGGTTCAAAGACCCGCTCCTGGTGCTCACGAGCGATGCCGCGGCCGGTGTCCACCACCATCAGGTGGAGGCCATCGCGACGCTTCCGCAGGCGTATCGAGAGCGTGCCTTGGGGATCCATGCTTTCAAGGGAGTTGACGATCAGGTTCGAGAGGACGTGCAGCATCTGGCCGCGGTAGACACCTGCCAGGAGCCCTTTGGGAAGATCCTTGACCAGGTGAATCTGCTTCGATTCGATCGTTTGCTGATGAAGCAGCAGGGCGGCCTCGGCAAGATCGACAAGGTCGATCGAGGTAGGACCATCGGAGAGCTCTGCGAAGTGTAAGGTCTGACCAGCGATCCGGCTCAGGGTGGCCATCTGCGCTTCCGCCAGCTGCATGTACCGCCCTACCTGTTCCGGCTCTCCGGCTTGCTCTCCGGCAAGATAGATGAGGTAGCCGAGCGCCTCGAGCGGAGTGCGCATTTCATGCAGCATTTGAAGCGCAACCAGACCGGCGTTGCGGCGCTGATCCGGCTTCGAAGTACGGGTTCCCCCACGCGATGAACTTGGCCTTCGATCCAGTTCCAAGCTCTCTCGATCCATCGTGCTCCTCGCTACTTACCGGAGGGAGACTCCGACCAAGGCTGCAATTGAGATGCGATTTCCGGCCGCAACGCCTAGATGCCGCCTTCAATCCTTCGCGGACAGCACCTTTTCGATCACGTCGATCAGGGCTCGCGGGCCGTCGAACGCACTGATCACAGGCTCTCCCATCGCTTGAAGTGAGAAAAGACGGTTGGTCGTGATAAGGAGACGTTTGGTCGCGGGTTGCTGCCTCTGCAGAGAGGCCCGGGCCTCCTCACACTGTTGTGGAGTGAGCGTATGGCACATCACCACCAAATCCACGGAGAGACTGTCGGCAGCCTGCTCCAACTCCGAAAACTGCGAGGCCTGCAACACCCGGTATCCCGCTCTCTCCAGCACCCAGGTACGCGTGTCCAACAGGGTTGGATCGTGTCCGTACACGACAATGATCGGCTGAGCAGGCATAAGCGTTGTTCCACGGCGATGACTCGGAGCGAACGGGGTCGGGACCATTCTAAGCGGTTCGGCTGGCAAGCTGGGAACAAAGTGAGATGTACGTTGAAAGTTGTCGCTTTCGGGACGGAACCGCGAACGATCTCTGGCCCGTGCAGATCGGCGCAGGCGAGAACCCACCCACGTCGCGGCAGAACCAAGGTGAAGCCGCGCAAACCTCGGTACTCGCGTTCCCCGGCCTACTTTGCCTCGTGGTGGGTGATATCCAGACTGTACCTGCGTCCATTCTTGGCGGCGCTTCCGCTCAGGATGGTGCGGATGGCGCGTGCGGTTCGGCCGCTTTTCCCGATCAGCTTGCCAATATCGTTGGCGGCGGAGCGTACCTGAAACGCCAGCCCGTCGGCCCCCGAGATGTGCAGCAGTTCGACAGCATCCGGTTCGTCGACAAGCGAACGCAGGACGGCCAGGAGCATCTCCCGTACCTGGAGGTCCCTTGCATCCACCGAGGGCATGATCTCGACTGTGTTGGTGCGCAGCATCTCCGCCATGACTGCTGATTCTAGGGGCTATCGTTGCGTATTCGCAATCAAAGAATAGATGTGTAAGACGCGTCCCGATCTTTCTTCTGTTCATTTCTCCAGACGGCAGAAGAGCGGCGGACCGGCCTTTTCGGATAGGCAAACCTCGTTCAAGATCTGAACCAAAGAGCGGTGCTCAACCCTAATCTCCACCCCAGCAACGTTACACGCTGCTAAAGGAGATTCGCCCCGTGATCCAGACCTCTGCCCCTCGCCTTGCCCTTTCGCTCCTCCTCCTCCTCACCATCCTGGTCGCTCCTCTCAGCAGGCTCTATGCCCAGGGTCCTGACCTGCCCATGCCCGGCGACGTGGTCACGGGCAGCGATCCTGAACCGACCGGCGAACCCTCAAGCAATGCCATGCCAGGTTCTGTTCCGACTCCGGCGGTGGCCGTCCCAGGCTCTGCCTCTCTGCGGTAGACTGGCGTCGCCACTGCGAGCCCGGCCCGGAGGAGACGGATGCATCTCACAACCCTCGATCGTCTCCTTTGGGCCGCCGGTTTTTCTGAGCACTGTGCGCTTCTGGCCGTACTTCTTTTCCGCCGGCGAGCAGGCTCATTTCCCGTATTTACCACACTCATCGCCGTCAATATTCTTCGCACCGGCATCCTCTACAGCACACTGCGATTCGGATCGTCGGAAAGCTACTTCTACGCCTACTGGACGTTCGGCATGCTCGATGTTGCGCTCCAGCTGGCGGTCATCTACGAGGTGGCGGCGCATGTTTTCCGGCCCATGGGGGTCTGGGCTCCGGAGGTACGGCGTTTCTTTGCGGGCCTCGCTGCAGCCAGCGTCGTCCTGGCGTCGCTTCTGACTCGCCTGGCAACTCCGTCCACCCGCACCTTGCGGCTGGCCTTCGTGATTCGCGGCAATTTTTTTTCGTCCGCCCTGATGAGCGAGCTGTTCGTCGCCATGGTCGCGTTGTCCGTGACGGTGGGCCTGCCGTGGCGCACCCACGTAGCCCGGCTTGCGCAGGGACTCGGCGTGTATTCCATGTTCGGCATCCTCACCGAAGCCGCTCACACGTACTTCGGCAATGGGCCAAGCTCGTCGACGTACGCTTTTCTCTCCCACGTACGGATCAGCCTCTATCTGATGTGCGTCGGCTATTGGATTGTGGCCTTTGCTCTCAAGGAGCCTGTGCCACGAAAGCTGCCCGAACATCTGCACCACGAGCTTCTTGAAGTACAGAGGCGAGCCGCACTCGTTCTGCAAACCATGCGCGTGACCAGGAGCACCTTATGACCCAACTCTCTTTCCTGCTGGCGGTCGCGATCTTTGTCGTCCTTCTTGTGAGCGTCTCCGTGTTCTTCCTCCTGCGGGCCCGTCGAGTCCACCGGAGTACCTGGCCGGCCTTGCTGGGACGGCTGAAGCGGATCGACCGGGACAAGTTTGCCGCAGTCGCTCTCGACCTGCTGGAAGAGAACCCTCCGCAGGCGGAGCTGGACCCAAGCCTGATCTTCGACATGGTGGGAGGACTGGAAGGTCTGACCGCGCTCGAGCAGAACTGCGATGTTCTGGTCGACCTCGCAACCTACGTGCAAATCTGGTATCCGGAGGCGCTCGAGCTTGCCGAAGAGCTCCGGCTCAATGCGCGGGAGGTGCAATGGCACGTAAGCAGGCTGCGCGGCGCCTCGCGCACCGGACACCTTCGCGAGCAGTTCCCCCTTTATGCGCAGCGGGCAGTGGCGACCTACTACCTGATGACGCGCAGTCTGCTGGTGCTGTACGAAGGAGTGGAAGTGCCGGGATTCGCGGAGCTGCAGCGCACCCTCTGACGCAAAGGAGATAACCAGCCTCAGGAGACACGCCGGACGGTGGCGGCGACCACCGTGCCGATCACCTCAATCTCTTTGCGATAGCGCCAGCGTCGATTGGAGGCAAAAGAGAGCGCATGGGGAATAACCGTAAGCCAATCGGTTTCGCGGTCAAGCTCACAGAAGCCGGAGACCCTCGCGGGTGAGCAGAAAGTAGATGGGCCGATCGAACTCGTGGTTCCACTCCCGGCGGCTGGCAATGGAACGTTTCTGCGTGTCGATCAGGACGATGGAGCCGGCGCGGATCATCGGCTCAAGCGTCCGATCCTGCCGTCCAATGATGCCGCGCCGGAAGTGCTCCGGCAGAGTTCCCTGCTCCGAAGGCAGGAGCGAGGTGGATCGGGGAGGTGTGTCGATGACGAGAGAATCCGGCAACCAGAACTTTGCATGGCGTTCAAGCGGACCTTCCGCCAAGAGCGTCGCATTGGGGACGGACATGTTATCGAGCGGCGTAGACGCGACACCGGGTGCCGGGCAAAGCGCAAGCATCTGTTCCGAAGTCAAACTATAGACATTGGCAAGCACAATAAGCTTGGTGGCGGAGAGTCCCCGGTTCTCCCGCTCCACGCGATGCAGCCAGCTTGCCGAGATCCGGTAGGCCGGGTTGCGCCAGTGCTTGGCAAGGCGGAGACTGCTCTGCTCCACCTGTCTGAGGGTAAGTTTGCAGGCGAGCCGCGTGGCCCGGAGTTTGCCACCAATACCTTCCATGGAGTTGGCCCCTAATGCTCAGCGGAGGAGAGACGGGTGGTCTGACGTAAAAACTACAGAGTTCTCCCCTCTCGAAGGTATATGCCGTATTTGGCAATGCTACAACACCGTCCTTTGTTGCTCAGAGGCAACAGCAGCTCGCAACTCCCTGGCGAGACCTCCGGTAAGGGATGTAGTCTTGCGACACTTTTTCGTTGCAGGCTGCAGATTGTTGCGCGGACGCAACAAGATAGATTGCGGGGTGTCACCCGGGTGGAGCGTAGACGAGGATAGAGTTCTGCGGTGTCTTCACCGAAACACGCGCGGAGAGCAGATCCGAGAAGAAATGGAACGGCAGGCTGCGGGCGACCCCTGGTTGGCCTGTTCCGTTCCGCTGCTCTTTTTCCTCTGCTCTTCCTCGCCCCTCTTTTGCTTGCATGACGAAGGAGTGTCTTGCGTCGGTGCCGCAGCGTTGGACGGGAGAGATGGCGGAAGAGGAGGGATTCGAACCCCCGATACCCTTTCAGGTACGCCAGTTTTCAAGACTGGAGCCATCAACCACTCGGCCACTCTTCCGCTCACAGCAGTTTAGAGCAAATCCCGTTGACCGGCAGAGAAGATTCTCTCGTACTCCGTCGAGTCCCGGCGAGATTCGGCCCGACCGCTCGATGCGCCAAAGGATGCATCGCGGCGATACTGGAGTTCGTCTAACCCTGCACCAAGGATGCCGACCGTCTCCTCCAATCCGACTGCCAGTGAGAAGTCTGCCGAGAGCGGACTGGCACCGGAGTCGCACACAAGCGGGACAGGACCGGCGCGAAGGCCGGCACCCGGAGTTCTGCCGGAGGTGCGAGCGCTCAGCTTCGACGCAACCCTGGCGAGCGCGACCTCCTCGATCGCCTTTCGCGAGACGATCCACCTGGCGATCGACAGCTTCCGGGCGTCGAAGGTGCGCTTTCTGCTCACGATGCTGGGCATGGTGATCGGCTCCGCGTCGATCATCCTGGTCGTGGCCGTCGGGCTGACGGGGCGAAAGTACGCGCTCGACCTCATCTCCGGCATCGGCCCTAACATGATCGAGATGCAGTACGTGGGCGGGACGGTCGCCGGGCCGGAAAACACGAGCACGCCGGACTCGATGACGCGAGAAGACATGGGGGCCGTGCTGGACCAGGTGCCCGGGATCGTGGCCGCGTCGCCGATGCTCGAGTTTCACGACCGGATCTCGATCGGCAGCGGTGTTTCGAAGGACACCATGCTGCTGGGGGTTTCGCCGCAGTATAAGACGGGGCGTAACTTGAAGGGCGTGGCCGGGCGCTTCTTCGACGATCAGGATGCGGCAGCGCACACCAAAGTCGCGGTGATCGTAAACACGTTTGCAAACGAGTTGTACTCGTCGCCGGACGAGGCGATCGGCAAGAGCATCTCGGTCTCCGGCATTCCGTTTGTGATTATTGGCGTGTTCAAAGAGAGCACGGAGACGTTCGGACAATCGGAAATCTCGAATCAGACGATGCTGATTCCGTACCCGGTGGCGCGGTACTTCCAGGGCACGGATACGGTGAAGCAGATCTTTTTTACGGTGGCGAACGCCACGGACGTGCCCATCGCGCGCGACCGCATCCTGGCGGTCATCCGTAACCGGCATCGGCCGACCAGCGTCTACAATGCGTTTACGCTGACGCAGGTACTGAACGTGATGGGGCAGATTGCCTACATGCTGACGGTGGTGCTGCTGATTGCGGCGTTCTTCACGCTGCTGGTCTCCGGCGTCGGCATCATGAACTCGATGCTGGCTAACGTGGAGTTCCGGATTCGCGAGATCGGCATCCGCAAGGCGCTGGGGGCCACTAGCCGGGAGATCCGGCTGCAGTTCCTGACGGAGGCAGTGTTTCTTTCACTTTCGGGCGGCATCGTGGGAACGCTGATCGGGCTTGGGGTTCCTCTCGTGGTCTCGTTCTTCAGCCCGTTTACCATTCCGCCTCCGCCGTGGTGGTCGGCGCTGATCGCGCTGTCGACGTCGGTGATTGTGGGCATTGTCTTTGGCACTCGCCCGGCGAATCGCGCGGCGTCCCTCGATCCGGTCGAGACGTTAAAGTACGAGTGACTGCAGCTGTTTACTAGAATGGACCGATGGCCACCCGCGTCCGCTCGTTTTCGAAGATCAATCTGGGCCTGGCGATCGGGCCTCTGCGACCGGACGGATTCCACTCGCTGCTGACCCTCTATCAGACGCTGGCGCTGCACGATGTGGTGTCAGTAGCCGCGCGGCCGGCGACGGAAACGTGCGTGCGGCTCACCTCAAGTGACTTCCGCGTGCCGGTGGACGCACGCAACACGGCTTGGCGCATGGTGGAGGGGGCGCTCGCGCTGGGTGGCGTGACGGCAGAGGTGGAGGTGCATATTGCCAAAAACC
>CAXUEE010000101.1:0-6767 GCA_964249905.1 uncultured Acidobacteriaceae bacterium
GGTTCACTGTCACGGCAGAGGTCGCGGGTTCGAGCCCCGTCGTCCCCGCCATACATTCTAAAAAACTTAGAAGGTATGGCGAACCACAGTGACAACGAAATCTGGGCACAATAAAGGCACAATAAGCGTTTAGGCGCTCTTGCCCCCGTGCACGTTGATCTCATTTGTGCCCACGCCGGGCACCATCATCCTTACAATCTTGCTCTGCGCGGCCCGCTTATGCGAGTTCACCGCCTGCGTATACACCTCCAGCGTGATCCTGCTGTTGGCGTGCCGTAAGAGCTCCTGGACCGTCTTCACATCTTCCCCATTCGCCTTCAGCAAGGTGCCGTAGGTGTGACGGAAGGTGTGCCAGCCGATGTTCTTGGTGATCCCGTTGGCTCGCGCCACGGGACGTATATAGCGCTTCATGAGGTTGTCCGGCCAGTAAGGCTGTTTGCCCCTCATGGTCGGGCTTGCGAAGACCCAGTCATCTCCCATTGGATACGGGCTTTGACGACGCCACCGGAGCAGATCCTCGGCCATGTAGCTGTCCAAAGGAACCGGCTTGGCGGAAGCCTCCGTCTTGCAAACACCCATGACCTGATGCCAGATCGACTGCGTCACGCTGAGCTCAAGCCGTTCGAAATCGACATCGCACCAGCGCAGTGCGAGAAGTTCGCTCACGCGCAGACCCGTGCCCGCATCAAGCAGAGACAGCGTCCTTTCCCGAAGCTGGAGCTTGCTGAGAAGCAGTTGTATCTCATTGAGTTCCAACACGTCAGGAATACGCTCTCGCTTCGCGCTCTGACGCACGAGTTTGATGGGATTTCTGCCCACCCACTCGTACCGCATCGCGTGGCTGAAAAGCGCGCTCATCAGGTTTCGAATCTTAGCCCGTGTGCCTCTTGCCCGCTGAATGCTATCCAGCCAATCCTCTACAGCAACGGCCTTAACCTGATCGAGGCGGTGTTTGCCCCATCGTGGCAGGATCCAGTTGTCGAGATAGCATGCGTAACAGGCGCGTGTCGAAAACGCTTTGCGCCCATGGCCGTCATCTGCCAGCTCTTTGAGCCGGTAATGCGCAACCAGTTCGGCAATCGTCTTCGGCCCGCTCTCCAGTTGCGGGGTTTGTTGGTTGGCGTCGATGCGCAACGCTTGCGCGGCTTTGAGGGCCATCGCCTCTGTCGTGAGCTTAACGACAGAGCCGATAATGGTTTTCCGTTGAACGCTTTCTCCGTTCGATCCTGGCTCGCGCCAACGAAAAATCCACACGTCAGGCCCACTTCGCCGCTTTTCGCGCTGCACGCTTCCTTGCTGATACCGCGTTCGCCGTGACATACGTCTCCAGTCCAGGCGGCAACGGATGGCTTGTGATCAGCATAGCTCCGCAGCCGGGCAGAGGTCGAGAAGGTGTCGTGTCAGCTCGCTAGCTGGCGCTCAATCCATCGCTCGATATCGGAGGCACGGAAACGCCACAGTTTGCCCACATGAACTCCCCGAAGCTCGCCGTTGCGCGCCATCTTCTGCAACGTCTTCGGGTGAATACCGATGATCGAGGCTGCTTGATCCGAATCCAGAAGCGGCTCCGGCAGGGTGGCAGCGGAAGCTACAGGCTTCCTGGCTGGCCCAGCGTGTTCCTTTTCATGGCTCTCGTCGTTGTGAAGAATGGGCATCGGGACCTCCGCGCGTATTCAGACCACGCGAGCAACAAGCGCTCAGAATGTCCTTACCTTGCCCGCAGCGGCGCAAGTTGTCCAATACTTACTGTCTATATCTCTCAAGTCTTCGCCTATGACGAGGTACGTCAGATAAAAGTAACCGGGTACCTAGGGGTTACCGGAAACCTATTGGTAAGTAATTGACAAAGTCCGCTGCAATTACAAACCATAATTCCTGCGTTGTTCTCCACAACCCTCGGGCATGTGGAATCGACTGGTGGCGCGGAGCAAATAGCCATGTCAGATTCCTTCGAGTTTCGGCTTTTGCGTTACGTCGTTGCTGTTGCAGAGGCAGCGAACTTCACTCGTGCGGCCGAGCGCCTCCATCTCGCTCAACCGTCATTAAGCAAACAGATACGGGATCTCGAAGACGACATAAGATTTCCAATCTTTGAGCGGACACGCACCGGAGTGCGTGTGACCCCTGCGGGCGAGATGGTGCTTGCTTACGCTCGAGAAGCTCTAAACTCGCGAGAGGAACTGCTTGCTATTGCGCGCGCAGTTCATCTTGGACAGATCCCACCGCTTCGGGTCGGCTTCTCTCCCTTCGTTAGCAGCAAGCTACTTAAGACCTTTCGAGAGGATTATTGCGCCATGTTCTTCAGCTGCGAGGTAGAACTCGCCAGCGGAGAACCAGCGCAGATTCTACAGAGGATCGAGCGCCGCATCCTGGACTGCGCTGTACTGCCTATGCCCGTCGAGAACGACCGTTTCCAAGTGCAGCAGATTGCACGTTCGCCACTGGTCATTTGCATGCGGTCTGATGACACCTTGGCTGCCGAAACACGGCTCGAGATACGGCAGGTCGCGCCACTCATAAAAAATCTTTCCAGATCCGCAGGCTCACCCTGCCGCTCACTCCCGGCTAGTCGAGCTCTTCCGACAGCTTGATTTACCGATGCATATAGCCTGTTCCGCAAGTACTCCGACAGACATTCAATGGATGGTCAAAGCAGGTTACGGCCTGGCGCTTGTGGACCAGCTGACAGAGCTCGACGCCGACCTTACAACACGCCCTCTGATGGGGGTCGATTGGACAGTGGACATAGCGTTCGTACACCGAAACCGCTTGGACCATATCGCACTTCCGTTCCTTGAGCGCCTCTTTACTCAGCGGTGGCGCTACGGCCGCCAAAAAAAGCATTCAGACCGCGTGCGCCCCGAGCAGATAAAGCTGCGTGCCTAGCGGTATAGAGACAAGGCATTGAGGTATAGATACAAAGTCTTGGACGCCACGCCTTTCTGATCCTAAGTTTGCTCCATAGCCGACGGAATTACCCGTTGGCGGAGGTGCAATTTGGCTCAATCTTATCCCCTACTCCGCTCGGACGAGCAGTCCGTTCGGTTGCCCGTTCGCCTCGGCCATGCCGAGCCTTCCCGTGCACATCATCGTCTGTCCGGAGCCGCCACTGGGCAGAAGCTAAGGCGTGCGGTTCGTATTCTCTTTCCCGCCCTGTTCGCGCTCTCGCTGGCTAGCGTGGCGCACGCCCAAGGCACTATGGACTTCTCGGGCGCGCAGACTCTCATGGGCACGTTCAAGACGTTCGCGATGTACGCGGGTGCCGTGATCTGCCTTGGCGGGCTCATCTTCGCGGGCATCCGCATGATGAGCGGCCGCTTCCAGGACGCCATACCGGGCCTGTTCGGCGCGCTGTTTGGCGCCGGTGTTCTCGGCTGGGGAGCCGGTTGGATCGGGTCCCTCACCGGGCAGTCGATGTAGGAGGTGACATCGACATGGCCAAGCGGGGAGAACCGTTACCGATCAATCAGGCGCTGAATCGTCCCCGAGCCAAGCTCGGTTTGGACCTCACAGCATGGATGGCGATCGTCTTCGTCTGCGTAACGGTTTTCCTCGTCGGCTTCCGCTTACTCGCCATGCTGGCATTTCCTACTCTTGCCGTTTCTGCATGGCTGATCGTCCTCAAACATCCGAAGATGTTTCAACTCTGGGGCCTGAGCCTCAACCAGAAGAGCTACTATGACCCGCGCCAGCGCTGAACAACAGAAGCACACACCATGGTTTGCCAAAGCTGGTGCAGCCTGCAGCATCGTGCCGATTTCGCGTTTCGTCGGACCGAACACGTTCGCGCTCAAGGGCGGCGGCTACGGGTGTCTTTTCTCGTTAACCGGCATAGATGATGAAGGCAAAACAGACCAGGAGCTTGAAGCGCTTGTCCGCTCTGTAGAAGGCGCTATGCGCGGACTTCCAGAAGGCTCCTGCCTCTACCAATACACGCGCGTGATGTCCGGTGCGTCAGTCCCGCGGCAGGCAAGCTACAACAGCGCAGTAACAGAGCAGTTCGTTTCAGACCGCGCAGTCCAACTCGCGCAGAACGCAAGATTCCGCCGCGTCGATTTGCACTGGTGCCTCACGATGGAGTGGCAGAAGCTCAAGGAGCTGTCCCGCAAGCCGGAAGAGAACGCTGCCAGCAATGCGCGGTTGCTGGCGGACCTCCAGAAGACCGCGACGCTTTTGGAAGGTCACCTCGCCAGCGCAGTCGGTTTGCGCTTGCTCGACAAGCAAACCGTGTTCCAGTTCTTCAGCTACCTCTTCAATCTCCAGGAATGGGCCGAACAGGACCGGCTTCGCAGCGATGAGGGCGCTGATCGCCAGATCGTGAAGAACCCGGTCGCATGGCACAGAGACCACCTGGAGGTCGGTACACGCCATGTTCAGATGTTCTCACTCCAGGCTACGCCGGAGGCGTCGCGCCCCGGTTTGTTTTCAGACCTGCTCAGCCTTGACTGCGACAGCATCCTGTGCACGACATGGCGGGTCAAGTCCACGGGTTCAGTTCGGCGCGAGATCGACCAGCAGGAGAAGTTCATCTCCTTCTTCAAAGTCGGCGTGCTGACTCGCGTGATGAGCGGACGCGACACCGCATCGCTCGACACGGGCGCGGGCGCGAAGGCAGCGAACAATGCCGTGGACGACCTGAGCGAGGTGATCCGCTCGCTGGACAAGAAGGCGCAGGGCGAGTTCTCGCTCCGGCTCTTACTCGCGGCAGACAGCCAGCCGCAATTGCGCGACACTGTGCCGACGGTCCACCGCATCTTCGTCGGCGCTCGCGCACAGGTCGTGGAAGAGACACTCGGGAACCTGTCCGCTTTCTATGCCATGTTTCCGGGCAATCAGAGGTTTAGTATCTTTCCGCTGTGGCTCTCGGAGGAACACCACGCCCGGCTCTCCTCTGTCTTCGCTCCGCACCTCGGACACCCGCACTCGGAAGATCTCGATGCCGAGTACCTGAATGTGCTGGAGACACGCACCCGGACGCCGTTCTTTCTGGATGCCTATGTTGACGGCGTGCGAGTGATGCTGATCCTCGGACCCACTGGGACCGGCAAATCGGTGCACGGCAACACCCTCGTTGCCTTGGAGCAGAAGTATGGCGGCTTCACCTACATCTTCGACATCGGCGGGAGTTACGAGAGCGTCGTCGAGCTGTATGGCGGCAAGGTTGACCGCGTCGGCAAGGATGGGCCGCGAGTCAACCCGTTCGCGCTGGAGCCTACGGAGGACAACGTCAAGTTCCTATACAGCTTCGTCAAGCTGCTTTTGACCAGGGGTGGCGCGGAGCTTGAGCCCGAAGACGACGATGTGATCCACAAGGCCGTACAGGATATCTACCTCCTCGACCCGGAAAACCGCCGCCTCTCCAATCTTTTCCTGCCGAAGAAGCTCGACCGGTATATGTCGAAGTGGGTCGGCAAGGGTGTATATAACGCCATCTTCGACAATGTTGAGGACTCGCTCTCGCTGTCGCGCATGCAATGTTTTGACTTTGCCGGGGTAAACAATGAACAGTACGCCGACCTGATCGAGCCTCTGATGGTCTGGCTGCTCCGCCGTATCAACGACGTGCTGTACGACCCGGCTAATCTCGGATTGCCCAAGCACATTCTCATCGAGGAGATCTTCTCTTCGATGAAGAACCGGCAGCTGCTGGAAGGAGCGCTAGCTTCCATCAAGACGGTGCGGAAGAACCTGGGCGGCGTGACCATGATCGGCCAATCCGCCGAGGACCTGGGCGAGAACGCCGAATCCATCGTGAACTCCTGCACATCGTTCCTGTTCCTCAAGGATGCGACGTTCAACCGTAAGCGCTACGCCGAGCTCTTCAAGATGAACGAGCAGCAGATCGCTCTCTTCGAGAGCCTGCAGGACCACGAAGCTCTCTATCTCCGACGCGACGGGATCACGAAGGTGGTCACCCTCAATCTGGACCCCCGCAGCTACGCCACGTTCTCGACCAAGCCGAAAGACCGGGTACGCCGGTCGAAGCTGATTGCGAAGTACGGACTTACCGAAGGCATCGCCCGCTTTGCCCAGGGCGAGACCGCATAAGAAAGGACAAAACAGTGAAACCGCCTATCCAAATCCTGATCGCGACCGGCCTTGCTCTCGGCTCTGCTCCGCTCCGCGCGCTCGCCCCAGCTCACCCTTTGGAGCCGAGCACACCTCGCACGGTGACTGTTTCGGAGTCGACGACTCCGCCTGTGGTCCGCGCCGGCCTGTTGCAGGCCACGCTGATCGTGCTCCCTGCCGAAGAGAAGGTCGCCAACGTGTTCGCGGGTGACACCGTGGATTGGGTATTTGATGGCGGGCACGTCGCTTCGCGTTTTATCAGCGTGAAGCCCAAGCTGGCAGGCAGCTCGACGGACATCCACATCGTTTCGGACCACGGAAACGAGTACACCCTGCAGTTGCGCGAGGTGTCGGCCGAGGAAGACACACACTACGATTCCAAGGTATTTCTGAGTGCCGGAGACAAGGCGATGCAACAGCGCCTCACGGACCTGCCCGTGTTTGTGCCGGCTGCCGACCTAGACAGGGCCAAGACCGAGGCTGCGGAAGCCAAGGCCGCACAGGCTACGGAGTTGAAGGCCGAGGCGACCAAGGCCGAGCAGTACAGAAGCGAGTACCCCGGTTCACTGCGCTTCGATTACACCTGGGATGAGAAGAAGGGCAAGGAGTTCGGCCTTGAGCAGATCTGGCATGACGACAGGTTCACCTACCTGCGCGGGAAGTTCCAGGAGACGCCTGCCCTCTACGAGGTCAAGGAC
>CAXUEE010000101.1:6777-7384 GCA_964249905.1 uncultured Acidobacteriaceae bacterium
AGAAGCTCTCGCTCATCAATTTCGATTTCAGCGACGGCCTGTACACCGTGCCGAAGCAGCTGGACAACGGCTACCTGACCATTGGCAGGCATAAGGTCGAGTTTACCGCACGACGGGAGCTCACTAGCCATGCCAGACCAGAATGAAGTTCAGCCGACCATCCCAGAGCAACCGGAGATCAAGGCACCTCTCCGGAAGGGACTGCCCTTGATCGTCATTATGGTGTTGATTGTCGGCGGGATCGGCCTCGCCAATGTGTCCACTCTTCTGAGCGGGAGCAAGAAGAATGCGCCCCGCTCCACGCTGATCACGCGCCCAAGCGCGCCGGATGCTCAGCAGGTGTCTAGCTTCGAGACACAGCAGCAGCTCCAGGCGCGTCGCGACTTCGAGGACCAGCAGCGACAGCAGCAGCTTGCCGCCGCGATGCAGGAGTTGCAGCAGGAACAGAGCGTGCCGGGCCCGGAAGCCGCGACCGCACCGGCGATGACGCCCGCGCAGAGAGCCGCTATTTACGGAAACAGCCCAAGCGCGCCACAGCGGACCTCTGGCGTCTCAGAAGCCCAGGCCGAAGCCAAACAAAAGCAGCTCGCCAAGGAGAAGCTGCACC
>CAXUEE010000101.1:7394-8706 GCA_964249905.1 uncultured Acidobacteriaceae bacterium
GCGCCATCGACTTCTCTCACGACACCACCCCAACCTCCGCGACCAAGCCCGTCGAGGTCGCCGGTGAGCAGGCCGCGGCGAAAGAGTCCAGTTCCTCAGCTGACTTCCAGCCCGCTGCGGAGCGCAAGCCGGCGAAGGCAGACCAGATGTCTTCATACGAGTTCGATCAGTACCAAGGCCGGCTCTACCGGGTGTTCGAGGGAACGGTGCTTGAAGGGGTAGTCACGAACCACATCGACGGCGGCCTGAGCGGCCCAATTCTCGTCATGCTCACGACCGACTACTACTCCCACGACCACCAGCAGCTGCTCATGCCGCAAGGTACGCGCCTGATCGGTACCGTGCAGAATGTCGGCAGCCAGGGTCAGCGCAAGCTCATGGTCAGCTTTCATCGGGCAGTCTGCCCGGACGGATTCTCACTTGAGCTGGACAAATATGCGGGCCTGGATCAAGTCGGAACGACAGGACTCGCTACGCACGTGGACAACCACATCCTTTCGAGCTTCGCCGCCGCCGCTGCTATCGGCGGCCTAGGAGGGCTGGCCCAGATCGGCAACAGCGCCAGCATTCTCAGCCCGTCAGCCGAGATCCGCAACGGCATCTCCGCGCAAACCACCCAGGAGTCCGAGCAGATTCTCAATCATTTCCTCAACCGTCTGCCGGTGATCACCGTCAAGGAGGGCTCGCGGGCGCGTGTCTACATCGGCACCGACATCCTGATTCCTTCCTACGCCGAGCATCGCGTGGACCCAACCCTTTGAATAGGAGCACACCTATGAACCGCCGCATTGTGGCAAGCGCAGTGAGCATTGCCGCCCTCATCTACACGATGCCGACCCAGGCGCAATTCGGTGGGGTGGTCTTCGACCCTACCCAGTCCGCCCACGCAACCAGCCAGATCATTAACGAAGGCAAGTCGCTGACCAACCAGGCCACGCAGATCGCACAAGGCTCGGAGGCCAACATGACCCTCGGTCAACAATTGACGACCGATCTCCAATTGGCATTGACGGCTTTGAAGACCTACACCACGGCCATGAACACGTACAACACTATGGTCAATAACCTCAAGTACTTCAGCGCGAAACAGCTCTGGCGTACTGCGGAGAACGCCCTGCTGAACATGCCCGTGCAGAACAGCGCGGGCGAGACCAGCGGCTTGCAGGAGACACTCAACGGGCAGTCTACCGGCACCGCAGCAACCGTGTGGCGGATCATGAACACCGCCATCGCGGGGACTTCGTCGAGCTTCTGGTCCAACCAGATCGTGGGCTCCAGCCGGCGTCTCAGGCAACTCGCCGCAATCGAAGCC
>CAXUEE010000101.1:8716-12660 GCA_964249905.1 uncultured Acidobacteriaceae bacterium
CTGTGGGAGGCTACAACGCCGGACGGCTGGCCAACCGGCCTGCCGAGTCGGCGCTGCAGTCCACTCAGTTCGACACAACCGTAGGCACCAACAGCGAACTGGAACAGATGAACCTGCTGAACGCCGGTTCCTCGCAGGCCTACAACGAGCACCAGGCGCAAGGCTCACTCCAGACCTGCATGGCTGCCCAGGCGGTGGTTGCCAACATGAATGCCCGCAACGCCGCGGCCGATGACATCAACACCTGGGCCTTCGTGCAGCAACAGCGCGCCTCCGGCGACGCGATGCCAGCCGAAAGTTCGAACACCTGGACCACTTACCTTCCATGATCGGTCGGGCCGGGCAGCCGGACCCGGCCCGACTTCCTCAGAGAGACCACCATGCTCAAAGTCGTTCAGATCAAGATTCTGCTCGCCATCCTTGCCGCGCTTATCGCGATTTGCGGGTTCCTCTACCACGAGCACGAGGTGAACGTACGCGCGGCAGCAGCCGCAGCGAAGGCCGCCGCACTACTTCAACAGCAGCGCGATGACGCCGATGCCGCCAAGAAGCATGATGCCGAGACTTGGGAGTTCGTGCGCAAGCAGCGGCAGCAGCACAACACGAACCCGGCGAACGGCTCCAAGCCCTGGCAAACCTACGTTCCCTAAATCGCTCCGCCGCTCCGAAAGGCACTCACCATGCATTCGAACCTAACATTGCCGCTCGCCGCCCTGCTGCTGCAAAGCGGTCCGGGAACGGACTGGCTCTCGATCTTCACCGAGAACCTGACCAATCTCACGGCCCAGAATGGCGGGGCCCTGACGGCCTTTGGTATGACAGAACTGAGCTTCATCTCGCTCATGGTGCTGGTCAACATGGTAATTACCTGGAGCACCTCGACGATGAGCTTCGGCTTCCACCACGAACCTTTGCGGGTGGGCGACCTCGTGCAGTTCCTGCTTCGCCTCATCTGCTGTCTTCTCGCAGAGAACTACTGGTCGAATCCGCTGCCGGGCGGGAGCTTCGGTTTCAATCACTTGTTCAGCTACCTCGCCCAGGTCATCTCTCACGCTTTGGACCAGAACGCCCTATCGAACCTTCAGAACCTCATCAAGACAGCCGGGGACAACACGGTGGCTCCGTCCATCACAGCGCCAGCCGAAATCATTGGATATTTCCTAGTGGAAATCATGCTGGGTTCGGTCTCCGCAATCCTGTTCCTGATCAACATCTCCGGCTTCATTTTGTACGGCGTTGCTGCCCTTTTCGGGCCGGTTTTCATTCCGCTTTACATGACGCGGACCTTCCGGGGCAAGTTCCTGCACTTCGTGGACGTTTTGCTGTCCCTCGCCATGATTCGTGCGGTGGCTTCCGCCTTCATCTTCGTATGGGCCGGCTTCCTGCAGGCCTTCATCGTCCAGACCTTCTCCAACGACTACTCGATGAAGATGTGGCTGGCGAACCTGATCCCTTGTGTGGCACTGTTTATCGCTTTTGACATCAACATGCTCTTTGTTCCGAGCTTGACGCAGATGATTTTTGGCGGCGGCGCTGGTGCGGCCGAACGCCTTGACAACGTGCTTTCCAAAATCGGCGCTATCGTCGCTCTTTCCTAGCCATGATCAATCTTCTCTACGCGATCTTCCTGAAAGGGCCATGGTGGCTTCGCGCCCTCGTTTGGCTCGCCTTCGCCGGCATCCTGCTCTTCGGCTGTCGGCAGGCCGTCACCACGTTCCGTAACGCCAACGAAAGGACCGCACCTACTCATGTCCAGCACAAACCCAATTAGCCGAACCGCTCTGCCGGGCCCTGAAGCCGTTCTTGTCGATCAGATCGGCAACGAGGTCTACGCCTCGCACTACGCCGAGCGGAAAAGCCTATCGCCTTGTTATTGGGTGCGGCACGGTGATCCTCTTCGCCTCGCTATGGACGAACTTTTCGCTGGCGCACCGACCTATCGCGAACCGGTATATCCGCATTGACGAGATGGGCCGCGCACAGGCGATCCAATATACGGATCTCGACTACACGCCCCGCGAGGGCGAGGTGCGCACCTATCTCACCGATTGGGTGAACTACCGCTACACGATCAGCCGCGACACGATTGCCAAGAAGTACCCGCTCAATTACTACTTCCTCTCGCAGTCGCTCGCCTCCAAACTCATGCTCGCCGACAATACGGACCACCTCGTCTCGCAGGTCAATGCCGGGCAGATTGAGCAGAGCGATGACGAGGTGAAGAGCGTCACGATCACCTCCATGTCCCAAGAGGTTGTGCAAGGCTCAACTATCGCCCGCGGGAGCGCTCTGATAGGCCTCGACAGGCTCTACTCCGCCCAGAATAGCCGCGAGCCTCGGACGGAGCATTGGATGGTCAGTGTCACTTATTACCTGAATCCAAAACAGGTCAGCGACCAGGCCCGCATCTTCCCGCAATTCGAGACCATCAACCCGCTCGGCCTCACCATCACCGAGTTCCACGAAAGCCGGCTCTCGGTGGATCGCGTACAGCCGGAAAGCCAAGCCAGAACCGGAGCCCTTGTAGCGCCGCCTGTGGCGGGGAGTGTGCGATGAGCTTTCAACTCATTTTGCCGTTCTTCCCGGAAGAGCTGCGAAGCCTATTACTCGACCCTACGATCTCCGATCTCATGGTGAACGGCGCGACCGGCGTCTATGCGGATCGGGGTGGCGTCCTGCAGCATATCCCGCTGTCCACGGCGTACACGAACGAGCGGCTTACGGCAGCGATAGAGCGCGTCGCCCGGATACTCGGACAGGACCTAACTAGCCAGAACCCGATCCTGAATACCCGATTGCCGGACGGCTCACGCGTTGCGGTGGTTGGTGCACCGTCGTCCATCAATGGACCGACGCTAACTATCCGCAAGTTTAATCGTTGGTATACCTCCGATGAGCTGATCGCGTCAGGCAGCTTTCCGGCTGAGGTTCGGGATACCGTTGTGTCGCTGATGCTCGCCAAGAAAAACGGCCTGATCTCCGGCGGAACCGGCTCAGGTAAAACGACTTTGATGAAGGCTGTACTCGATCATCTTCCTGCTCACGAACGGCTGGTCATCATCGAGCAACCGGCAGAGCTGAAGGTGTCCCATCCCAACGCCGTTCGTTGGGAGGCTGTCGAGGAGATTCCCGGCCAGGCCGCGATAACTCCAAGCGAGCTTGTAGCCGCCGCTCTCCGCCATCGTCCCGACCGGATCATCATGGGTGAGATTCGCAACGAATGCGGCTACGACCTGCTGCAGGCCATGAACACTGGGCACGGTGGAACGCTCTCTACTATTCATGCAAAGAGCGCGTGGGACGCGCTGAATCGTCTCTCCAATCTGGCGCTGAGCGCCAGGCCGAACCTGAATCATGAATTCATGCGGTCGGAGACCGCAGAGGCCATCGACTTCGTGTTGCATTGCGAGCGCGACCATGATGGCCGGCGTCGCGTGCGCGAGTTGATTACAGTCAGCGGCTACAGACATGCAGACCAGAGCTTCCTGACCGAGGAAATCTACCGCGCTCCTCCGATCTGAATAGCGGCTCACCAGCTAGCAAACCGAACCCGAACCGAGGTCTTTCCGATGTACCCACATGCTGCCAATCCGGCTGCACAGCCCCAACTGTCTCTAAGCATCTTCAGCGCGTCAGCAGCGAGCCGCGAAGAGCGCAACGGAGGTGGCGATCAGCTGGCCTCTTCCGGAGCTCTTGCCAAGAGGAGTCAGCTACGGTTTGCACGGACATCTGCAGCCGAGAAGCAATGGGGTAACACGGTCCAACGGGTTCCATCCGCCTCGTATCCCGTCCTCTGCTCGGTCACGGCTTCGGGGCCAAACCGGCGCCCTGCGGCGCGGCGTCGTTCTGCTTCGCTTGCAGCGCCCCTGGGGGGTCACGGTTCCTCCCAAAAGCACTCCTTGGCACTTGGGAGCCGGGCCCACTCGCTCACTTTGTGAATGTGA
>CAXUEE010000102.1:0-12297 GCA_964249905.1 uncultured Acidobacteriaceae bacterium
ATCCCGATGCGTAGCAGCGTGCCCTTTCTCCCGGTCGCCACAGAAGCAGGATGGAAGCCCAGACGCAGCCAGGCCGCCCCCGAAGAGACGGCCTGCGGCTAGAAGCAAAGGAGGCGCTTACGGGGACACCTGACAGCTACGGCCAGAGCTGGCCTTCAGTTCTTTCTCCGACAGCACACTTTCGACATGCAGGGTATTGCTGTTTATTTTCAGCCCATAGCAGTAGGCGTCTAAGGGACCGACGTTCTCGGCGTAGGTCTCTCCACCCACCGCAAGTAACACGCTGTCACCCTTCCAGGATACGAAAGTCGGCAGATAGAACTGGACGTGCTTGTTCTTTCCAAGTCGTTCTGCAAGTGCTTCGTTGACCGTCTTGTCGAGAGCGTCTGAAGGTTCTGTCGTGCTTGCGGCAGAGCTTGGCACAGAGAAGATCAGCAGTTTGTTCGTCCCGCTTAAGGGTTGATCGACCACGAGCACATGCTTGCTGTCTGAACTCCAGTACAGCTCCGCGCTGCGTTGAAGCGTAAAAAGGGGCCACGATTTGGAGTCGCCGCACTTGCTGACGGTGACCGGCGACCGGTTTTCATCCACATTTAGGATGGGATGAACTTGCACCATCCTAGCATGGTTTGGAGAGATCACCTTTGCCGGTTCGCTCCGTTGGAGATTGCCGTGCGTCTCAGGCGTACCAGAGCATTGCCCCCAAGAAGTTGCAGCAAGCAGCAATAAGCCAACGAGTGTCAGATATCTCATCAAAGCCGCGCTCTTGAAGAGCCCTGCTCGGCAGTTACCAAATAGTACTCGTTGTCAATCTCTGGGGATGTAAAAGTCGTTGAAGCCGTATAGTCGGCAAAGTTAAGGTGTACGTATTGGGAGTGTTGTTTGGGCCGGGAACGGTCCATGTGCGCTGGGTGGAAGTGTCAGGATACTGACCAACTGGAACGCCCGGCAACTTTTTCCAATGTCGGCATTGCGAACACGGGCCAGATGAGCGGAACCATCAGCGGCAATAGCCAGCATATCGAGGTGAACGAGAGCGCAAACAACTTCTCCAAGCCTTCGAAAGTTTCAAAGCTGCTGTAAACGCATCGCACGAACTATCGACCGAGCAGAAAGAAGATGCCCTGGGCGCGGCTAAAGAGCTGGAAGAGCAGGCTACAGCGCCAGAAGGACGCCGCGTAATGAGCAAGGTGCGAAATGCAGTTGCCGCATTGAAGACTCTCGCTTCAGGAACACAGGCTCTTCACACGCTTTACGAGCAGGTACACCCCTTGCTCGCTTCGCACTTTCATCTGGTGTCCTAAAGCCAAAAGTCGTTTACGTCTCATCGCTCCTCCCCGTACCGGATCGTATACGACAAGGAACCCTACGAAAAACATGCTGCATGCAAGCATGAAGTTAAGCGGCATAGACTCATACACGCATAGGAGCATGAACTCATGCAGATCATCATAATCAATTCTCAGAAAGGTGGCAGCGGCAAGACGATGCTCGCAAGCATCTCGCCGTTGAAGCAGAACGTGCCGGCGATGGTCCCTTGTTCCTGATCGACACCGACCCGCAAGGCAGTCTGACCGCCTGGTACACCAAACGGGCGTCTGAGGTCCCCCAGCGCGTCGAAATCCCCTTTGAGGGGCTTCGGAAGGGGTTGGACCTCTTGCGTAGCCATGGGGCGGCGTACTGCATCATCGACATCGCTTCAGGCCGAATCGGCATTGCCAAAGACCTTTTTTAAATGGCTGACTTCGTGATCTTCCCTGTCCAGGCGAGCGAGGATGATCTGACGGCGGCCCCGGTGACTGTTCAATCGCTCAAAGAGACTGGCGTTCCCTTCCTCTTCGTCCTCACCCGAGTTAAAGCGAACACACTCATCACCGCCCAGGCTGCAGCAGTGCTTTCCAAACATGGCGAGGTTGCGGAGACGTTCGTAAACGACCGGCCAGCCTACAAAGCTCCGTATGCCCAAGGTCAGACGATCACCGAAGCGGATCAAACAGAACCCGGACGCGACCGAGACGGCGTTTATGGCGCGTCAGCTCGTGCAGTGCACGTTGCCGCACAGTGACCCGGGCGACACGCCGATCTGGGCCCGCACGAATGGCAATCTGACCCTTGTGATTCAGCCGCACATCGACCGGCAGACTCGGAAAGCCATGTACCCCTATGGCTCGATTTCCAGGCTCTTTCTCTTCTGGCTCGTGACAGAGGCGAAGCGTAAAAAGAGCCGACATATCCGGCTGGGCAATAGCCTTGACAGCTTCATGCGGGAGATCGGCCTGAACCCGAGAACCGGGGGAGGAAGCGCGGTGATGCTAAGCGCCTTCAGGAGCAGATGCGTCGGCTGATCGATGCTCGTATCAGCTTTGAAAGCGACCGAAACCCATGGCGCTACCTGCACATGGACGTGTCTTCCAGCGCGGAATTTTGGTGGGACTCCAACAAGTCGGAACAGGCGAACCTCTGGGAAAGCTGGATTGAGCTTGGAGAAATTGCGGAGGCAGATGTTGCGCTTTGTCGGGAGCGACGATCGCTGGTAGCTGATACGGATTGGTCGGGTTTAGGGAGACATCGCGAAGCGGCAAGTATGACGCGCTGGTCATGCGACGATGATCTCGCGATCCACTAGCTTAAATCGAATCTTGTTGTAGGCGGCCAACTATCGATCGCATTCGCATCCATTAGAAATGAGGAGAACTTACAATGGCGAATGCGTACGATAAGCAACCTACTCTCGGTATTCCACCGAAAACTGCTGGCCCTCTGATAGCCCTCGTCTCCGTTAGTCTTGGAGCGTTGGTAGTGGTTCTGGTCTTGCTCTCTCGCGATAGAAAATCTTCGTCCGACTAATCCTTCCGCACGGATCCTGCCGGCAAGCGCGCTATAAATGCCTCCCATGACACTCAAGGCAGGTGCTCGTCTATACGGGTACCTGGCTTTGAACCGGTCGCCTACAGCATCGTTCATTCTGGCTTCTTCCCTACGTTATTGAACTTCGCCGAATGTTCTCCTACGATAAGCGCATGCTTCTGCCCTGTACGGCCTCTGCCCTGCATCGCGATCTCAACATGCGGGCCATTCACTATGCCCGCGAGCATGCCTTGCTGCATGAGGTCGCACCTGGCCGCAGTCCGAGCGTTCTATTTGGCGAGGACGACCGAGGGAGTCATGGTAACTTTCATCCGGCCAGCTACCAGGCTATCCTTGCCTGTGCCAATTGGCGTGAACGCCTGCGTAAATCACACACGGCGCATCGACGGGCACGCCCCCGCGCAGATTGGCACTGGCGCGAGTTGGACTGTGCTGCAAGTTCTGACGCGCTCCTTATGAATGTCTTTTGCCACCCGCTTGTGCTGCGGTCTGTTCGTGTTGCTGCCCTGCTTGGCAACTCGGCCAATACGTGGCCCTGCTTCGGGATGCATCCACGCCTCGCGATGGCGCGCAATGCCGTCGATACCACGGAGATTGACATGGAATGGGGAGAACTGTTGGTCGAGAGCAAACTTACGGAAACCGACTTCCAAACTGCTCGGCCTACGCTTCTGGAACGGTACTGCGGCCTTGCGGAGTGCTTCTATCTGCAGGACCTGCCGCGTACAGCTGCCGGAGGTTATCTCGGTTACCAGCTTGTGCGCGGCGTACTGGCGGCGCAGGCATGGGAGCGCAGCTTTTGCGTATTGTGCGACGTACGGCGGACCGATCTCATCGCACACTGGCATGAGGTTCTCCGGGCGGTGCGCTCTGCGGCCATACGCTGCCGGTGCAAGCTGCTGACCTGGCAGGAGCTTGCCGGCGCATTGCCCGAACCCCTGCAGCGCTTTCTCAGGGAGAAGTACGGCATCGAACCTGCGACCTGATGCGTGTGGGCTCAGCATCCCATCATCACGGCTCTTTCCCTCATCACGGCTCTTTAAAGAAAGCGATCTTTCCCGCATGAAATACACAAGGCTCGGTAAGACAGGTCTCAAGGTTTCTCGCATTTGTCTCGGCTGCATGTCATATGGGGCGCCCGCTCAGGGCGTGCTGACGCCAGGCAGCCACGCCTGGACGTTAAACGAGGAGGACTCACAGCCCTTCCTCAAGCAGGCACTTGACCTCGGCATCAACTTCTTCGATACGGCTAATGTGTATTCACGCGGTGCGAGCGAAGAGGTTGTCGGCAAATTTCTGAAGGCGCACACACGCCGGGAGCAAACCGTAATCGCGACCAAGGTGCATGGAGCGATGCGCGATGAGCCGAACGGCGGCGGACTTTCCCGCAAAGCCATTCTGGGCGAGATCGATGCAAGCCTGCGCCGTCTGCAGACCGACTACGTCGACCTTTATCAGATTCATCGCTGGGACCCCGATACGCCTATTGAGGAAACGTTGGAGGCGCTGCACGATGTGGTGAAGGCAGGTAAAGCGCGTTACATCGGTGCATCCTCCATGTACGCTTGGCAGTTCGCGAAGGCGCTGTACCTCGCAGACATTCATGGATGGACGCGCTTCGTCTCCATGCAGAACCATTACAACCTGATCTACCGAGAGGAAGAACGGGAGATGATGGGATTGTGTCAGGCGGAGAGCATAGGCGTGATTCCGTGGAGCCCACTAGCCCGAGGCCGGCTGGCACGGCCCGCAAACAGCGAGGCGACGAAGCGCTTGGAAACCGACCAGTTCGGCAAAACCATGTACGCCGGCACACAAGAAGCTGACCGCAAGATCGTCGACACAGTGGCTCTACTTGCCGGGGAGCGGCAGGTGTCACAAGCAGCGCTGGCTTTGGCCTGGATGCTGACAAAGCCGTACGTCGACAGCCCAATCGTCGGCGCAACCAAGCCTCATCACCTAGAGAATGCTGTGGCGGCGCTTGAGGTGGAGCTCTCGGCAGGGGAAATTGCGCGGCTTGAAGCCGACTATGTTCCCCATCCGATCCTCGGCTTCAAATAAACGCTTCTGCTCTATCCAGGCATGGTTGCAGCATGTTTACGTAGCAGGGCTGTACGCCCTGGTGCTAGCCTGGGCTCGCACATCTGCGAGGTAACCATGCAAAGCCGCATCATCGGCAGCACCATGCCCGTGTTGGAGTTCCTGCTTGAGCCGAACGAAGCCGTCATCTCCGAGGCTGGCGAGCTAAGCTGGATGTCGAGCTCTATCCAGCTCACCACCGCGAAAGATCTGCGCCCAGGCGAGACCCTGCGCGTCCATCCAGGCCATGTCGGCGCATTCCAAGCCTCGGTCAACTTCCAGATCACCCGCATCCAGGGCATTCGCAACATGATCTTCGGCGGCGATGGTATCTTTCTCGCCGCGCTTACCGGGCCTGGCCGCGTATGGCTGCAGACGCTGCCACTTGCGCAGCTCGCGCACAAGCTACAGCAATACATGCCCGGCGCAGCACGGGAAGCTACCCAGACCGGTGTCGTCGGCGGCATCGTAGGGTCCATTCTGGAAGGCATGCGTTAAGGTACGGATCGAGTTAGGCGCAACAGAAAGGCCCGGCAGGTTTGCCGGGCCTTTCTGTTGCGGTGCGGTGTGCTTAGAACTGGTACTTGAGCGCGAACTGGAATTCGCGCGGGTTGAACACTGTCGAGGTGATGGTGCCGACGTTGTTGCCGGTGAACGTATACGAGTCACCCAGGAAAGTCTCCTGGGTCGGTACGCCGCCTACAGGATAAGTGACATTTGCAGTTGTCGGGGTCGCCTGGAACGTGGCATTGGGCGTGTTGAAGTTAGTGGTGTTGGTGATGTTGAAGCACTCCGCGCGGAACTCCAGAGTCGATTCACGGTAGACCGGGAAGGACTTGAAAACCGAGAAGTCGACGTGCCGGAAATCCGGCCCATGCAGCGTATTCCGTTCCTCATTGCCGAGAGTGCCCGAAAGTTGCGGAGCAAAATCGGCGATGTTGAAGAACTCATGAATACTTGGATTGCTGATCGTCGCCTTGCCATATTGATTCGGTCGTGTGGTCGCTGTCGCGGCATTGGTCGTGCTCGTAACACCGTTCGACTCCGTCACGGTAAACGGTTGACCTGTCTGCCAGACCAGCAGTGTATTCGCCTGCCAGCCCTTGCCGAGCGCCCCTGCGATACCGGTCAGGTTCTTACCGAAAGGAAGAACATAGTCGCCGGTAACCACGCCGCGCTGCCGGATATCAAGATCGCCGTTGCCGTACTCGATAGAACTGAGCTGCGATGGTACCGATCCGTAACCGTCATTGACTTCATTGCTGAAGCCTAGGACGTTATCAAGCGCATGCGCATAGGTGTAGTTGGCGCCGATGGTCAATCCGGCCGTAGTGCGGCGGGTAAGCTGCACCTGGACGGCGTTGTAGTTGGACGAACCGCCACTGACGTACTGGCCGATGCTGGTGACATTCGGCAAGGTCGCGTGGAAGGGACGGAGCGAGTTGAAGGCCTGGCTTGGCGACTCACCGTTCGCCAGAGCGATGGTCTGGAGTGTGGTGTTGGATACCAGGGCAGGTGCATTACGATCGTTGGAGATCTGCGCCAGATGGCGGCCCAGCACACCGACATAACCGACCTGCAATACGTTCGCGCCGAAGCTCTTCTCCACGTTCAGGTTGAACTGCTCGGCATAAGAGGTGCGGAACGCGAGATCGACCACGTCATTGATGCTGCCGCTCGGGCTGGCAGCGTTTGAGGGAACCGGTAACGGCAGACCTTGCGAAAAGCGGGTCGGCGCGACCGTTACGCCACTCGCACCGAATGAACCCGGAAGGCAGGCGCCGTTGTTGCAGTTGTAGTCGGTAACGAAGGGCTGCGCCTTGAGCGACGAGTTGGAGGTGTAATTTTCCGGGAAATACGACATGCCGTACCCGCCGCGGATCACGAGTCCCGGGGCAGGCGTCACAGCAAAACCGAGTCGAGGCGCGACGTTCGTCCAGGTTGGATTGAGGCCGGCATACTTGTTGACGCCATTCACATTGGCCTGAATTAGCGTGCCCGTAGCCGGGTTAAAGTTCGCCAGTGCATTGTGAACCTCGGTGAACGGCGTGTACACGTCATAACGAACGCCGATGTTTAGAGTCAGGTTCTGTGTCGCATGCCAATCATCCTGGGCAAAGCCGCCGGGCTCCCAGGTCCGCCAGTGGGGCGGTACTGTGTCGATGGACTGTTGCACGTTGTTGAACACGCCTTGCAGCAATGCCGCAAGCGCCGTGGCGTCGCCATTGATAGCATTGAATCCATAGTTCGAGTTGCCATAGTTGTTTTGCGCGTTGGTGGCCTGACGACGAATGAGGTTTGCACCGAATTTCAGACTATGTGCACCCTTGTTGATAGTCACCGAGCCGTTTTCCTGAAAGGTGTTGTTGATATCGACAATCGGAATAAATGCGCCGTCACCAAGATCGGCTAAGCCGCCCACACCGGTCGGGGAAAGACCCGATGTTGCCTGGCTAAGATTGATGTTCGGCTGCCCAAATGCGGTATTGACGTCCGTGCCATAGTTTAACGGCACAGACTGGTTATTGATGCGCGTGTAACCGAAGCCGAGTTGCAGCAAGGTGCTGGCGCTGATGGTACGCACAAAGTTAATCTGTGCGTTCTGCGCATCGTCCTTGGCTGTGCCAAAGAAGTTATAGATAGCACCGCCAGGCTGCACGTTCACGCCGGCAACGTTCTGCGTCGGTAGAAAACCGGGATTCGTTGTCGGTACTCGGTTGTAGGTGTAACGCCCGAAGATCAGATCCTTCTGATCAATTTGCCAGTCCACGCGACCGTCTGCGGTATCTGAAGTAAGGCTGCTGGCGGTCGATGACACAAAACCGTCCGAAACCTCAGTGCTCACGCCGTTCACAGTCGCGAAGGTATTGTTCGAAGGCGAGTTCCCTTGAGGGTAAAGCAGGGCGTAGTTCAGGCCGACAGGATCGATGCCATTACCGCCGGCAGTCGGCGAGTTCGGACCGGTCTTATCGCCGCCATCGGCAATACCAAGGATTTGAGTCGTGCTGCCGCTATGCAGCGCATTGTATTGCGCTGTTGTCGGCACCTGGCTTACGTTCGGGTTGCCGCCCTGGATCAGACGCAAGCCCTCGTAGTCGCCGAAGAAAAAGACTTTATCCTTCACGATAGGACCGCCGATCGAGGCGCCAAACTGGTTCTGGCGCAGCTCCGGTTTCGGCAGCTTCGCGCCGAACTCGAACGGGTATGCATCGAGCGCGTCGTTCCGGAAAAACTCGTACGCGGAACCGTGGAATGCGTTTGAGCCTGACTTCGTGATGACGTTGATCACCGCGCCTGCGGTACGGCCGGCTTCCGCGGTGTAGGTATTGGTCTCGATGTTGATTTCGCGGATGGATTCAATCGAGGGCCGGATGCCGATCGTGCCGATGATGCGGTCGTTGTTGTCCAGACCATCGACAAGCTCATCGTTCAGGATTTCCGACTGACCGTTGGCGGAAACCGAAGAGGTTTGCCGGCGATCGTCTGGACGCGAGCCGGAGGTCAGACCGTCGTTCGGACCCTGGTTAGCGCCAGGCACAATCTGTGCCAGATTGATGTAGTTGCGCCCGTCAAGCGGAAGATCCTGCACCTGCTGCTGGGTCACCAGCGTGCTCAGCACGGAGTTGTCGGTCTGCAGCGCCGGTGTCTGGCCGGTCACCTGCACCGTGGTCGCCTGGGAGCCAACCGTCAGCTTCGCATCTTCACGCGCACGATCGCCGACCGACAGGTTCACCGAAGGGATAACAAATGTTTCAAAACCGTTTTCTGAAACCTGGATGGAGTAGGTACCGGGGCCGAGCTGCGAAAAGGTGTAATCCCCGGATGCTCCGGTCTGCGCGGTATGCTTCTCGTTCGTGCCGGTGTTGACCAACGTGACGGTAGCATTGGAAATCGTTGCGCCCGTGTTGTCCGTGACTGTTCCTGTGATGTCGCCCGTGGTGGCCTGCGCGGCCGCATAGGGAGCTGTTGAAAGCATCATGCACCCCGACATGAGGAGCGCCCCTGCTGCGAAACGAATGCGTCGGTCTACTGCCTCTGAAAAAATTCCAATTCTGCGTGTGTGTGCCATCTTTTATCTTGTCCTCGTTGCCGGACAAGGGCAGAAGCGCCCTTTCGTCCACTGCGAGTGCGAGGGTAGATGTTTCACGATAGGACGTGCAAGCTTTTTACGGCAGTATTGAGATACTTTTTTGGTTCCGCTGCAAAGGTTGCCTTAGAATGAGCAGGTTAGCAATGAGGATGTCTTGCAGGAATAATGGCATGACCTGCTTCGCAGCACTATGATTTTCGATTAGATGGTCAAGTAACTTCATGCAAGCGCTTTCATCGACTTTATAGTTGCGCGTCCTAAAGCTGTATCAGATAACGGGAGCAAGCGTGTGCTCAACGGCAAACTCCACCGCGCCTGTTACCCGCAGCAGCTCTCGCCGGGTAAGGTAAGGATGCAGGGGCAAGCTTAACACCCGAGACGCAGCGGCTTCGGCGTGCGGCAAGCTACCGGCAATGGACTGCGGCTGCCGGTAGTCTCCCACAGTACCCGTTTGTTTCGAGCTCCCGCCCTTCCGGGCCGCAGCAAACACAGGCTGCCTGTGCATGGGAACTGGATAGTGCACCGCAGTCGGGACGCCCAACGCCCCTAGCTGTTTCGCGACCGTATCGCGCTCTTCGACTTCAATGGTGTACTGCGCGTACGGGCTGGTGCGACCCGGTCGCAGCACAGGCAGGCGCAGCAGCTTGCCTGCCTTCTGCAAACCGAGCAGAACGCCGTTGTAGGCGTTGGCGGCCTCGCCTCGTGCAATCAACTCGCGGTCAAAGACATCAAGCTTGGCCAGCAGAACGGCCGCCTGCAGAGTGTCGAGCCTGCCATTGATACCGATTGTTGTGTGCCTATAGCGCGCCTCCTGCCCATGATTGCGTAGCCGGTGCATGCGCAACGCGATTGCCTCGTCATCCGTGAAGCAGGCGCCACCGTCGCCATAACAACCAAGCGGCTTCGATGGAAAGAAGCTGGTGCAACCGATAGTGGTCAGGCCTCCGGAGTGCCGACCCTTGTACACCGCACCGAAACTCTGCGCCGCATCCTCAACGACCGGAAGGCCATGCCGTGCGGCAATGGCGTTGATCTCATCCATCTCCGCTGGCTGGCCGTACAGCGAGACGGGCATGATCGCGCGGGTTCTTGGTGTTACCGCCGCCTCAATCTGCGCAGGGTCCATGTTGTAAGTATCAGGCTCGATATCGACCATCACGGGTATGGCGCCGAGCAGCGCAATCACCTCGCCGGTGGCGAAGAAAGTGAAAGGCGAGGTAATGACTTCATCGCCGGGACCGACCTCAAGCGCCATTAGAGCAAGCAGCAGCGCGTCGGTGCCGCTGGAGCAGGAAAGGCAGTGCCGTACTCCCACGCGCGCCGCCAGACGTTCCTCAAGCTCCGCGATCTCCGGCCCGAGAATGTATTGGCCATGGTCGAGCACCGCATGAATGCGGGTATCGATAGAGGCCTTGAGCTCGCGGTACTGAGCCTGCAGATCGATATAGGGAAAGGCGTTTGCTGTCGTCTCGCTCACGCTTCTATTCTCGCACCCCTACCTTCTTAGGCCTATTTGCGTAGTTCGATCGAAAGGATCTGTCCGTCCACAGACGAATCGGCAGCTTCGCCGTAGTTTACGGTTGCTGCCATACCTTCCAGATCGGTGCAGGGATGGATATCGTCAGAAGGCGTGTAGTTCAATGTCGTGAACTCGACCTTGAAGTAGTTATTGCTGTAAAGCCTCACCTGCTTTCCGTCTCCATCCACCGAGAGCGTCAGCACAGTGGGATACTTGCATACCACCTTATGCAGCACACCTTTCGCTACGTGCTTCGGCCCAGTCGAGAGACCACTTGGATAGGTGTGCTCTGATTGCACTGCGGATGCCGGAAGAGACAGGTTTGTCATACTCCGCACTTCGTTTGCGGCCGGCTGTGCTTTTGCTGCTTCCACAGTGGCCTGGTACTTTTCGACCTGCTGAAGTCGACTCTCCAGCTGTGCCATGGCCTCAGGAGTTTTCGCAATGCTGCGTGCCGCACGCAACACACTGGCGGCACTGACATACTGCTGTTGCTGCATCAGCACACTGGCGGCATTCAGGCGGTAATTCAGGTTTTCAGGCTCAAGCGCGATCGCCTTTGCGTTAAGCAGGTGCGCCTCATCGCCGGTCTGATGATGAGCAGCTTCGAAGCTCGCGAGGCTATCGTAAGCAGGAGCAAACCCTGGGTTGAGCTTGATGGCGGTTCGCAGGCTTGCCTCAATCTGCGTCTCACCCCCGACGCTCCCGGACTGCATGGAGATCACGGCGTAATAGTAGTGCGCGAGAAAGCTTTGTGAGTCGAGCTGCACGGCTTCCCCATACCATTTTCTGGCTCCAGCCAAATCGTGCTCGCGAAAGCGCAGGAAGCCCATGGTTTCGTGCGCATGAGCATTGTTCGGCTCTTCATGCAAACTGCTTTCAAGTAGGGATTCGGCTTCTTTGGGTCGGTTGCTGTACACAAGCACGTCGGCGCGCACTGCGTCGGCCTCTGCCCCGGATGCACTCTTCGCCGGAAAGGCCGTAGGGTCGATGCCGACGCCGCTGTTCATGCGAAATGCTTTGAAGCTGAACTGACTTACATAGCTGTTGAGGGCTCGCTGCAGCTGGCCCAGGTCGCCGAATGCTTCCTGTGCTGCTACGACCGGATCCTCGTGGGCAATCAGTCGCTGAGCGTAGTCGTTCAGGCGATAAGCATTATGTTCCTTGTCGGTAATTTGGATGTAGTGTGTCAGCGCCCACGATTCCGCATAGAATATCGACCCTTTCTGCTCATCGTGGTAGTAAGGCGATTGATGATCGACCCGGATCAAGGTGGCGAGCGGGATAAGAGGGTGCTGTCGCAGGTAAAGAATGTCGTCTGAGCTTGGTTCTCCAAGCATCACCTCTTTATCCTGGATATTGGAATTCTGATAGAACTCGGCCAGTCCCTCGTTCAGCCAGAGCGGAAGCCACTCCTCATTTTTGCGAAGCATGTAGTGTGTGTACTCGTGGTACACCATCGCATAGGGATGCTCGCCCGGCTCATCCAGCCGGAGCAGGATGTAGCTCTTGTCAGGCGCACGCATAAACCATCCGGCCAAGTTCAGCGAACCCTTGGCGAGATAAGCCGTGGGTTCGAGCGCCTCGAAATCCTTTTTGTTCCGCAGCGCCAGCACCACAATCGGCGAACCGGCGTCATCTCCAACGGACGGCATCAGTCGGTGAAATACTCCCCGCATCGCTTCGATCTGTCCGGCGATACGGCGCGCCTGCCTCTCGTCCGCATCGGTTAGGACGAGAA
>CAXUEE010000102.1:12307-12629 GCA_964249905.1 uncultured Acidobacteriaceae bacterium
GACCAATGGGTTGCAGTATCGTGTGCAAACACCGGCAGGCAGAAAAACGAGCAGAGCAAGAGAAGAAAAAGGGCGCGCATGGCATCGCTGAGAGTAAACGACAACCCCGAGCCGAAAACTAGAAATTTACAAAGAAACGAAACCTTAGTGACGAGCGAAGGAGCGCTTCGACCTCACACACGGCAATTTCGTTCCATTTTCGCCACAGACTCAGGTTGCATGCGGTAATGCCGGAAACGGGCTCACGTAGGTCTTTACAAGTCGTCGACCCACGTGAGTTCGCTTTGCGGCGGGTTGCCCCGCGAAAGCTCGAGCCAGCTTG
>CAXUEE010000103.1:0-4634 GCA_964249905.1 uncultured Acidobacteriaceae bacterium
GATAGAAGCAGTATAGAGAGCACAGCCAGAAGAGTACACATGGCTACTAATATCCACAACAGGAAGATGCCCTTAGTGAACGGCATTTGACGCAAGCGTGACTGACGAGTCACTCGAAACACCACGCGATCGCCTAGACTTCTTCAAATGCTTGAAAAGCTTCGGCCATCGCCGCGAACATTCTCACGGCCACTAAAATGACAGCAGCCAGGAGAATTAAGCCAATCACGGTGAGGATAATACCTTCTGCGATGGTGATGGCCATGCGTTATCGCCTCACAACGGGTAATTACAATGATTGATCAGGCGTATGCCTCGTATGTGAATGAAACATCCCAAGTACTCCGAGGTATCTACACATGCCCATCTATATTCCACATGTAAGTGAAGACATGCACCGCCACATCTCAATGGCCGAAGACCTACACCACTTTGTCCAAGCCACTGTTCCGGAGGAATTGGTTCTCAATTCAGACAAAAAGCAAGTTTTTATCGCTCTCTACTCTCTGGCTGTTGAGCATCATGGCGCTATCTTACATTTGTTGAAAGCGGGCATGTTTGATGGTAGTGCGTTGGCTCTTACGCGCCCGCTCATTGAAGCTGTGCATCGCGCGATGTGGGTACAGTACTGCGGCAAGCTTTCAGACGTTGAAGCCATCAGAGATGGCAAAGAACGTTATCCCAAATTTCCAGACATGGTCGACGCGATAGAGAAGGCAACACCATCCTCCGATGGCCTGTTCATGATTTTAAAACCCTTCATTAATTCTCTTCATGGATACACACACGGCGGTCTTGAACAGCTTGGCAGGCGCTTTGACAAAGAAGATAACGTAAGAGCTACGTACCCAGATGACCTTAAACGTGAAGTCATCAATGCCACAACTTCATATCTGGTGATGTTAGCAGTTGCATTCTGCCAGATGGCGGCAGAAGCAGACCCAGTGCAGGAACCGCGTTCAGCAGCGACTATTCATAAATATAACGATACTTTTGGCTCCCTGGTAAGCGCCTGAGTTGCGTAAACGCAGAGAAACAAGGCAAGCACAGATTCCCGTCGGGAATGGCGAAAAGGTAGTTGAGGATCCTCGGTGCGGTGGTCGCGGCATGAGCGACTTTCGGGTCTCTCTACTGCACGGAGGCCGATCGCTTCGGGTCGAAAGACCGGTGGTTGGTGAAGGGAAGTGGACTAGAGCGTGTCGAGCAAGAGAAGAGACCGTGCAGCACGTTCCCGCGTCTGCTACGCTGAAACTAGCGTGGTCCACCTAGATCTCCAACCCGAACTCGAAGCCCGGCTCGCCTCTCAGGCTGAGGCACGTGGAGTTGCGCTCGACCGCTATCTCGAAGACCTGCTTACAGAACAGGCACGGGAGTCTAACCCGGAGCAAGTTGCGTCGGCTGCCGAAGCTGTCGCCCAGATTCGACAGTTGCGGCAAGGGCTTCGTCTTGACGGACTGACGATCAAAGACCTCGTTAACGAAGGTCGCCGACCTTAATGTCGTTCATAGCAGACGCCTCCGTCACACTGGCGTGGTGCTTCCCGGATGAGGCGACACCGTGGACAGAATCATTCCTTGACCGTTTGGCGCAAGGAGAACAAGCGATCGTTCCAGCCCATTGGCCTACCGAAGTCTCGAATGGGCTGCTCATGGCTCTGCGCCGCAAGCGCATCGACCGGCCACGGGCTGACTGGTTCCTGGACACACTGTCCTTGCTGCCGATTGCCGTGGAACCGCCGCTCTCCATGATTCAGGCCAAGCAAATCATTACACTGGCCGTCCAGCATACGCTCACTTTCTACGACGCCACCTATCTCGAGCTCGCTCTGAGGACCAAGTTGCCGCTGGCGACGCTCGATGATGCACTAAGGAAAGGTGCGACTGCGGAGGGTGTGGTCCTCTCCTGACTTGCACCCGCCTCCCACAGGAGTGGTATAGGAAGCAGAAACAAGGCTTTGCTATCGTCTCCTGACCATGAAGAACCGACCCCAACAGGACAGGCTGGAGGCTGCCGCCAACGTGTCGTTCTCTCTCCATCCCTGCCAGGCTCACGATCGCGCGCGCGCAGCGGAGACCTTCGCAGGGCACGGACTCTGTCGATGAGGATGACTTCGTCCACCTATGAAGGTCCTCTGGACCAGAACCCGTCTCTGCGCGAGATCCTCGTGTCGCTGTCCTTCGCTCTTGACCTGACCGAAGGAGCCATGCCGGGTCACGCGATCCGCTCCTGCTTGCTGGCGATGCGCATCGCGCAGGAGGCCGGCGCCGACGCCCTGACCCTCACCCACCTGTATTACAGCTGCCTGCTGAAAGACGTCGGCTGCAGCAGCAACTCCGCCCGCATGTGCCAGATCGTCGGGGGCGATGACCGGGCCATCAAGTCCGGCGCCAAGCTGCAGGACTGGCGCCGTCCGCTGAAGCCGCAGCTCTCCGCGCTGAAGCTGCTTTGGAAACACGTGCTTCCGGGCGCCTCGATCCTCAGCAAGGGCGCGCGCATCCTGAAGATCGGCGCCACCCAGCTCGAGAACTCAGAGGAGCTCATCTCGCTGCGCTGCGATCGCGGCGCGCAGATCGTCCGCAAGCTGGGCCTGATGCCCGAGGTGGCCCTCGCGGTTCGTCACCTCGATGAGCACTGGGACAGCGGCGGCTACCCTCAGCGCCTCAGGGGAGAGGCCATTCCGCTGCTTTCACGGCTGATGGGGATCGCCCAGCACCTGGACGCCTTTGCCACCGCCCACGGCGAGCAGCGCGCGCTCAGCACGCTGCTCGAACGGTCCGGCCGATGGTTCGACCCCCAGCTGACCAGGGCGGCGCAGCACCTGCATCGAGCGGGCGATCTCTGGAAGCAGTGCCGCCGCGAAGATCCCGTCGAAGAAGCAAAACAGGCCATCCTTGATTTCGATCCTGGCGGGAACACGCCGCTTTCAGCGTTCGATATCGATTCGGTGTGCGAGGCCTACGCGGATGTCGTGGACGCGAAGTCGCCGTTCACCTTTCGCCACTCCGTTCGCGTGATGGAGGCGGCGACCGACATCGCCGAGGTGCTCGGGCTCGACCCTGCGCGGCTGCAGCTCGTCCGGCGGGCTGCGCTCCTGCACGATGTCGGCAAGCTCGGCATCTCGAACACCATTCTCGATAAACCCGGCAAGCTGACCGAGGACGAGTTCACGTCAGTGAAGGCTCATCCAAATTACGGCTTTGAAATTCTGAACCAGATCTCCTCGTTTCAGGAGATTGCCCTCTTGGCCCGGGAGCACCACGAACGGCTGGACGGCTCCGGATACCCGCACAGTCTCTGCGGCGAGCACCTGTCGATCGAGTCACGCATTCTCGCCATGGCGGATTGCTACGGTGCGCTCTCGGAAACACGGCCGTACCGGGCCGCTCTATCTCCGGTTGCCGTCGAGGCCATCCTGGCCAAGGAGGTGCCCGGCAAAACGGATCGATGGTGTTTTGAGGCGCTGCGCGGACTGATGGCGGACGACGGCTGGCACCTCAACCAGCCTGTGGCGAACATCCAGCCAAGCTGTGCCCTGCCTCTGCCTGACTTTCACGAGGTGTTCATTTAGACCTACGAGCGGAAGACAGAAGAGAGAAGACCGAAGCCGATGCCCTGTTCGGGGGATCGCTCCGGTGTCTTCGTCCCTTGTAAGATCGTCGCGGGGAGATTACGCGTGCCAGCGCCGACAAAGATCGTATGGATTGCCACCGCCGTGCTGCTTGTCGCGGCCCTGGCAGGCGGCGCCGCTTCGGCCCAGAAGCTGAGCAAAGAAGAGAAGGAGCGGCAAAGAAACGCGAGCGTCCAGCGGCCGCTCACCGCTGCTCAAAGCACACTGATCGACCAGGCCATCGTCCAGGAAAAAGCGATCACGCAGATCCTGAAAGACCGTAAGCCCATGGTCGAGACCTACATCCAGACCATGCGGCCCGACCCGGTCATGCGCGAGGTGCCGGACGCCGACCTCCACTTTCTGGGCCGGCTCGAGCTCGACCGAAGCATCAGCGTCGACACCTACCAGCAGGACAAAGCCGGCACCTCCAAGCTGAACAATCGGCACGGTCTCCTGCAGGGTTCGATGGACGTCGTCTCCGGCCTGGCCGGGCGCTCGCGCTACAGCTTCAGCCAGGCCGGCTTCGCGCAGATGCTGCTCATCGACCTGAATGGCTTTGACCGGCAGCACTACAACTTCTTCTTCGTCCGCAACGATTTCCTCGGAGCCGTGGCAACCACCGTCTTTGACGTGGTCCCCGCGCTCCAGAACTCCGCCGGCCGCTTCTTCGGCCGCATCTGGATCGAGACCGCTCACGGCAGCATCGTCCGCATCAATGGCGAATACGCCGGAGCCCAGAAGGACTACCACGAGTATCCCCACTTCGATAGCTGGCGCACCAACGTGCAGCCCGGCCTGTGGCTGCCGACCAGCACCTACATCGAGGACATCGACCCCAAGAGCAAGACCACGACGCTCAACTTCAAGGCCAGCAATCACGTCTGGGGGTACGCTTTGAAGCTGCCGAGCGAGATCGAAAATACCTCGATCGAGGTCCAGAACGCCACCGACCTCTCCGCCGCTGCGCAAGACCAGGGGCCGCTCGCCGCGCAGCGCGCGCTTTCGCAGGCGGCCGAAGACAACG
>CAXUEE010000103.1:4644-8859 GCA_964249905.1 uncultured Acidobacteriaceae bacterium
CGACCGGCTCTTCCAGGCGGGTCTGCTCGACGCGCCGAGCGAGTTCGATAAGACGCTCGCCAATCTGGCAAACAACATTCTTGCTTACAACAATGCGGCCGTGGCTTTCCCAATCCGCGTCCGCACGCTCCTCACGGAGCCGCTTGAATCCTTTGCCGTCGGGAACACGATCGTCCTTTCCAAAGGCCTGATCGACACCTCCGCGGTGCTCACGGCGGATGGAGACCAGCAGCTCGGCAACCTCAACGGGCTGCTGGCCTTTCAGCTTGCGCACATCCTGCTGGGCCACCGGCTCGACACCAAGTACGCCTTCAACTCGCGGCTCATGTTCTCCGACAATATGACCTTCCGCCGCATTCCGATGCACCACACCGATGCCGACAATGCCGAGGCTGCTACGAAGGCAATAGAGCTGCTGCAGCCAAAGGAGCTTACGGCCAGCCAGAAGTGTCTCGGCCTTTACCTGCAGCAGTTGCAGGCACGGGTTCCGCACTTGCCGACATTGACGCAGCCGCTGATCGGCGACGGACTAGTCAAGAGCGACACCGACGCGACTTTCTGGCTTGCGCCTCTCCTTGCGCGGAGCGACAAGCTCGCGGTACAGAACCTCAATCAGCAGGCGGCCGTATCTCTGTCCAGCTTTCTCACCTTCGATCCCTGGACCGACCAGCTGCTTGCACTCCACGCGACGCTGCAGCCCGTGTTGAACGCCAGCGACAAGATGCCGTTCGAGGTCGCGCCCCTGTACCTGAAGCTCGGCTACTTCCAGGGTCCCGCTCCGGCGGGCACGCCTGCGTCCGCCACAGGCAGCGTCCAGCCTCGTCCTTAGCCTAGCCTGCCCGTCCAGCCTCGCGCATCCATCCTGCCATTACCTCGTGCCCGACCAGCCCCGCCTGTTGTCGCACGACCTTGCCGCCTGCCAGCACCAGAAAATTAGGAATCCCTTGCACTCGATACCGCGCCGCGAGCCCCGGCTCTGCCTCCGTATCGACTTTCAGCACGACACCGTGGCCGGCCATCTCCTTCGCCGTTTGCGCCACCTCCGGCGCTGCCGCCCGGCACGGTCCACACCATGCCGCCCAGAAATCCACCAACACCGGGACTTTGGATCCCTCTACAATCTCGTCAAACTCCGCCGCACGCACGGCAATCGGCTCGTCCATCGGCCCGATCGCCGCTTTGCAGGCCCCGCAGCGACCGATGTCGGCGAGATGTGCCGCGCCTATCCGATTGCGTTGTCCACATGCTCTGCACACCCGAATTACGCTCATACCGTTCTCCCTTCCAGTGGATGTGCGTAACGCCCGGAAGGTTCCCCGTCCCTGCAAGGAGCGCCACCGGCGAGAAGCCACACTAACAAACCTACCTGGTTACTAGAATTTTCTTGCCATCTGCTTCGGTTATTGTGTAGTTTTTACAGACCAACTCGTCAGAGAACGAGCCAGAGCAGGAAAGAAGGAACGTCATGCATACCCTCCAGGACTTGCGCTCCAATGCTTCCACACACCTGGATGCTATTCGAGGAGTCGCCGCGTTGGTGGTCTTTCTCGGCCACGGCAGGCCTCTGTTTTTGAGCTCACACCTGGTCGCCCGAGGCGCTTCGCCGCTCTCCGCGGCCGGCCCGGCCCACACCACGGTCGGTCACGAAGCCGTTGTCGTCTTCTTTGTGCTGAGCGGCTACTTCGTGGGCGGAAGCGTGCTCCGAAACATGCGCCTGGGCAGCTTCACCTGGAAGCCTTACCTGTTGCAGAGGCTGAGCCGTCTGTGGATCGTGCTGCTTCCCGCCTTGCTGCTGGGTTTTCTAGTGGATCACTGGGGCATGCACCTGTGGGGAGCGCTTCCCGGATCGCTCTACACGGCTCCTGCCGGTTCCCTTGTCTTTCCAGGGCTTGCGGGACGCCTCAACTTCCGGTGCCTGTTAGGCAATGCGCTGTTCCTGCAGCAGAGTGGCATCCAGCCGTTCGGCACCAACGTCGCCCTCTGGAGCCTGGCCTGCGAATCCTGGTTCTACCTCTTCTTTCCCTTGCTTCTCTCCGCCTTCCAACCGGCCTTGCCCCTTCTTCGCAGGCTCGTGTCGGGTCTTCTCCTCGCCCTCTTACTTCTTGCCTGCGGGAAAGGCGTGGCGATGTACTTTCCGCTTTGGCTTGCCGGATGCGTGGTGGCTGCGCTCCCGGCACGGCTTCCGGCCCGCGCGCAACGCCTGGTGACTGCAGCACTCAGCGGGCTGATGCTGGCAACGCTGGCGTACGGCCTTCGCCTGCACCTCCCGGCGGCGGCTGTGGATCTCGCGATTGCACTCGTCTTCTCGGCTCTGCTGTGGGCAATCCTGCACAACCAGCACACGGCCCTCCATCCGCACTATCGCCTTCTTGCCCGATCACTCGCCGGAATGTCCTACACGCTCTACGCCGTGCATGTTCCTCTGCTGGTCTTCGGCTGCGCGCTTGTGTCCCCGGTTTGGCACCCGCAGCGACTTTCCCCTCACGTGCTGGGAGAAGTATTCGCGGTCTACCTGGGCACCTTTCTGCTTGCCGTAGCGATGTACGCCCTCTTTGAGAGAAATACCGGTGTGATCCGCAACCGTCTCCAGAAGTTTTTCGAGAGATCAAAACCCGGAGCCCCGAAAACCACCTCCCGCGGCCCAGGCGGACTCGGATCCCCGGCGTTCGGGCAAGAGCAGGCGCTCCAGAGAGGCTAGAGGAATTTACTCCAACTATGATTTCCCCCCCGGAACTTGTTGTCATCCTTCGACAGAGGCGGAGGATCTGCTTCAATTGTCAGGACAGCTACACCCGCAAAAGTGGAGAAGGGAGTTTCAAGACACTACCGCTGGAACTCCCAACGCACGATAATTTCCTTCACGAAAAAGCGCTCTCCCCGAAGAGAGAGCGCTTCTGCCTTCCAGAGCAAAGGAGGAGCGGCTTACCGTCGTCCCCCACCGCCGCCATGGAAGCCGCCGCCACCCGCAAAGCCGCCGCGAACGCCACCGGCATACCCAGCGCCATAGCCACCGCGATATCCATAGCCGCCGCGGAAACCGTAGCCGCCATAAAAGTAGCCCGGCGAGTAGAAGCCGAAACCAAAGGGGCTGTAGAACAAGCCGTCGCCCGGGAACCACGTGTACCCGTACAAGCCCGGCGACCACGCCCAACCCGGATACAAACCTCCGCCGGCGTACTCCGTGCCGTACGACGCGTTCGCCTCGCCCAGATACTCCGACCGCAGTGAGCTCCAGCTATACAGATCGTCCTCTGAGCTTTTCTTGTCGAAGCTTGTGCCCTTGAAGGCTGTCCCGTTCAGCGCCAGCTCATGGCCTCCCTTGATCTCAACCCACTTCTTCGCGTCTACCGACTCCGACACCGCAGCCTTGCCGTCGAACACCTTCAGCTCGCTCGCCTGCGCGTTTACCTCGTACAGCCCGCGCTGCACCAGCTGCACCTCAGCGCCGCCGCTGCCGTTCGCCACATCGACCTGAAGATTGTTCGCCTTCGAGATCTGGTCCACCTCGATCTCCGCGCGTCCGCGCTCAAGCGCCACTTCCGTGTGCGTCAGGTTCGGCGAGACCATCTTGACCACGCTGTTGTTATCCAGGCGCAAGAACACGCCCGGGGTCAGCAGCATCTCCGCCTTACCGTTGCCGGTCGAAAGCAGCTGCCCGGCATCCACTTCCGTATGGCCGATGGAAGCACGGGAAACCTCAGACCCATTCACTGCGGCCTGTCCTTCTACATAATTAATCGTTCCTGGTCTGGCTGGGTTCGTGCCCTGCGAAAAGGCAGGCGTGAACAGAGTCGCCAGGGAAAGTACAGATAGCACCTTCAACCTGAACATGTCGCAATCCTCTGTTTACTTAGATGTAACAGGGCCTAAAAGAGCTCTTGCTTGCGCCGGCGGCATCCTCGCGGTTAACACGGAGGTCGCATCTGTCTTCGCCAAAGTGCTACAGACTCTCCCGCGCGCCGTTGCTACTTTGAACTTGCGCGATTCACCGGGTTCGTTGGACGCTCACCCGAACGAGCCGCGTGCTTCGGAAAATCGTAGTCACTCTTTGCGGTACATACTTGCCCGGAGCACGTCGCGAACCACGGCGCTGTCCCGGGCAGGGTTGATGTCCTTCTTGTTCTGTGATCGATCGATTCCACAACGGCCGCGAGCATGCCAGTGCTCGCGGCTCTTGTCTATTTCAGCTCCTGGCGCGCGCCCATGCCCGCCAGC
>CAXUEE010000103.1:8869-11703 GCA_964249905.1 uncultured Acidobacteriaceae bacterium
GCTCTCGATGACGCCTGGCATTGGATTGTCGCCGTTGATCTCATATTCCAGATCGACAAAGCCTTTGTACTGCATCGCGATCAGCTGCTGAAAGATCGCCTTCACCGGCATCAGCCCCTGCCCGACGGCGACCTGACTTTCTTTCTCGGTGGCGTTGGCCAGGTCCTTCATGTGCACGTCGAACAGCCGCGGCCCGACCGTCTTGATCACCTGGACCACGTTGTCGCCCGCCCGCATGCTGTGCCCCACATCGACGCAGCAGCCGATCCGCGGATCCATATTCTTGACCACCTTCAGCACGTCCATGGGCGAGTGCCAGATCTTGTCTTCGGGTCCGTGGTTGTGAATCGCCAGCCGGATGTCGTACTCCTTCACGAATCGCTCGATCCGCGGCAGAACCTCCGGAGCCGGATCGCCCGCGACGATCACCTGGATGCCGGCCCGTTTGGCATACTCGAACTTGGCGCGAATGTCCGCATCTTCATCCTTGGGAAAGTAGATCGTTCCCGCGGCCCTCACCCGGATGCCTGCCGCTTTATAGTCGTCGAGCGCCGCCTGCTCCGCCTCCGGAGAGGTGGACGGCAGATGATCCTTAACGTCCTTGCAGTTGATGTCCGTCAGCCGCAGCTGCTTCATATCGGTGATCACCTGCGCACGCTCGAAGTTGCGGAGCGTGTAGCTGGCCAAGCCGAGCCGGATCGGAGACGATCCAGCGCCGCCGGTCTGTGCTGCTTCCATCCGCTCCGTCTGAAAGCCCGGAACCCATCCAGCCGCCGCCATCCACGCCGCGCTCTGAAGAAACGTTCGCCGAGTACCTGAGAGATCCATCGCAAAAATCTTAGCAGCGTTCCGCGTGTGCCGCTCAGCGGCGTTTGAGAAAATGAAATGGTATGCGCTTTTCCCCGTTGCAGGATCAGCTGGACGCCATCACGGCACGCACCCGATCGCTGGTGCAGCCCGAGCGCCTCGCCCTCTCCGAGACCGCCGCCGCCGAGCTATTCGCCTCCGGCATCGAGGACCGCATCCTGCCTGTCGGCGCCTCCAGCCCCTTGTTCGCGCTCGAGGATGCAAGCACCGGCAAGCTCATCCATTCCGGCGATCTGCTCGCCCTTGGCCCGCTCGTGGTAAAATTCTTCCGCGGCCGCTGGGACCCGTACTGCGTCACCGAGCTCGAGCGCTGGCGTGATCTCTACGCGAGCCTCCGCGAGCGGCACGTTCTGTTCGTCGCCATTTCGCCGCAGACCCGCCGCCAGAACGACTTTGCCGTGCAGCAGCATGCACTGCCCTTCCCTGTCCTGTCCGACCCTGGCAGCGCCGTTGCCGCCGAGTTTGGCCTCGCCTATACCCTCCCTCCGCGCGACCGCCGCTATTACCAGTCGATCCTGGTCAACATTCCTTACAGCAACTCCGGCCTCACCTACGAGAGCGCTCCCGACTCCGCCTGGCGCCTTCCCCTCCCCGGGCTTTTCCTGATGAAGCCCGACCGCACCCTCGCCTTCGCCAGGGCTTTTGCCGACCCTCGCGTCCGCCCCGAACCCGAAGATTTGCTGGCCTTGCTCTAGGCTTGCGTCGAAGCTCTTCTTCTGAGCGTCCTACAGGCATGAACAAGGCAGCCTATCCGAAGCTTGAGGATGAGCACTTCTACACCATCTCCCGTGTGGTTGCCGACCCGCGCCGCTTTGCGATTCTGCAGCAGATTGCCGCTTCGGCCGGCGCCCTGCCCTGCGGAGCGCTCCACGTGCAGGCGGAGATCAGCCCCGCCACCATCTCCCACCACCTCAAGGAACTCACCGAAGCTGGTCTGATCGAGGCCGAGCGTGACGGCCGCTCTATGCGCCTCTCGTTCCGCCGCGACCTTTGGCGCGCCTACTGCCTGCGTCTCGCGGCCCTTTAGGAGCCATTTCCCTGCAAAAATAGTTTACCGGCAGAATGCTTTGAATCCTCTTCCGATCGCCGCCATCAGTTAGATGAACGTCGAACTATTCGACGAAATTCGAACCAAGGCAGAGGATCATGGCAAAGCTTTCAGGCAAGATCGCAGTCGTCACCGGCGCGTCCAAAGGTATCGGCGCGGGGATCGCAAAGGAACTCGGCGCACAGGGCGCGTCGGTCGTCGTCAACTATTCTTCGAGCAAGGAAGGCGCGGACAAGGTCGTCGCCGGCATCGTAGAGGCCGGCGGGAAGGCCGTTGCCATCGGGGGCAGTGTCGCTAAACCCGCGGACATCGACAACCTTTTCGCCGAGGTCAAGAAGACTTTCGGCACGGTCGACATCCTGGTCAACAACGCCGGCGTTTATTCCTTCGGTCCCATCGAACAGGTCACGCCGGAGAGCATCGACAGCATGTTTTCGGTCAACGTGACCGGCCTCCTGCTGACTACCAAGGCCGCGCTGGCGCTGTTTCCGGAAAGCGGCGGCAGCATCATCAACATCGGGTCCATTGTCAGCGAGACCACGCCTGCGATGATGTCGGTCTACAACGGGACCAAGGGTGCGGTGGACGCGATTACGCAGACCCTGGCCAAGGAGCTGGGAGCAAAGAAGATACGGGTCAACGCGGTCAACCCCGGCATGACCGTGACGGAAGGAGCTGCCGGCATCGTCGAGACCGACATGGCAAAGGCCATGGTGGCGCAGACGCCGCTCGGCCGCCTCGGACAGCCGGAAGACATCGCGCTTGCCGTAGCCTATCTGGCCTCGGAAGACGCGCGCTGGGTGACCGGAAGCCTGCTGCAGGTTGGCGGCGGCCTGCGCTAAGCGAATCTCGCTGTGTGGGCCCCCCCCGCAAACAAAGGGGGCCGGGCGCCACCCCGCCCAATTTTTTTTGGGTGGGG
>CAXUEE010000103.1:11713-12555 GCA_964249905.1 uncultured Acidobacteriaceae bacterium
CGGCCGCCCACCCAACCCGGCTGTGCCCCCGCCCCGACACCCACGGGGGCGCGGGCACACAGCGCTCACTTATTTTTGCGGTAGCGCTCAATCAAGGCGTTGGTCGACGTGTCGTGCGTCAGCGCCCCATCGCCTTCGATCTCTCCCAGGATGCGCGTTGCCAGCACCTTGCCCAGCTCCACGCCCCACTGGTCGAACGAGTCGATGTTCCAGATCGCTCCCTGGGTAAACACGCTGTGCTCATAGAGCGCGACCAGTGTGCCCAGGAGCTTCGGCGTCAGTTCCTCCGCGAGGATCACGTTCGACGGCCGGTTGCCCTCAAAGACCCGGTGCGGCACCAACCAGTCGGCTGTGCCCTCTGCCTTCACCTGCTCGGCGGTCTTGCCAAACGCCAGCGCCTCGGCCTGTGCAAACACGTTTGCCATCAGCATGTCATGGTGACGGCCCAACGGGTTCAGCGATTTGTAGAAGCCGAGGAAGTCGCACGGAATCAGCCGCGTTCCCTGATGGATCAGCTGGTAAAACGAGTGCTGCCCGTTGGTCCCCGGCTCGCCCCAGTACACCGGGCCCGTGTCGGTTGAAACGTGCTCGCCCGCAAGTGTCACATGCTTGCCATTCGACTCCATGGTCAGCTGCTGCAGGTAGGCCGGAAAGCGTTTCAGGTACTGCTCATACGGCAGCACGGCCACCGTTTGCGCGTCGAAGAAATCCGTATACCAGACCGTCATCAGGCCCATCAGCACCGGGAGGTTTTGCGCGAACGGCGTCGTCCGGAAGTGCACATCCATGGCGTGAAAACCGTCGAGCATCGCACGGAACTGCTCCGGTCCGACGGCCAGCAT
>CAXUEE010000104.1:0-4256 GCA_964249905.1 uncultured Acidobacteriaceae bacterium
GGCGGTGCCCTCGGGGTAGATGAGGGTGCCGTGTTCCTCGACGATGAGCTGGCGGCGGAGGGGGATCATGAAGAGGACGCCGAGCCAGCCGCCGAAGAGGGCGAGGGCGAAGATGCGAGTGGACTCAAGGTCAAAGCCGAGAAAGATGAGGGCGGGCAGGGTAAAGATGACGCCGGAGGCGATGGACTGGCCGGCGTTGCCGATGGTTTGGACGATGTTGTTTTCGAGAATGGAGGCTTTGCCGAAGGCGCGGAGGATGGAGATGGAGAGAACGGAGATGGGAATGGAGGCGGCGACGGTGAGCCCGGCGCGGAGGCCGACGTAGACGGTGACGGCGCCGAAGAGGACGGAGAAGACGGCGCCGAGAAGGAGTGCGCGGAAGGTGAACTCGGGGCGGGCATCGGAAGCAGGAACGAAGGGCTGAAAGGAGGGGTTGGGCATGCGGTGAGGGATTTCTCCGGCGCGGCTTTGGATGGGAGTGTACCAGTGGGCGAGCGGGGGCATTGACGCGGGAGGACGCGGCGGGCTTATACTGCAGCCATGGCGCGGTCGGACCGACCTGGAGCGCCATCGAGTGAGGTGTGTCTTCAGCGAACCCCTGCATCGGCTCACGGCCCCGCAGACGCTCGCACCTGATCCAGCAAGTCTTCCCGGTGTGGGAAAGCGCCGGGATTTCGACGGCTGGCGCGCGTTTTCAAACGTTTTTGGAGGTCCGGTAAGAGCCGTTCGAACTCTGCTGAACGATGGCGTGACGACATGCTTCCCTGCCGACTGCGCGTGCTGTGGAGGTCCACTCGAGCGGGCGGGCTCCGTTCCTGTGTGCGATGGATGTCTGGCGCGGGTGGTGCGGGATACGCCGGTGGCATGCCATTGTTGCGGGGATTCGGTGGACCTCGAGCTGGACCTGGAGGACGAGCGCTTTGCGCGAAGCCTGGGCGAGTCGCTTCTGTGCCGGCCCTGCAGGATGGTTCCTCCTGATTTTGCGCGGGCGGTAAGCTTCGCGGACTTCGATGCTGAACTTCGGGATCTGCTGCATTTGTTCAAGTTCACTGGCGTTCGGGCAGTCGCGCCGGTCCTGGGCAGGCATTTGGCGGAGGCGATCGTGTCGCTCGAAGGAGTGGCCGGACCGGAGTTACTGGTAGTGGCGGTTCCGCTCTTTCGTCAGCGCGAGCGGGAGCGTGGCTTTAATCAAGCTTTGCTGCTGGCGCGGGCGGCGCTTGCAGAGGTGCGGCGAATGCGGCCGGCGTGGCGGCTCAAACCGGCCTTCGGCTTGCTGAAGCGGCGCCGGAGCACGGAGAGCTCCTACACGCTGTCGCGGCGAGGACGCCGACGCAATCTGGCCGGAGCCTTTGAGGCTGCGGGTCAGCTGGCCGGGCGCGAGGTGTTACTGATCGACGATATCTTCACCAGCGGAGCAACGGCGCGCGAGTGTGCCCGGGTGCTGGCGCGTGCCGGGGCGAGCAAGGTATGGGTGGCGACGGTGGCCCGGGCGCGAAAGCGCAGTGCCCTGCACACACCGGAGGTTATGGACGAGGAGGTTGCGATCTGGGATTTACCCGCGACCGCGGGCGAAGGCAAGCCAACCATCACGACTGAGAGATGACAGGAGAGGCGTGGAGATGCAAACCGGCAAGATACGCAAGGTAAGAGCGGGCAACGGACGGCATGCCGGGTACAAGGGTTCCGGAGCGCCGGGCGCGCGCAGAGCGACCACCGAGCTCGATGTGCGCACCGGTGTGTTCCGGCAGCCGGCAATGCAGACGCCGGTGCTGGTGCTGAACGCCAGTTACGAGCCGATCAATATCTGCGGCGCGCGCCGGGCGCTGGTGCTGGTGCTCAAGGGCGTGGCGCGCACCGAAGAGGAGCAGGGCGCGGTGCTGCATGCGGCGCGGATGCAGGTGGCGATGCCGTCGGTGATCCGGCTGCTGGAATACCGGCGCATTCCGCACCAGACGCGGGCGCTTTCGCGGAAGAACATCCTGCTGCGCGACCGCAACATGTGCCAGTACTGCCAGGTAGTGTTGACGGCGGGCGAGTTGACGCTGGACCACGTGATTCCGCGCAGCCGCGGCGGACTTTCCACGTGGGAGAACCTGGTGGCGTGCTGCCATGACTGCAACCGCCGCAAGGGCAACCAGCTGCTGCATGAGCTGACGGAGATGAAGCTGTTGCGCGAGCCGCGGCCGTTTTCGCTGCATACGAGCAGGCACATCATGCGGATGATTGGGTCGGCCGACCCGAGCTGGCGGCGTTATCTCTATTTTGAGTCGGGTGAGGCGGCGTAGGTTCGGAGCATTTCCATGCGGACTGACATACTCATCGCCTTCAATGGCAACCCTGAAGGATTGCTCTATCTTAGAAACAACTTATCAGGCTTATCAGTAACCCTGAAGGATTGCTCTACACAAAACTAGGAAGCAGAGTTTCCTAGAATTTATTTGTGTTGCGCAGGATGCGTCTCACCTTCTTCGGAGAGATGCTTAGTTTTTTGGCGACCAGCGAGATGTTCTTCCCGCTGCGCAGCCAGACCTTTGGAATGACGAGTTCGGCGAACTCTTCCTGAACCTGCTGAAAGGTCTTCTCACCAACCTGACCGTCGCACCACGCGCGCAGCGTGGCATCGATGTCGGTCGCGCCGGCGAGCCGCGCCTTCAATCCGCTCAGCTGTTTGTACAGGTGGTCGCGATCGTCGTGGGTGAGCAGCGCGGCGGCATGGCCTACGTACTCCTTGGCCAGCTCCCAATCTGCGAAGAAGTCGGACGCGGCGACCAGCCCTCGCGCAATGTACGCCTCACACAGGAGCCGTTTGTTTTGAGTGTGACGGGCGAGCGCGATGGCGACTTCGGCGTGATCCACCGCCCCATGCGCATGCAATCCGATGTTCGGCTCGTCGCCAAGCTGCTCTTCGCTGCGGGCAAGTTCGACGGCCGACTGCACGACCTTGGCCCGAGCCATGAGAATCTGATCGCCTTTCTCCTGGGCGAGGTCATAGGCGCGCTGAGCTTCGATGGAGGCCTGGTCAATGTCACCGCTTTCCAGGTGAATATGGGAAGCATTGACCAGCACCGAGCCGGTGCCGCTCTGGTGCTGATGCAGCGTGTAAATGCCGGCCGCCTGATCCAGCAGTTGCAGCGCCTCGCGGCTCAGGCGGAGCAGTTTTGCATGCACCAAACCATTTGCCTGCCCATCCCGCGGCTTCAGATCGAGCGCCATCAATCGCTTGACGTAGGCCGCATTCACCAGAGCACGCGCCATGTTGGGATGATTGGGGCAGCCTGCCTTGTACCGCTTCATCGCCGCTTCAAAGTGGTGCAGCGCGCCGGCGTAATCTCCGGAGCGGCGAACGAATCGTCCACGCGCGGACTCAATATTGCCAAGCGAAAGTGAGTGACCGGTGGGCAGCAGCTCCTTCTCTGCTTCGGTCAGCAGATCAAACGCGTACTGGCGCTTGCCGCTCTGGAAGGCCAGCCAGCTCTCATGGATCTTTGTTACGGCTACCAGTTTGGACGCGCTGGCATGCTCCGCGGCCAGGCGAGCCGCGGCGAAGTTACCGGCCGCGTGCGCGTAGTCTCCCAGCTTGCGATGCGCCCGGCCTTTCCAGAAATTTCCCAGGAAGCACAGGTAGTCGCCGAGGATCTGCTCTCCGATCTGAAGCACCACCCCAAACACCTGGATCGCCTCGTCCAGCCGTTCGGTGGCGAGCAGGCGGTAGCCCTCAATCAGGCGCAGCTTGAGGTAGTCGAGTAGCGGCAGTTGCGCGCAGTCGCCGCTGGGATGAGCCTGGAGCAGCGCTTCCAAGAAACCAAGTTCCCGGTAGCCCAGGTCGACCCACTGCGCGATGGTCAGCAGCAGCGCAACAGGCATGTCGAGATCGTCTCCCGGAGGTTCCCCGGCTGGGAAGCTCTCGTCCAGCAGCCGAAACCCTCTGGCAATATCCCGCTCGAACAGCGCGGACTCGAGTTCACAGGCCAGGTGCGCCCCGTTGCCCGTGCAGTTTGTTTCCCTGATTGGCATACCTGGCCTTCTTTCCGGTCCTGTTAACGATGAAGCTATCCGGTGTTTCAAAGACTGCTGGCCGGCGCAGGAAATTTATTAAGCGACCGCTCCTCACCATAAGGAGCTTGCGCCGGTTGGGCAAGGCGCTGCCTGGAGCCACGGCCGCCTCGTCCCCTGGTCCGTTTCGGACCTTGACCGCGTCTTGCCCTGAGCCGCGAAGGTGCACGCCTGCCCGTACGCAAAGACGCGCTTCCTTCTTC
>CAXUEE010000104.1:4266-4643 GCA_964249905.1 uncultured Acidobacteriaceae bacterium
GCATAACGGCGCTGCCTAGGCTGAGGCGAAACGCAAACGCATCCGGCTCGGCCATCTCTGCCGCGGAAGGCAGCCGGAATCGCCGAGCAAGATACACTTTGATCAGCACAGGCCTGCACGGACGCAATGCGCATCCTTACCCGCTACATCCTACGCGAAGTTGTCTCTCATGCTCTTCTAGGCGGAGTCGCCTTTACCTTCATCATCTTCAGCTCCAAGCTGGGCACGATTCTCGAGATCTGGGCGCGCAACTCCGCCTCCTTCAGCGATGTCCTGCGGCTGATCCTTTATCTGCTCCCGGAGGTGCTGATCGTCACGCTGCCCATGGCGGTGCTGGTCGGCATCCTTCTTGGTCTGTCGCGCCTGGCCGCCGACTC
>CAXUEE010000104.1:4653-12497 GCA_964249905.1 uncultured Acidobacteriaceae bacterium
GCTTCGGTGTTCTGACCTTTGTCCGCATCGTCTCGATCGTCAGCCTGCTCGCGCTCGCCGCCGGATTGGGCAACTCTCTTTACCTTGCCCCGCGCGCCGCCGATTCCCTGCTCAAACTGGAAAACTCGCTGAAGTATGCGCAGGCCTCCTTTGAGGTCCAGCCTCGCGTCTTCGACGAAGACTTCAAGAACATGGTGCTCTACGTGCAGGACGTCCGCCCCGGCTCCGGAGCCGCCTTGTGGCGCCATGTCTTCCTTGCCGACCTGACCGAGCCTGCCTCGCCCAAGGTGACGACCGCCGACCGGGCGCTCGTGACCTCCGCCGGTCCCGGCAATCTGCGCATGCTGATGCGCGATGGCGGTCAGCACGAGTATTCGCCGGCAGACGTGAACCAGTACAACATTTCCACCTTCACCACGACCGATCTTCCCATCCAGAACGGCGCCCAGGATGACACGCACCTGTCCCGTTCCGATACCCGCATGACCGCGCTGCCCATGCGGGACCTGCTGCGCAAGACCGATCCTGCCCGCAACCCCGACCCATCGCTTTCCCATGCCGACCGTGTTAAAGCCGCCCGGGCCTACCGGATCGAGCTCAACAAGCGCTTTTCTTATCCCTTTGCGTGTCTGGTGTTGATGCTTGTTGGCGTTCCGCTCGGGCTATCGTCGCAGCGTGGCGGCAAATCCACGGGCTTTGTTCTCACGATCGTGCTCGTCTTTATCTATTACTTTTTTTCTTCCGTGGGCATCGCTCTTGCCTCGCAAGGCAGGTTGCCGCCGGTGCTCGGGGTATGGGGGGCAAACTTTCTTTTCGCGCTCGCCGGATTCCTGCTGCTCCAGCAGATGTCCCGCGGCGGGGTCGCCCTTTCGGTCTTCGCTGGACTTGGCGTGGCGCTTGCCCGTGTCCTGGCGCGCTTCGACAAAGATTCCCGGCGCAGCCTGGACCGAACTCCTGAGCCCGAGCGCAACCTGCAGCTGACGCAAAGACTGCGCTCCTTGCTGCACATCCGCTTTCCTCTCATTCTGGACGATTACGTGATGCGCCTTTTTGCCTCAAACGTCGTCCTCGTGCTCGCTTCCTTCTCCACTATTTTCCTGATCTTCACCTTTTTTGAGCTCATCGGCGACATCATCCGCAACCGCACGCCGCTGGTTACCGTCGGGCTCTATCTGCTGAACCTGACGCCCTTTATCCTCTACCACGTCACACCGCTGTGTGTGCTGGTTGCCGTGCTGATCACCTTCGGCGGGCTGGCCCGCACGTCGGAGTTTACGGCCATGAAAGCCGCCGGCTTTTCGCTGTATCGCGTCGTCGCACCGGTCCTGGTCCTGGCCGCTGTGATCGCCGCCAGCCTTTTTCTTTTCGACGACTTTTACCTGCCCACCGCCAATCGCCGCCAGGAAGGCTTACGTGCCGTTATCAAGGGCCGGCCCGCCCAGACGTTTCTGCGTCCGGATCGCCAGTGGATCTCCGGCCAGAGCTTTGCCCAGCAGACCGCGCCGGTATTGCTGCAGCAAAGTCAGGACGCGGCACCTGCGAGTTCAGGCGCCATTCTGCCTGCCTTCACCCGCCGTGCGTCCGAGCCGGCACGTATTTTCTACTACCAGTTCTTCGACCCTGACCGCGACGTTTTTGCCAATCTCACCGCCTTCGAGTTCGACCCTGTGACCTTCAGCCTTCGCCGCCGCATCTTCGCGGCCTCGACCCACTGGGATTCCGCGGTGAACCAGTGGATCTTCGAGAACGGCTGGGTCCGCACCTTTGATAAGGAAACCGTCTCCTCGTACCAGCCCTTTGTCGTCCAGACTTTCCCGGAGATTCGCGAGCAGCCACAATACTTCAAGAAGGAAGACCGGCAGTCGCAGGAGATGAACTTTTCCGAGTTGTCCAGCTACATCGCCGACCTGCAGCAATCCGGCTTCGCCACCCAGCGTCTTCTGGTCCAGCTCAACAAGAAGCTCTCCTACCCGGTCGCCACCTTTGTAATGGCAATCCTTGCCATTCCCTTTGCGCTGGCCACCGGGAAGCGCTCCGGGGTCACCGGCTTTGCCGCCGCTATTCTGCTGGCCGTGACCTACCTCGGTGTTTCCAGCCTGTTTGAGGCCATGGGCGACGTCAATACCCTGCCCGCTGCCCTGGCCGCGTGGGCACCCGACCTGCTGTTTTCGCTTGTCGGAACGTGGTTTCTGCTGCGCACCGCAACCTAGAGCGAGCCCCTGGCGCTTGTGCCTCAGCAAGGCCGGCTAGGCGCGTGAGGATGCGGTGATGCTTGCCATCTTGCTATCTAGGCGGCTACGGTAAAGCTGTCTTCACTGCGGGTGACGGCACGGTAGAGGGTGTCGCGCTCGAAGGGGATACGGCCGGCCTCGGTGATGAGGCGGACGAGGTCGGCGCGGCGCATGCCCTGCGGGGTGGTGGCGCCGGCGTCGTGGTAGATCTTCTCCTCGATGACGGTGCCGTCGATGTCGTCGGCGCCGAAGCGGAGGGCGATCTGGGCCATGCGGGGCGAGAGCAGGTGGTCGACGCGGTCCTCGTCGTTTTCGACGTGGCCGTAGAGCATGGTGGCGTTGGACCGGAACCCCATCTGGTGGGCGAGCCGCGCGGTGTCGAGCCACTCCGAGCCATCGATCTTGTGGTCGCAGATGATGTGGCGGACGCGGTCGGCGAAGATTTCGGCGCCGCCGCCGGGCATGGAGTCGACTCCGGCTTCTTTCATCTGGGCGAGGAGGTCGGGGACAGAGATCTTGCCGCGCTTGGCGAGGAAATTGACCTCGACCATGGTGAAGGCCTTGACGTGGACCTTGGGGTAGCGGAGCTTGAGGCCGCGGACGAGGTCGAGAAAGTAGGAGACGGGAAGGTCTGGGTGGAGACCGCCGACGATGTGGAACTCGGTGACGGCTTCCGTGAGGCCGGTGCCGGCGGTTTCCCAGGCCTCTTCGAGGGCCATCGTGTAGGTGCCGGCTTCGCCCTTCTTGCGGCCAAAGGCGCACAGGCGGCAGGAGGCCATGCAGACGTTGGTGGGGTTGATGTGGCGGTTGACGTTGAAGTAGGCGAGGTCGCCGTGGAGTCGCTCGCGGACGAGATTGGCGAGCCAGCCGACGGCGAGGATGTCTCCGGAGCGGTAGAGGGTGACGCCGTCGGTGAAGTCGAGACGCCGACCGGACTGAACTTTTTCCGCAATGGGCAGGAGGGCGGGGTCGTCGGTCTGGAAGCCGTGACGGGGTCGGAAGGTCGGCGCGCTCATGGCTTTATTTTAGTCCCGCGGAGGTGCGGGCGAGAGTGCGAGCTTAGGGCTGTTGTGGTGAGGTGGAAGGGTGATTGGCAGCTTCGGCCGGGGTCTTTGCGGGCAGAGGTGAGGGAACCATACGGGGCTGGGCGACCAGGCCGTCGAAGAAGGTGACAGCGATAAGGTGGTCGCCGAAGGGGCGAGCGAAGCGGAGGTTCCAGCCGGAGTCGGCGTAGGAAACGGTTTTGTCCGGAAGCTGGACCGTAAAAATCATGCTGTTTGCGCCGCCCAGGGTGACGGTCATGCGCGCGGAGGCCTCGTCGTAAAAGAGGTTATTGACCCGCTGCACGTAGAGGTTCTTGATCGTCGTCCAGTTTGAACCGGCGTCGGAGGAGACAAAGCATCCCTGAGGTCCGCCGACCCAGACCGTGCCCGAGGGATCGACGGCGACGGCGTCGATCTGGGTGAGTTTGGCGGGAGGCTGGATAGGCGACCAGGTCTTCCCGGAGTCGGCGGAGAACTGGACAGTGCGCATCGTTCCGGCGACGACATTCTGGCCGGCGGAGCCGAGGAGGCGCCAGTTGGCGCTGTCTGCGGGACCGGCGGAGTTCCAGGTAACACCCCCGTCGATGCTGCTGAGCAGACCGGCGGAAGTGGCTGCAAGCACGGTGCGGCTGGCGGTTGTGATGGCGTACACGCCGCCGTCAAAGCCGTGGGCGGAGCTACTTGCCGTCGGCGCCATGGCCGGAAGCGAGGCGGTGACTGCTGCGACAGGGGCTGCGGCAGGACGGGGCGAGGCTGCAAGCCGGGTAGAAGGTTTGGTGGCGACTGCAGGAGTTTTCGCCACGGACTTCGTCCGGTGCAGTGCGGAGACTTTTCCCGAGGTTGCGGACACCTTGGCAGGCGACTTTTTGGCGCCGGCTTTGTGCTGCGACGCTCCTGTGTGCGCGACCGCTGTGCTGCTGCGCGTTACCGTGCCGGTTCGAAGAGCATAGCGGTTCGGGGCCGCCACCGGTAGTGGACGAGCGGGCAGGATCAAGCCGCGTGGTGCGACCGCAATCGGATGGGCGGCGGCGGATGGAGGTGGTCCGTTGGGAGCGTCTTCGACACGGGTCCAGGTTTGGTCGGCGGCGTTGAGGCGGTAGAGGCCGTGGGCTGTACCGGCAATGAGGGTACCGTCCGGAGCCTGGCCGAGCGAAAAGACATCTCGGCCTTCGAGGCCGCTGCTGCGTTGCGTCCAGTTGAAGCCGCCGTTGTCGCTTTGGAAGACGCCGCCCCAGTCTTTATCGTTGACGACGCCGACGAAGATCGTTCCGGGATGGAGGTCGTCCCGTTTGAGCGCGGTGATCTGGCGGGCGGAGAAGCCGGCATTGGCGGAGTGGAAGGTGTCGCCGCCATCGTCCGAGGCGACGACGCCGCCCTTATCGGTGGCGAGGAGGACGCGGTGGGTCGCCGGATCGATGGCGACGCTGTTGACGGTGATCTCGGGCCCGGTGGTCCGTTTCCAGTTTTTGCCTGCGTCAACGGTGCGATAGAGGCCTTCGGTGGTTCCGGCGAAGACGATGTTTGGGTTTTGCGGGTCTTCGAGCAGGACGCGGGTGCGACGGGCGGTGGAAGGAATGCCCTGGACCTTGTGGAAGAGGATGCCGGCGTCTTCGCTCTTATAGATACCGGAGCAGGCGCTGGCGTAAACGGTTTTTGAGGAGTCCGGGTCGACGATGATGGAGAAGACGTCGGAGTCGTCGATAATGCCCTGCTTGATGCTGTCCCAGTGCTCGCCGCCGTCGGTGGTCTTCCAGGGCAGGTGCCAGGTGCCGGTGTAGATGATGTTGGGGTCTTTGGGGTCGATGGCGACCGACGCGATCTCGTGAATTTCTTTGCTTTCGGGGGGACTGATCTGGGTCCAACGCGCGCCGCCGTCTTTGGAGCGGAAGACGCCCTGCAGGCTGCCGGCGACGACGGTTCTGGGGTCGACGGAGGAGATGGCGAGGGCGCGGACGGACTGGCCGCGCATGTCGGCCTGGTTGGTCCAGTGGAGGCCGGCGTCGTTGCTGACGAAGATGCCGCCGTCGTCGTGGCTGAGGACCCACGCGCCGACGATGAGGTGGCGGGGGTTAGCGGGGTCGACGACAATAGAGTCGAGGACGAGATCGTCGCGCTGGCCGATCTGGGCCAGGCGCTGCCAGCTTTCGCCGCGGGGGTGCGATGCGTAAATCCAGCGGTTGCGGGCGCCGATAAAGAGATGGGCGGGGTCGTGCGGGTCGGGCGCGAGGCGGCGCGCGTCGCCTCCGTCGGGTCCGAGGGCGAGCCAGGGAGCGGCGTGGAGGGGAGCGGAGACCGCGAGCGCGGCGCACAAGAGCGCGCGAAGGACTGCGATGAGTTCTAACCTACCTGGCATGCTGCTTTCCGACGGGGTACCGTCTTCCATCTTAGACGCAGGATACGAGGCCGGGAGCGGTCCGGAAATAGCACCAAAGGGTTTGAAATAAGTTTGGGAGTTGTACAGTGCATCCAAGAAGGTCGATGAGGGAAGACAGATGACGATGACAGAGAGAAGCGATCGCTTGCCGGAGCTGCCGCCCGACGCCTTCCGCAAGGAGGACGGAGCCGACGACGCCGATTTCTACGCGCCTGCCCGGCTGGTGACGCATATCGACGAGGCGGCGACGGGCGCGCTCACAGCTTACTACCGAGCCACGCTGCCGGCGGGAGGCGTAGTACTCGACCTGATGTCGAGCTGGGTCAGCCACCTGCCGCCGGAGGTGGCGTTTGCCGAGGTGATCGGCCAGGGGATGAATGCCGAGGAGCTGCAGGCCAACCCGCGGCTAAGCCGGAGCTTCGTGCAGGACCTGAACCGCACGCCTGTGCTGCCGCTCGCGCCCGAGAGCTGCGATGCTGCCTTGTGCTGTGTCGGGGTGCAGTATCTGCAGCGTCCGTTGGAGGTGTTTGCGGAGGTCGTGCGGGTGCTGCGAGCGGGCGCGCCGTGTGTTGTCAGCTTTTCGAATCGCTGCTTTCCGACCAAGGCGGTGCGGATCTGGCGGTCGCTTGACGGGCGTGGACATGCTGCTTTGGTACAGCTCTATCTGGAGCGGGCCGGGTTTCGGGGTGTCTGTGTGGAGGTGTTGCGGGATGGCGCGGAGAGTGATCCGTTGGTTGCGGTGACGGGGCGGCGTTGAAGGGGAAGCTATCTTGTTCTGGAGGTCCTGTTGAACACCGGAGGACAGTCGATGACTCGCTTGCTGCTCCTGTCGTGCCTCTCCATCCGTGTCTGCTTCGGTATTGCAATCACGCAGGAGACTTCGTCCTTTCAGTTCTCTTTTCATCAGCCTCTCGGTAAGTATGCCGTCGGCGTAAAAGTGGTGCAGCAGTATGACCCGGAACGTCTGTTTGCGGTAGAGGATGGGAAGACTCCTGAAAAGGCCCGCCCTCTGCAGACGATCGTATGGTATCCGGCAAGGGCTACGCACGAACCGGCGATGACACTTGGAGACTTTGAGGACTTGATTGCGCATGAAACCAACTTCAAGGAAGCTTCGCTGCATGGTCCCTCGCAGAATTTCGTTCATGCCTTTATGCAGGGGACGAGGGCCGACCAAACAGTTTCGATCCGCGACGCAGCGGCTGAGGAACATCGGTTTCCTGTGATCGTGTATGCGCCCAGCATCAATGCTCCGAACTTTGAAAACATTGAGCTGTGTGAGTACCTGGCCAGCCATGGTTTCGTCGTTATGGCGAGTCCCAGCATGGGAGCATCGAGCCGGCACATGCAAGTGGAGGCAAGCGATGCCGCGGGTCAAGCGGCGGACATCCTCTTCCTGATCCGGTTCGCTTCATCGCTTGCCGATGCAGATGCGAGCAAGGTTGCGGTCATTGGGTATAGCTGGGGTGGAACCGGAGCGCTCTTAGCTGCGTTCGGCACTCCACAGATTCGTGCGCTGGTTGCCTTGGATGGTTCTTTCCGGTACGAGGCTCCGCAGTCGCTCGACACCGCAACGATGACGACCCCGCTTCTGTTTTTCAGCCGGGGAGAAACTCCATTTGCAAGTTCGGCACCCAGTGATTTGCCGTTGAAGCAAGATCCTCGCGTCTTGAACGATTGGACTCACGGAGATCTCTTCGAGATTCGTATGCTGGGCATCTCCCATATTCAATTCAGTTCCCTCTATCAGCGAAGTGAGCGCTTCAAACGAGAAGGCATGCAGTTTACCCCTGCGGGATATTCTCTAGTAGATGGGAATGAAAGCTATGGTTGGATGGCCCGGTACACGCTGGAATTCTTGGAAGCCAACCTGAACCACGGCCGGGGTGCCCGGGCCTTTCTAATGCGAAATCCTTCTGAGAATGGCATTTCCTCGCGGCTGATGCTGGCGAAGTTTCGGGTCGCTGTGCCGAGATAGCCGCCGGCTTTCTTTTGTTACCCGCGTTGCGGGATCAGGGCTACGCCAGGAGGTCGAGCTTTGCTCGATACCCCACCCTTTCGGATGAGACTCGAAGGATGGGGCACCCAGATGTGGTTACTGGTCGTCGGCGGCGGCGGCGGCGGCGTCGGGTTTGGGGCTGGGGTCGGGAGGCAGGAGGGAGACGGTGATGGGGGCCTGCTTCTTTCTGGCGAGCC
>CAXUEE010000105.1:0-1633 GCA_964249905.1 uncultured Acidobacteriaceae bacterium
CCCGCGACCAACAGCTTGGAAGGCTGTGACTCTACCACTGAGTTACTCCCGCCTGTGTCTTGAGTCCGGGCTAACGCCCAGACCGACGCTACTCCCGCCCGTGTCTGGTGCGATAAACCTGGAGCTGGCGGAGAGGATTGAACTCTCGACCTCTCCCTTACCAAGGGAGTGCTCTGCCACTGAGCTACGCCAGCCAACCGTTACAGCTTCTCCATCTTACGCGAACGAGCCCAGCCGAGCACGACCCGGACCGCAAAAAATGCCAGGAGGACGAAGGTAAGCGTCCGGTACTTGCCTGCTTCCATAGTCATGCCGGCCGAGAGCGCCAGCACGGCGAGCACCGCCAAGGCCACGACCATTCTTCCAGATCCGGATGGGGTGAGATCCAGTGCCATGATGGCCGCCTTGCGGGAGAAGTGAGTGGTGCACAGGGGAGGATTCGAACCTCCGTAACTCGAAGAGTGGCAGATTTACAGTCTGCTGCCATTAACCGCTCGGCCACCTGTGCACATCTTGCTGCCTGTCCGCATCTCGTCTTTCCGCGTGCCGTGTTCTTGGAAGCGAGTCGACCGAGGCCAAAGGACGAGAGCCGCTGGGAGCAACTTGGAGCTGACGAAGGGATTTGAACCCCCGACCCTCTGATTACAAATCAGATGCTCTACCAGCTGAGCTACGCCAGCCCAAACAGCGTCGTTGCCGGTAGGAGCGCGAAGACCCTCCGCGTCAGCCCGGCCACACGCTTCAATCTAGCATAGGCCCCCTACCCGGGCAAGGTGTCTCTGCTTCGGCTCCAGACCCGGCCAGCGGCTCGGGAGCGTGGCGAGCGCGTCCCCATGGGCGGATTTCTTTGCCCGCGTGTACCGTCTAACAGGATGTGACCCGGATAGATCTTATGCGAATGTCTCTTGCAGCAGTCACTTTTGCCCTCGCAACCTTGACCGGCCCCCTTACGGCGCAGCAGCCGGTTGCCGAGCCGCCGACGGTGATTGAAGGTCCGCAGGCTCCCGGCACCCTTCCCACCCGGCACTCCGAGCCATCGCTGATGTCGTGGTGCGCATGCATCAGGCCGGGCTTGCGGATGAGCTGATTCTCCAGACGATCGCCACGCAGCCCGGCCGGTACGACACGACGCCGGACGCGCTGATTTTGCTGAAGCAGGCAGGGCTTTCGGACCCTGTTCTGGCCGCGATGGCCAATAAAGCGCGCCGGCAGATCACCGGAACGCCATCCGCCGAGGTGCAGATCTCTCCCGTTAACGAGATCGGCGTCTACTTCAAGGATAAGAACGGCCAGTGGCAGCCCATGGAGTCTGAGGCCGTCCACGTCAAGTCCGGCGGCTTCGTCAAGTCCACGCTCACCCACAACATTATTAAGGAAGACCGTAATGGCGTGGTCAGCGGACGGGAGGCCAAGCTGCTGCTTCCGCGCCCCATTGAGTTCCTGATTTATACCCCGGAAGGCGTGACCGCGTCCGAGTACGAACTGGTGCGCTTTCGGCTCAACTCGAAGGACCGCGAGTTCCGGGTGCTTACCGGCGGCGTGATCCACTCGACCGGCGGAGCCCAGCGCGACGATGTGCCCATCACGCTGAGCAAGGTCGGTCCACGCGCCTGGAGCTTTCAGCTGGCCGCGG
>CAXUEE010000105.1:1643-9096 GCA_964249905.1 uncultured Acidobacteriaceae bacterium
CCTTTGCTATCTCCGAATAACGGCGGATCCGTTCCCTGCCGTGAACAGCGCCGCTCGGGAGCGGTCGTCCTCCTTCGCGATGTCTTCTAGAATGGCGTTAGACCAAGGAGGCCGATGCTGACGCGACGCGACTTTGGAAAGATTTCCGCGATGACGGCCGCGGCTGAGCTTCTGCGGACGCCAAGGGCGGCCGGAACGGAGCCTGACGTCACACTTGAGATCGCGCCCTGTGTGCTCGAGGCCTCGCCCAAACACAAGATTCAGACGGTCGCTTATAACGGCAAAATCCCCGGTCCGCTGCTGCGCATGCGCGAGGGGCGCGAGGTGACGGTCGAGATTTGCAACCGTTCCGCCGATCCGGAGGTGGTGCACTGGCACGGGCTGTTCCTGCCTTCGGAGATCGACGGCGCGATGGAAGAGGGAACGCCGCTGATTGCTCCCGGCGCGAGCACACGGTATACGTTCACGCCGGAGCCGGCCGGCTTTCGCTGGTACCACACGCATACGTTTGCCGGAAAGAATCTGCGTAAAGCGCAGTACGGCGGACAGCATGGCTTCTTGATGATTGATCGTGCGGGCGATCCCGGCCGCTTCGACCAGGAGATCTTTCTGGCCCTGCATGACTGGGAGGGCAGGGACATGAGCAGCGACGATGGCTCCATGAATCCGATCTATGACGTTTCGACGATCAACGGCAAGATGCTCGGCTTTGGGGAGCCGCTGCGCGTGAAGGGAGGCCAGCGGGTGCTGATGCACATTCTCAACTCGAGCCCGACGGAGGTCCATTGGATCGCCCTTGCGGGGCATTCATTCAAAGTGGTCGCGCTCGACGGCAATCCGGTTCCGACGCCGCAGACGGTTGACATGCTGCGACTCTCCCCGGCTGAACGCGTTGACGCCGTGGTCGAGATGAATGCGCCGGGAGTGTGGGTGCTGGGCGAGGTGCGCAAGCATGTGCAGGCCGCCGGCATGGGCATCGTGCTTGAGTATGCGGGTGCAGACGGCAAACCTGTCTGGAACCAGCCGGAGGAGCTTGTGTGGAACTACCGTCAGTTCGCCTCGCCGGCGCCGGCCTCGCCAAGCGTGGACGCAACCCGGATCGAGCTGGTCTTCGACTCGAAGTTCCAGGGTCATGGAAACGAGGAGCTTTGGCGCATCAATGGGCAATCGTACCCGCATACGGCCGAACCTGTTCTTCGGCAAGGCCAGCGCTACCGGTTTGTTCTGAAAAACGAAAGCATGGACGACCATCCCATGCACCTGCACCGGCACCGGTTTGAGGTCCGCACCGTCGACGGCAGCCCGGAGATGAGCGGCCTCCTCAAGGACGTCGTGCTCGTCCCCACCAAGACCACCGCAGAAATCGAGTTCACCGCCGATCATCCCGGCCGCACGCTCTTCCACTGCCACCAGCAGAACCACATGGATCGAGGCTTCATGATGGTGTTCCGGTATGCATAAGAGATGGATCAGGCCGGGATGGCTGCTGGCGGCCCTGGGCTGGCTCGCCCTGGCCGGCCGAAGCGCGTACGCCCAGGGCAACTACGAGATCCAGGTGTATGGCTCGGAGACCGTGGCGCCGAAGAACCTGATGGTGGAGCTCCATTCAAACTTTACGCCGGAGGGTCAGAAATACTTCCTCGGCGGCGTCATCCCCACCAACCACCAGGAGCACGAAACGCTGGAGCTGACGGAGGGCATCACCAGCTGGTCTGAGGTGGGCTTCTATGTCTTTACCAGCTGGCAGGATGGCCATGGCGCTCAGTGGGTGGGCGACCACATCCGCCCCCGGGTACGCGCGCCTGACAGCTGGCATCTTCCCGTGGGGCTTAGCTTGTCTACGGAGATCGGGTACCAGCGCGCGGTCTATTCGCCGGACACTTGGACATGGGAGATACGGCCGATCATCGACAAAACGATCGGGCGCTGGTATTTCGCGGTGAACCCGGCTCTCGAGCGCACCTGGCACGGCCCGGATGTGAATCTGGGCCTGGGCTTTTCGCCTGGCACGAAGATCAGCTACGACTTCAACCGCCAGGTAAGCGCTGGCCTGGAGTACTACGCGGACTACGGCCGCCTGGGCGCGTTTGACGCTCTGCACAACCAGCAGCAGCAGATCTTCGCGGTGACGGACCTAAACGTTTCCCCGGCGTGGGAGATCAATTTCGGCGTCGGCGTAGGACCGACCGCGGGAACCGATCACCTGATCATCAAGGGCATCCTGGGCCGGCGCTTCAACTGGGGAAGGCACTCTTCGATCGAGTAATCCCGGCGAGCCAGGTCTCGGCCGAGGCGCTCTGCGGTACACTCAGCCTGCATGCGCAAGCGTACCGTGTACACGCTTCTGGCCGTTCTGGCTGTTTTCTGCGCGCTTGCCGCGGCGGTTTACTTGCGCGGGAAGGCTCCGCCGGAGGTCGCGCGTCTTCTACCGGAGTCGGACGCGATCCTGTATGTGAACCTGAAGCCGCTGCGGACGGCGACCCACTTCGATCGCAACCCGATCTCGCCCAACTCATTTGCACCGTTCATCGCTGCGACGGGCATCTTGCCGGAACGGGATGTGGACTCCCTTGCGGTCGCGCTGTACCGGCTCGCGGACCCGAACGGGCCGAATGGGCCTACGGCCTTTTCGCTGATCTTTCAATGCCGCTTCGACCGGACCCGGCTTGCCCGCTATCTTGCCTCCATCTCGACCGCGCAGGAGAGTTACGCGAACCGTACGATCTACGCGGTGCCTTCCGAGGGCCGGACGGTGCGGGTAGCGCTGCTGGGGTATGACATGGTCGCCACGTCGAACGCACCGACGCCCGAACAGATCCACTCCATTCTCGACCGGCAGCGCGCGGCTGCGAGCCCGTTTGCGGGTTCGGCGCTGCTGGAGGCCCGGTTTGCGGATGTACCCGCGTTCTCGACCGCCTGGGCGATCGGCCGCATCGGGCTTCCGTTCGCCAGCGGCGGCCGCCTTTCGGTGCTTGGCCTGGAGCTTCCGCTTCCCGCGGACTCGACCTTTGTCGCCAGCCTGCGGTACACCAATCGCCTGGCGCTGCGCATCGACCAGCTCGCCCCGAGCGAGGCCGAGGCGGCGGGTTCGGCGCGTTCGCTGAACAGCCTGCTCAGCCTTCTGCGCTCGATCCAGAGGGCGCAACAGCCCACGCCACGGACGGCTGCCGATGCCGCCTTCCGCGACCTGCTGAACTCGATTGTGATTGCGGAGGATCGGGATCGCGTCATCCTCACCGGCGTCCTGCCCGTGGACGGCCTTCGGGACCTGAGCCGCACCGCGCCACTCGCGACACCGGCGCTTTCATCTCCTTGAAAGCGGGTGGGGCGGCTGAATGAGTCTTTCAGAGAATCGCGGTAGAATTTCGCACATGAGACTCGCCGCGCCTTCCCTTTCCGTTCTTCTGATTGCCGCCGCTCTTCCTGTAGCCGTAGAGGCTCAAAGCGGAGGGCAAACCGACCAGACCATTACCGGCTCTGCCGCTTTTGGCGACTGGAACCAGCAGCAGCCCGGCCTCCGGCGCAAGATCACGGTCGCCGACCTGCCCCAGCCCAAGCCTGAGGAGGCGGTCAACAACGGTCCGCACCTGGTGGCGCGTCCGGCGGATGCGTGGCCGGTTGCGCCTGCGGGATTCAAGGTGACGCTCTACGCCGGCGGTGACTTCACGCCGACTGCGGAGTCGTCGTCGATCAACAACCAGGCGCCTTCCGTGCCGGCCGCGCCTTCGACCTTTCGCGAGCCTCGCCTGATGCGCACCGCGCCCAACGGCGACATTTTCCTCTCCGACTCCCATGGCGACAAGATCTTCGTGCTGCGCGGTGTGGGTCCGGATGGTAAGGCGCAGACAGTCTCCACCTTTGCCACCGGCCTGAATCTGCCGTTCGGCATCAATTTTTATCCTGCGGGACCGAATCCGAAATGGGTGTACGTGGGCAATACCGACTCCGTCGTTCGCTTTCCATATCATGTGGGCGACCTGGTCGCGACCGGCAAGGCGGAAACCATCGTTGCCCAACTCCCTGGCTTCGCCCAGCTCCGCGGCGGCGGCCACTGGACGCGGGACGTCGTCTTTACGGCCGATGGATCGAAGATGCTGGTGTCGGTCGGCTCGGGTTCGAATGCGGACGATCCAGACACGCATCCGAATGAGTTTCATCGCGCCGATGTGCTTGAGTTCTCGCCCGAGGGCAAGTTTCTGGAGGTCTACGCGTCGGGTATTCGCAACTGTGTCGGGGAGGCGATCAACCCGGTCACCGGCCAGCTGTGGTGCTCAACCAATGAGCGGGACAATCTCGGCAACCACCTGGTGCCGGACTACGTCACCTCCGTCCAGGAAGGTGGATTCTACGGTTGGCCGTGGTACTACATGGGCGGCCACCAGGATCCGCGCCTCCCGGAGCCTTGTGCCAACGGAACCGGGCCGAACCTGCAGGCTGCCAAGCTCGATGCTGATCAGGCGAAGAGCTGCCAGCGCACGAACATGGCTGCCAAGGTGATTACCCCGGATGTGCTGGTGCAGCCGCACATGGCCTCGCTGGAGCTGACGTTCTACCCCGGCTCGGGAGACTTCCCCAAGAGCTTCGACGGGGACCTGTTTGTCGCCGAGCACGGCAGCTGGAATCGCGCGGGGCGGGCCGGTTATGAGGTGATCCATATTCCCTTGCACAACGGCAAGGCGGACGGCACGTACGAGGACTTCCTGACGGGCTTTGTGACCAAGGACGGGCAGGTCTGGGGACGACCCGTGGGCGTTACAGTGGGCAAGGACGGCAGCCTCTATGTCACCGATGATGGTACCCGCTCGGTGTGGCGCGTGACCTGGACCGGGCAGGCGAATACCAAGACTGCCTCGCGTTAGCCGGTCGGAGCGGCCTCGTCCTGATGGCGAGGCCGCTGAAGTTTGGACTAATTCAGCTTCTGCAGCCGTCCTATGAGCTTTTCCGCCAGCGGCTCGCCGCTTTCGGTCCAGAGCAGCCGGCTGGATATTCCGCAGTGCTTTTCAACGCTTAGGGTGAACGCCAGGAGCATCTCCACGTTCTCTTTGATGTGCTTCGCAGCTTCCGCTCGCGCTTCTTCGTCTTCCCAGACTTCTTCTTCGTCGAACACCCAGCTCGCATCGAGGCCGAAGTCCACCCGGATCAGCCCATTCTGCTCGAAAGTCTGGTCGTCGAAGTCGGGTCCGAACGCCAGGACTTTGACTGTTTTTGGGACGCGCCGCCACAGCCCGTCCAGACCGCCTTCGCCGGCTTCGTACTCCCAGAGCTGCCATTTCATCTCGAACTCGTAGGCCGTGTCTTCGTGCAGCAGCTCCATGGCCTCGGCGACGGCGGGCTCGATGTTCGCGTCGGCGGTGTCTTTTGTATCTTCGGCGCGCTTGTCGAGGACGTAGACGCGTTGGTACACCGGCGGCTCGGAAAAGCTGACCGGGTAGGCGGCGGCGGCCGCCACTTTGGGCAAACCGCTGACGCGCGCGAACTGCCGCAAGACCCCGACGGTCGCGGCCGGCAGCTGTTCAAAGCGGAAGTTGGGAAACCATAGACTCAGGTAGAGCTGATCCGCCATAGGATCCATGATAGCGCTTTCGGGTCGCCGGCGAGAACGATCGCGGGCGGTACCCCCCTCCGTACCTTGGGTTCTAAAGTCTTCGATCGATTGAGGTTAGGTCCGGACTTCCGTCTGCTTCGAGTTGGACACGGAAGACGCGGGGGCTGCACCATTTACGAGGCACCCACTTTCTTTTGAGGAGAGCGGACGAGAAGATGGGCGAGACTGGTTCCATGGACTTACGGCTGGACAAACCGCTCGCGCCTGGGCTTTACCTGGTGGCTACCCCGATCGGCAATCTTGAGGATATTACCTTGCGTGCGCTCCGGGTCCTGCGTCTTGCGGACAAGATCGCCTGCGAGGATACGCGCCAGACGCAGAAGCTGCTCCATCACTTTGGGCTGGTCACGCCTACGGTCAGCTACCACCTGTTCAATGAGGCCGAGCGCGCCCAGCAACTTGTCGCCGAGCTCCAGGCGGGCGCCCGTATTGCCGTTGTCTCTGACGCCGGCACCCCGGGCATTGCCGATCCGGGCCATCCGTTGGTCCAGGCGGCGATTGCCGCGGGCATCCCAGTTTTCCCTATCCCCGGGGCGAATGCCGCGCTTTCGGCCCTGGTGGCCAGCGGACTGCCGGCGGAGAGCTTTACGTTTCATGGGTTCCTGCCCTCGAAGGCCGGGGCTCGCCGGTCTGCCCTGGAAGCGCTCTCATGCAGCCAGACCACCCACATTTTTTACGAGACGCCGCATCGGATTCTCGAGGCTCTGGCCGACGTTGCCGCGCTGTTCGGCTCCGCGCAGCCGATCGTGCTGGCCCGGGAGCTGACCAAGCTCTATGAGGAGTTCCTGCGCGGTCCGGTGGCCGAGGTGCAGGCCGCGCTAACCGCCCGCTATCAAGTCAGCGGCGTGCTTCGCGGGGAGATGGTGTTGCTGTTCGCTTTGACGGAAGAGGCTCACGCTCCTGCCGTCAGCGTTGCCGAGGCGGTCCGCCAGCGTATGACCATGCAGCAGGTGTCGGAGAAAGATGCGCTGAAGCAGGTGGCTCGCGAGCGCGGGATCGGCAAGTCGGAAGCCTATCGTGAGTTCCAACGGGAGACCGGCAAGATGAAGCGGTGAGGCATTTTGCGTTGCTGCTTGCCGGTACGGGCGAGAAGCGGATTCCTGACGGAATGACAACCAGTCAGTGGCTGAAGAAACAGGTCACGAAGAGACCGGCTTCGCTGCTCAAGTCAGAATGCATGTCCCGGCGGTTAAAGCCGAGTTCATGCAGTAAATCGAGTGGCGACCCTGAAGGGTCGCCCTCTTCGAAACGGACTTGATCAGAGATTCCTAACCTTTGCTGCCTACGAGCTCCTCGTCCGCGACCAGCGCCGGATAGTCCACGTATCCTTCCGGGCCGTGCGTGTAGAAGGTGTCTGGATTGGGATCGTTCAGCGTCCCTCGGGTCTGAAAGCGCTTGACCAGGTCGGGGTTCGCGATGAAGAGCTTGCCGAACGCGACGGCATCCGCCTCGCCGGCCTCGATGACCTGCTCTGCCTGCCTCTGGGTGTACTTCTCATTCGCAATGTAGACGCCACCGAAGGCTTTCTTCAGCTCCGGCCCGAGGCGGTCGTCGCCGAAGTATTCCCGCGCCATGAGGAAGGCGAGTTTGCGCTTGCCGAGCTGCTCGGCGAGGTAGAGGAAGGTCTCCCGCGGGTTTGTGTCGCCCATGCCCATGACGTCGCCGCGCGGGGCCAGGTGCATGCCTACGCGATCGGCTCCGAAGACGGCGCTGGCCGCCTCGGCTACCTCAAGATGCAGGCGTGCACGATTCTCGACCGGTCCGCCATAGCGGTCGCTGCGCAGGTTGGAGGCCGAGTGGAGGAATTGGTCGAGCAGGTAGCCGTTGGCGCCATGGATCTCGACGCCG
>CAXUEE010000105.1:9106-12420 GCA_964249905.1 uncultured Acidobacteriaceae bacterium
CGATGCCGAATGGGCCGTGCAGCAGCGGCGCGCCAAAGCCGGCCTCCCGGGCGTTTTTGGCTCCCTGCGCGAACTCGTCGACGACGTGCTGGATTTCTTCCTGTGCGAGCGCGCGGGGCACCTCAAATTCTTTTTTGGGGCGGATGAGCGTGACCGTGCCTGGAGGCGCAAGGGCGCTGGGTGCAACGGGCTGCCTGCCGCCCAGGAAAGAAGAGTCGCTGACCCGGCCGACATGCCAGATCTGCGCAAAGATACGGCCGCCGGCCTCATGCACGGCCGCGGTGACGGGCTTCCACAACTCGGTCTGCTCCGCGCTCCAGATGCCCGGGACCTGCGCATAGCCGACGCCCATAGGCGAAACGGGCGTTCCTTCCGAAATGATCAGGCCCGCCGTTGCGCGCTGCCGGTAGTAGTCGGCCATGAGCGGCGTGGGCAGATGATCGACCGTGCCCCGCAGCCGGGTCAGCGGTGCCATGATGACGCGATTTGGGAGCTCCAATGCCCCGACTCTTAGCGGCTCCAGCAGCTTGCTCACCACACCCTCCAAAACATCTTCTCTTCAGATGTTCCGCCGTGCGGAACGATGCTACCCGGCCGCGGTGGAATGGATTTGCTTCTGATGGGGTTCCTTGTGCCGACGCTTCGCACACGCAAGAAGCGGATTCCTAACGGAATGACAAACGAAGAAGACATAGAGGGGCGGACAGCATGTCCCGGCGGCTAAAGCCGCGTTCCTTCGCGGGGTTGAGTGGCGACCCTGTAGGTGCTCATCATTTGCCATGGCGTTTCGAGTTCGGGAAAGCTCAGCGCGCAACGCCGGCCGTTCAGCGGGCATGGCTCTATTCAATCGCTCAACTAGTTCCCGTTCTTTCAGCACCATGGCTTGAGAATCGGTGATTGTTCCACTTGGCGCAACATGGGAGGACGACAGCATGGAAGCGGCGCCCATAGCATCGCTTAATGCGCGTGCTTTCATCCCTTGAACTGTCTCCCAGGCCTTAACTGCGTCAGGGCGAGGCCCCGTCTGGATGTAAAGAGTAAGTTCGGCAACTTCCCTGGCCCTTGCACTCAGAGCCTGCTTACCACGTTGAGCCTCAAGTGGCGAGCCGGCCGAAAAGTCCAGCCGCAGATTGTCGAAGATTGTTTTGGCGCTCGACAGATGTTCGAGCGCGGAGCTTAGAACGGCTTCGGCATTGAGGTCGCACCAGGCCGAAAGGCTTGCGCCAGAAGCTTGGCGAGCGTGAGATGGGTGAGTGCAGCCTGATCGAGAACCCCGGCAGTCTGGTAGTACTTCAGCGCCCCAATCAGGGGGGTGAACGCTTCTTCGAAATACGGATGAAACGTCTCTCTCGAACGATTGAGTTTCGCTACTCCAAGAAGGAAGTGCGCATTGGCTGCTTCGTTTTGAAACCCCGCCTGAATGTATCTGTTGAGAGCGTCTCGCTGAGCATCTGCAAAACCGTTTGGATTGCCCTGTGCTATGTACAGGTTGGCCTGTGTGCTGTCCAGCGTGCCTCGCCAGAAAACGGCATCATGTTCAGGCAAAGAAGAGACCAACACCTCCGCAGCTGCGATTGCATCCGTCGCTTCCCGAAGATTCTCCGTACTACGAAAGGCTTCGTGTCGATTGAATTTGTTGATGCGGCTCTGAGCAAGTATCTGATGCTTGCGGATCGCTTCCTTCGTATCGCCACGCTCAAGGTCACTCGGTATCCACTTTGCGCAGAGTTTCGCCGGCATGTTCAAGGAGCTCCGGCAACTGCTGCATGGAGAGACAATTTGCGACGGCACTTGCAGCGACCGAGGCTGCGGCAACCGCTCCAACGGATTCAAAGCCATCGAGCGACAGCTTTGCCTCGGTAATCGCGTTGTTATGGTCGCCAGCTCGTGAATATGCACCTGACAACGCCAACCGGACACTCGCCTTTACGAAGACGGGTGAATCCTCTGCAACCATCGCCCGGCAAAGTTCGATCGATTCCGTGTAGTGGCCATCGCGAATGAACAGTTCCGCCTGGCTGTGGCGGAAGGTATCCCGTAACAAGCCTATCCCTGTCTCTGTCGCGATCGCAAGAGCCCGTTGTCCGTAATCTCTTGCCCGGGCATTGAGCCCCCGCCAATGGCAGGTCTGCATGAGGAAGGTGAGGAGGAAGAAAGCTGGACGTACGCACCCTAAGTGGAGGTACGCTTCGACACACGCGTCGGTCTTCTCGGTCGAGCCGAACTCGCGCTCTACCTTTAATCTGGCGCGTAGCGCGTGGACCGCGATGTGGCCCGACGTATGACCGGCAGCTTGAAAAAAGGAGAAAGCGCATTCGAGATCTCTTTCGACTTCGGCGCTCTCACGCCCCAACTGCACCTTGAACTTCGCGACGGCGAGTCGTGCCCCGGCGGCCCATTGCAGTTGGCGCAGGCAGACTGCTTTGGCTTCTATGGCTCCAGCTGGCGAAGACGCTCCCCAGGAGTTGACTGGCGTTCGGCGAGAATCTGCTGAGCCGCAAATGACTCGTGAAGGAGACCCGCCGCCTCCAACTCGCCGGTGAGTTGCGTCAGAGACGAGAGGGTAGCAGTCGTCGAATTCGCATCTGCCTCGAAGACACTCGCGGCTGCCAGCCGGAGTCTGTAGAAAAGGAAGTGCGCTTCTGCCCGCGTTGCAAGCGTTATTTCTCGCTGCCGAAGGTCACGAATTGCCTCTTCCTCAAGCGTGAGAGATTCCTGTACCGCCATGCGTTCATGAAGAACGATACTGGCTTCGAGCAGCTTGAGCAGAACAAGCTGCCCCGGTGCTGCATTCACCCTGTCGAGATCACGAAGGACACACCTAGCTGCCTTGAGTTGGCCTTGGACGAATCGTGCCCGAATAACCTCCAAACACACAGCAATCGACTGGCTGAGTTCGGGATGCTGATCAGCGAGAAGGACGACTTCGTTCTCTGCACCCCGGAAACGACAGGCCTTCATCGCTGAAACGAGCTCATCCTGAGTCACACAATCTCAAGAAGGTCGTGCTGCAATCCAATATGAGATGACCAGACCACCCTAGCATTAACCAGCAGCTCGCCTAGACCGCCCGGTCGGTCCCGCTCGTGCTTTACAAATCGAGAAGAGCAACTCAAATGAGTGCAAAATCGCATATTTCACTCACCGACACGGATTGCAACGAAGATCTTTCATTAGCTTACGACCTGTCCGTCCGGCGGAAGGACACTTCGGAAGCATTAAATGAAGCGTAGGCTGACCCCACACGGGTCAGCCCTAAGAGTTTGTTGAACTATCTGGAGCTTGCGTCGCGTTCATGGGTTTTCGGGTGGATT
>CAXUEE010000106.1:0-7862 GCA_964249905.1 uncultured Acidobacteriaceae bacterium
AGCCACGATTCAGTTCGCCAATGCGCTGAAGGTGGACAGGAATTTCGCCGACGCTCACTATGAGCTGGGCAAGACCTACCTGAAGATGGGCAGCGTCATGGCGGGGTATACCGAGCTGCTGCGCACGGTCGACCTGGCGCCCGGCAATCTGCAGGCGCGCATCGATCTCGGCAACCTGCAGGTTGCGGGTGGAGTCCCGGACAAGGCTGCGGATCAGGCAAAGGCGGTTCTCAGCAGCAATCCAAACAGTGCCGATGCCTACGCCCTGATGGCCGCGGTGGACGAGCGGAAGAACGATGCCGCTGGCGCCCTGGAGCAGATTCAGCGCGCGCTCCAGATCGATCCAAACCGCTCGACTTTCCATACCAGTCTTGCTCTTATCCAGGCCCAGACCGGTCAGGCTCCAGCGAATACAGAAGACGAGTTGCGCAAGGCCATTGCGCTCGATGCGACCCAGCCGGTACCGCATCTTGCCCTGGCGTCCTTGCTGGAACGGCGTGGAGATCGTGCGGGTGCGGAACAGCAGTATCAGGCAGCGATCAAAGCGGCGCCCAAGGATCTGCGGGCGCGCGAAGGATTGACACGGCTGTATCTGCGGGCCGGCGATCCGGCCAAAGCCGAGCAAACCCTGCATCAAGCGGCGGACGACCTGAGCGATTCCGATGCCGCTGTCGGTATGCTCAACGAGTTCTACCTGCAGACCGGGAAGGCTGGAGATGCGGAGGCGGCGTACAGCAAGCTGGTTGCCGATCATCCCAAGAGTGGTCCGCTGAAGGTGGTGTACGCGAAGATTCTGCTGACTCACCACGAGGCAGACAAAGCGGCGCCGGTGATCGCCGACCTGGTGAAGAACAACGGTGGCAACCCCGAGGTTCAGATCCTCAATGCCTCTTTGCAACTGGATTCGGGCAAAGTGGATGCGGCGGCAGACACGATGCAGAAGGCCGCGAAGGATTTTCCGCAAAGTTTCGAGGTGCAACTGGCTCTGGCGAAGGTGGCGCGCGTGAAAGGCGACCTGAACCTTGCGCAGACGAGCTATCAGGCCGCCAGCAAACTGAAGCCGGGTGATGTCAGCGCGGAGGAGGGGCTGGCGGACATCGCCAATCTTCGTCATGACAACAGCCAGCTGGCCCAGCTAGCGGACCAGAGCATCCAGGCGCATCCGAACTATGTTCCGGCCTACCTCTGGCGCGGCACGGCTGAAGCGAATCAGAACGATCCGGGCAAGGCAGAGGCAGATTTCCAGTTAGCCCTAAAGCTGGCACCGGAGAACGTTCCGGCCCTGGTTGAGCTTGCCGAGCTTCGGCTGCAGGCGCATAAATTGCCTGAGGCAACCGACTTCGCCGAACGAGCTCTCCAGAAAGATCCAAACTCCGTGAGCGCGCTCAACGTGGTACTGAATGTGGACATGATTGCCAAACAGCCGGAGAAGGCTGAGGCACGCCTGCAGCAGCAGATCGCGAAGACTCCGCAGAACGAGACCCTCTACGTTGAACTGGCAGAACTGCAGACAGGCACGAAAGACTTGCAGGGTGCTTCGGCGAGTGCACAAAAGGCCTTAAGTCTCAATCCGAACGATGAGCGGGCGGTCCAGGCCGCGGCCGTTGCTTCCACGCAACTCGGCAACCCGGATGCAGCGATCGCGCTGTGGCAACACTGGATCGAGAAGCATCCTAAGGACGCGATCGCCTTATCCATCGTGGCTCAGGTCGAAGAAAGCAAGGGAGACAAGACCAAGGCGCAAGACTTCTACAAGCAGGCGCTGAAGCTTGAACCGGAGCAGGTTCTCGCCTCCAACAACTTGGCTTACCTCATGCTGGAGTCCGGGCAAAACGTGGATGAAGCTCTGCAATTGGCGCAAACAGCCCGTCGCGGAGCCCCCAACTCCCCGGCCACGGCAGACACACTCGCCTGGGTTTACTACTACAAGGGAAGATTTCTAACCGCACGCGATCTGCTTGAGGAGACCGTAAAGACCGCACCTCAGAGCGCTTCCATCCAGTACCACCTGGGGATGATTTACAGCAAAACCGGAGACAAAACCTCGGCAACGCTTCACCTGAAAAAAGCTGAAAGCCTCGACCCAAACAGCAAGGTGGGCAAGGATGCGGCTGCGGCGCTAGCCCAGATTGGATAGAGTCCTGACGACAGATTTCGGAGCTTGTGACTCCTCTGCCCTAACTTTACTGGAGGCTAGGGCAGAGAGCGTGCCGTGAAGGATCCAAGCGCCACGGCGATGTAGCCCACTATCAGACTGGCTGCGACGTATAGAATGCCGATCCAAAAGGCACCGCTGGTCAGATCCGAATACACTTCCCACTCAAACGTGGAAAAAGTCGAGTAAGCTCCGATAAATCCGACGGCGATCGCGTATCTCAAGGCTGGGTTGACCCCGGCATGATGATTCAGGTATTCGAGAACAAAGCCGATCAGGAAGCACGCACTCACATTGATCGAGAAGGTTCCGACGGGAAACCGGGGGCCGAAGCGCTCCGCGGCGGTGACTCCAACAAAGTATCGAAGCATCGCGCCGAGTGACCCTCCCAATGCGATGAGCAAATACCGTCGCAACTCTCATGCTCCTTGTGCCTGCGCGTCTGTGGTCGTGGCCCTTCCGGGGCTGCTCAGCGCCGTGATGCGAAGAACGGGTTCAACCTCATCCGTTGAATAGCCTCTAGAGTCCATCGAACACTGGGTGAGGAGGACGGGTTTCAACTCACTCCGTGAAGGAGCTGGCACCACGAACCAGAGAACAGGCTATCACCGTTTTCCATCACGCCTGAGATCGTTCACTGGCAAGTCAGGCCAATCGTACATACGTTGAGTATTCGCGATCGCCAACGCTGGCAAACGGAAGCATCCTCCGCAAACGCCCACCCAAAGACGCGGTCCACTCCATCGGCCCGGTCTGTTCCGCACCGAGCAGAGCCTCAGGTGTCGCAGTCAGCGGCGCTGTCTCCCCGCCCTCGCGTAGCGGAAACAAGACAAGTGGCCCACGCATCAGCGCTACCGTCTCCCGGTGCTCCGGCCCTCCGTTTGCCGGGAGCGCTTCCAGCCGCAGGTTCATGGGCATACGCAGCTCCAGCAGATCGCCATCCCTCCACACTCTGTGGATGCAGGCAAACCCCTTTCGCACCGTTGCCCGGGTGTCCATCTCATTCAGTCGCAAGGACCAACCTTCCGCCGCCCATGCCGGCACGCGCATTTGCAGGCTCAGGCTCGCCGGCCGGGAAGTCTTTACCCGCAGCAACACCCGCCCATCCTCGACGTAGTTCCCGGTCTGCTCGACGGCAATGTCTGTAGCTTCCTCCCTCCATCGCACCTCGGAAGGCTGGTACAGGTTCACCCAAAGCGCACCCGGCTCTCGCAGGTACGTGTTGATCCCGTAGTCCGCCACGACCTGCGGAAGCGTCCCGGAGCAGCACGGCCAAAGCATCGCCGAGTAGACTCGCTTCGCGACAACATTGCAGTCCTGCTGGTAGAACGAACGTCCATCGCTCTGCAGCGGCAGCGCCCCGATGACCGTGTTGAACATGACCCGTTCCATGCTGTCGCCATACTGTCCATCGCGCGTCGCGCGCAGCAGGTAGCGGGTGAGCTTCATATGCGCGTAGCTTCCGCAGGGCACAAGGCATTCACGTAGCTGTACGCATGCTTGTCCCCCAGCACATTTTCGCCGCGCGCCAGCGGCTGAAAGTAAGAAGTGTCGGCCAGGTAGGCCTCCGCCATCCTCTTGTAACGGGTTCCCGCACCCATGGCGGAGGCCAGGTACAGATTCTCGGGGAGGGTGTACGTTTCATCCCACATCCAGTCTATGCCGGCCCCGACCTTCCATTGCTCTTCCCGATCGATCGCCCGCCCCGGCAAAGAAGGTAAAGCTGCGTCCGTGACTTTGTCCAGCGCCGCAAAGGCCTTCCGATCCGCCGTCAGCCGATGTCCGTCCATGAGCCCGCACACCAGCTTGTCAAGGCTGTACCCCGGGAACCGTGTCTTCGCAAAGTACCCCGGACCAATTGCCTCTGCGAATAATCCGTTCAGCCGCACGGTCTGTTCGCCTAGCCGCGCGTCGCCCGAGCCACCGCCAAACTGCGACCCTGCATAGAACCGGGCGAGAGCCGAAGTCCACTGCCCAAACGTAGCTCCGGGTGCCAAACCGACCGTGTCGTGGTGATGGTTGTAGTTCGGGTTCCAGGCGTACCAGCCGCCCATTGAAGTGCCGGGAGCGTCCCGCCCGGACATCGCCCGAAAGGGCTTTAGCAGGCTGTCCTCGTCCAAGCCCTGAAGCACCGAAAGCACGTTGTCTCGTTGCGCCTCTTGCCAAGCAGCCCGTGCCGAAACCTGCCCGTATCCAAACTCCTCCAGCGCGGGCTCTTCGCTCAAGGCTTTCTCAGCTCCTGCAAAACGCACGGCTCCAAACGCACCCATTCCGGCGAGGGCTTGCCGTCGATTGATGGTTGGAGTCATGCACGTTCTCTCGAAGATCCCGACAAGATGAGAAGCTAGGCGACTTATAAGAATCAACGCTTGATGTCAGTATGGTAAATCGTCGTCGCAGTCCGTACTGAGCGGCCAAGAAGCAGCGCAAGGTGGACTGTCTGCGGGCTACCTTAGCATTTGCAGCACAGGTCGTAAATGCCTGCTGGCGCAACCGTTCCAGGGCAAGCTAAAATCCAGTCTCCCAGAGAGGACCGCTTGTGCCCCCATCGTTCCAGGTCCTTTACAAACTCCTGAGTCGAAGCTGGATGGTTGTCTCCCAGAGAGCGATCCGTCCAGGAGGTCTGCTGACTTACAGGCAAAGGCCCTGGCTTTCCGGCGCTTTTCGCCGGCGGGTCGTTCTGGCTGTCCTGCTGGCTGTTTGGGCAGCCCGTGCTAACAACCAATCCGCACCTGCCTGGTTGATCGGTCCTTTTAGCCGTCCGGTCGACGCACCGGTGATCCTGCCGAATCAGGCTTCCACGTTTGTCGACCCCATCGCTCATAGCCCGGTCCACTGGGAGGCGCTGCACACCTTCAATCCGGCAGCGACCCTTGCGCCCGACGGCTCCGTTGCTGTGCTCTACCGTGCCGAGGACAGCTCCGGCAGCATGATGGTTGGTGGCCACACCTCGCGTATTGGTCTCGCCACCAGCCAGGATGGCCTGCATTTTTCGCGCCGGGCCGCTCCCGTCCTGTTTATGGATGAGGATGCGCAGAAAGGCAACGAGTACCCCGGGGGCGTCGAGGATCCGCGCATGGTGCAATCGCCCGACGGTACCTACGTCCTCACCTACACGCAGTACGCGCGCGACCGCAGCTTCTACGACATCGGTCTCGCCACCTCCCGCGACCTCGAGCACTGGACCAAGTACGGTCCGCTCTTTCCCGGTTCCAGTCTGGGTGCGGAGACGGGCAAGGTCTACAAATCCGGAGCGATCCTGACGCGCCTTGAGGACGGACGCCTCGCCGCCGCCAAGGTGAACGGCAGTTTCTGGATGTATTGGGGAGAGATCACGATCCGTCTTGCGACCTCGCCCGACCTGATCCACTGGACGCCGGTTCTTGACCCCATAAGCAAGGCGCCTAAAGTGGTGCTCTCCCGGAGGCCTGGTCTGTTCGATGCCGGGTTCCCTGAGACTGGACCTCCGCCGGTCCTCACCAGCGCCGGCATTGTCATGCTCTACAATGCGAAGAATGGGACGGATGAACTCGCCAGAGGCCGGGACAAGACACTTGGACCGGGAGCTTACAGCGTGGGCGAAGCTTTGTTCTCCGCCAGCGACCCAAGCAGACTGCTTGCGCGTACGGACACGCCCGTCTTCCGGCCGGAGAGGCCTTTTGAGCGGACCGGTCAATATGCGCAAGGCACCACCTTTGCCGAGGGCCTGGTCGCCTTCAAAGATCGATGGTTGCTGTACTACGGGACTGCGGATTCGTTTGTCGGCGTAGCGACTGCTCCGCGGTAGAGGGTCGGGCGTACGGGTGCTATGGTGTTGTGGTCGATGATGCGGAACGGGATGGAAGTGGTCGGCAAAGGTGTGAAGGCACGAGGCATCGACGCGGCAACGCTGCTGTGTGTTCTTTTGTGTACCGCTGTGCTTTGGGGGCAGCAGACGACGGACACGTTGTTTGCGGCTGGGCAGGCGGCCCTGGCTCGGGGCGATCGAGCGGAGGCTGTGCGGCAATTTCAGCGAGCATCGGCGATGTACGCGCAGAAGGAGGCGCGGGCCGCGTCCGAGCACCACGCCTTACCCGCCGCCGACCTGCAGCGGTATGCCTTTGCTCTGGCGAGCCTTGGTAACTTAGGCGACGCGCTCAAGACGATGAAGGCGGCGTCTGAAGCCGCACCAAAGAATGGGTCGCTGCACAACGATCTGGGATCGCTTTACGCACAGCAGAAGCAATGGGCCGAGGCTGAAGCGGAGTTTGCCGTCGCATGTCGCCTGATGCCCTTGCAGGCCGAGGTGCACCTGCGTCTGGGGCTGGCGATGCAGGCCCAGGGCGAGCCGGGATCGCTGAAGGAGATAGAACAGGCTGCCAAGCTGGCTCCAGCAAGTGAGACCATAGCGGTGCAGTATGGCTCGGCGCTGGCCGCGTCCGGGAACGATGCACGGGCGATCGAAGTGCTGCAACGGGTCCTCGATCGACATCCAGGCGACCAGGGCGCGATGTATGCGTTGGCGCTCGCCCTTCAGCGGAGTGATCAAGTGCCTGAAGCCGTTCGTCTGTTCCGCAAGGTTCTGGCGGCACAGCCGAACAACGCCGAGGCGATGACCAATCTTGGCATGGCTTTGACCCAGGAGCGCAACGCTGCGGACGCAGTGCCGGTACTCCAGAAGGCTGTGGCGCTGGCGCCCGGAAACGTGACGGCCATCGAGGACCTTGCCGCAGCCTATGTGCAGCTGAACCAGTTTGAGGACGCAGTTGCGCAATTGAAGACAGCCTTGCAGCTTGCGCCGGATCTGCCGCAGTTGCATTACGACCTCGGACTTGCTTACAAGATGCAGGACGACGCGGCCCATGCGGCGCCCGAGCTCGAGCGTGCGGAAGCCCTTGATCCCCGGACGCCGGAGGCTCCACTGGCGCTGGGGATGCTTTACCTGCAGATGAATCGTTACGAGGAGTGTGCGCGTGAACTGAAGACATCCTTGACGATGCGTCCGGAGAACGGCGACGCCTGGGCTACGCTGGGAAGTGTTTACAACAGGCTGGACCGGCTGCCTGAGGCCGAGGCGGCGCTCGAAACGGCGATTCAGCAGATGCCGCAGCAGTCCGACCCGCATCTTACGCTGGCTTCGGTGTACGTCAAGGAGAAGAAGCTCGCGGAGGCTGTGGCTGAGCGCAAGCAGGCCGCGGATCTGATGCGGGGAAACATGAACCGGCAGCGGGCTGAGGTGGCGACTCATTCGGGCCAGTCGCGTCTGAAGGAGGGCGATGTCGCCGGCGCTCTGGTCGAGTTCCAGGAAGCCCTCAGCTTCGACGCGAGCTACGCCGAGGCGCATGACGGGCTGGCAAGGGTGTACGACGCTCAGGGTCGGCGCGCGGATGCGGCGGCGGAGCGGGCGAGAGCGGCAGCGGTCAGTGGCAAGCTCTAAAATGTCATGACAATTTGTGCAATCTGTGTTGTGTACATTGCTAGGACAGCCTAGCTATAATCTGGCACGATGCCGGTCCATGCGACAGGTTCGGTGCGGCGAACGGTGCTTCTGCTGATCTTCTGCAGCGGTCTAGGCCTCTTTGCGTGGTCAAGCTATGCGGTGCGGCTCACGGCGCATGCTTCCGAAGATCCGGCCGCAAAAGCGCAAACAGCCCGAAAGGCGTATGCGGATAAGGTTCGCGAGACGTACAGATACGTCTCGGCGGGCGCGGCTGAGCCGGTGTACGGA
>CAXUEE010000106.1:7872-12378 GCA_964249905.1 uncultured Acidobacteriaceae bacterium
GATTTTCTTCAGCCGACGGCTTTTCCGACGGCGGAATACTGCGGCCACTGCCACCAGGATGCGTACGCGCAGTGGCGGCAAGCCCTGCACTCCAACTCTTTCCGGACGCCGTTCTATCGCAAGAGCGTCAACATGCTGAAAGACGAAAAAGGGATTGCGTTCACGCGCCACTGCGACAGCTGCCATAACCCGATCGCCGTATTGTCGGGTTCTCTTGATGCTCACGCCAGCGGCGACAGGAGTTTCGATCGCGACGGTCTTACCTGCATGACATGTCACTCCATCCAGCAGGTGGATAGCAAGCTGGGTAACGGCAGCTATGTGATGGCTGTGCCGGCCGTGCTGGTCGATGAGAACGGCAAGCGCATTCCGGGCATGGTGCCGGATGCAGAGATTCTGGCGCATCTGGACCGGCATTCCAAAGCCGTGATGCAGAAGATCTACCAGTCCCCGGAGTTCTGCTCAGCTTGCCACAAGGCGAACCTGCCGGTGATGCTGAACGACTACAAGTGGATCCGGGCGTTCAGCGCGTATGACGAGTGGCAGGGATCGAAATACTCCAAGCAGAACCCGCTGGTCTTCTACACGGCAGACTACACGACGTGCCAGGGCTGCCATATGAAGCGCGAAACGATCAAGCTGCCGGATCCGGGAGCGAAGCAGGGAACGCTGGCGTCGCACCGATGGCTGGCGGGCAACACAGCGGTACCTTTCTTCTACGGCTTCGACGAACAGCTGAAGCGCACGACGGACTTCCTGCAGAAAGGCAACTACCTCAACGTGGATCTGTTCGGGATAAAAGCTGTGAACTCGGACGACGTACAGGCGCCGCTTGGGTCTGTTCCCTTCAAGGTCGACCCCAGGCAGACGCTCGAAACCTATGTTGTGGTGCAAAGCAAGTTCATCGGTCACTCGTTGATCCCGGAGGTTCGTGACCTCTATGAGGCATGGGTGTCGTTCAAGGTCACGGATGCGAACGGGAAGACAGTTTACGAGAGCGGGTACCTGCGGCCGGACGGGACGCTCGACCCGGGTGCGCACAGCTTTACCAACCGTCCTGTGAACTCCGCTGGCGACTTCGTGGACAATCACCGTGTGTGGACGATCCACTCTGTGGCTTACGACAACTCCATCCAGTCTGGACGGTCTACCGTCGTGCGCTATCGATTCCGCGTACCTGAGGGCGCGCCCTGGCCTATCACCGTGAAGGCTTCGGTAGAGTACAGGCACCTGCGGCAGACCTATCTCAACAATGTGCTCGGCACCGATCATCCGGCTTACCCGGTGGTTGAAATCGCAACCCGGTCTCGGGTGATCAACGCGGGAGACAATGGCGTCACGCCTGCACTGGCGACGGATAATGCCGACTGGATGCGCTGGAACAACCTGGGTATCGGCTACCTGGACCAGCAGCAGTATGCCGAGGCGAAACACGCCTTTGAACAGGTCACAAGATTGCGGCCGGACTACAAAGATGGCTACATCAACCTGGGATTGAACGCGATTGAGTGGGAGAAGTATGCCGAGGCGCGCGCGCCGCTGGAGCGGGCGTTGGAACTGGCTCCGCACGATGCGCGTGCCCTCTACTACATGGCGCTGGTGGAACGGCGGGGGCATCATCCGGAACAGGCGATTGCGGATCTGGAAGAAGTGGTCTCGCAGTATCCGCGGGCACGGGATCCGCTGCGTGAGCTCGGCATCAGCTATTACCAGCAGCATCGCGCGCCCGATGCTGTCGCGACTTTCAAGAAGCTTCAGGATGTGGATCCGGACGATCTGGCGGCGCACTACAACCTTGCCGTTCTCTATCGCAGGCTTGGAATGAAAACTGAGTCGGCCAGGGAGTCCGCTCAGTATGCCATGAAGTGGATTGATCCAGGCGCGCCAACCTATTCGCTGGAGTACTTGCGGAAGCATCCGGAGATCTCGAACGAGAGTACCCCTTGGCATGTGCACACGGACGCGATGCACGAAGCGAGTGTTGGACCGGGAGCGCCGTGAAGAAGCCGGACCGCAGAAAATTTCTGAAGTCACTGAGCCGGACCGCGCTGGTGCTGCCGTTTGCGGATGTTCTGGCGCTTGCCATGCCAGTGCAGCAGCAGGATGGGGCGAAGAAGATCGCCCCGCAGGAACGCAGCTACGACGCAAAGCCGGCGCCGCCGCCGACCGGCGGGCCGAAATCCCCGATCGAGGGAACACCGCTCGGGATCAGTTTTGTGGACGTGGCCGCACCAGCGGGTTTGACGTTGGAGACGGTCTATGGCGGCAAGCTAACCAACAAGTATCTTCTGGAGACAACGGGCTGCGGGCTCGCGTTCTACGACTACGATGCTGACGGCTGGCAGGACCTCTTCCTGGTCAACGGCTGGCGGCTGGAAGGTTTTACCGCGGGTCAGGAGCCTCGATGCCATCTCTTCAAGAACAATCGCGACGGCACTTTTACGGACGTGACGAAAGGCTCGGGGCTCGAGCACAAGACAGGCTGGGGCCAGGCCTGCTGCGTTGGCGATTACGACAACGATGGCCATGACGATCTGTTCGTGTCCTACTACGGGCAGAACGCGCTTTACCGGAATAAAGGGAATGGAGCCTTCCTTGATGTGACTGAGAAAGCTGGTCTGCTGCAGGAAGGACCGAAGATTCGCTGGAACACGGGCTGTACCTTCGTGGACTACGACAGGGACGGACACCTCGATCTTTTCGTGGCCAACTATGTGGACTTCGATCTGAAGACCGCGCCCAAGCCGGAGGATGGCCCCTGCACGTATAAGGGCATGCTGGTGGCGTGTGGCCCTCCAGGCCTGCCGGGCGGCAAGAACATTCTTTATCGCAATAACGGCGACGGCACCTTTACCGATGTGAGTGAGAAATCCGGCATGTGGACCGCTGTCGGGACATATGGGCTAAGTGTAGCCGCGTCTGACCTGGACAATGATGGCTGGCCGGACATCTACGTGGCCAACGACTCGGCGCCTGCGACGCTGTACCAGAACCAGCACGACGGCACCTTCAAGGACATTGCGATCGAAGCGGGCGCGGCGCTTTCCGCGGAAGCCAAGCCACAGGCCGGCATGGGCGTTTCCATTGGAGACTACAACCGAGACGGCAACATGGATGTGGTCAAGACAAATTTTGCCGGTGATACGGATTCGTTGTATACGAATCTCGGCCAGGCTGTGTTTGAGGACCACACCTATCCGGGTGGGTTGGGAGAAAACACGCGTCTGCTTGGATGGGGTGTTGGATTCTTTGATATGGACAATGACGGCTGGCCCGACATCCTGATGTCGAACGGGCATGTCTACCCCGAGGTCGACCGATCGAAGGCGGACCTAAAGTACGCCGAGCATAAGTATCTGTACCGGAATTTGCAGAATGGACGCTTCGAAGACGTGACGGACCAGGGCGGCTCCGGCATCATGGAGAACGCTCCGGCGCGCGGGTGCGCTTTCGGAGACTACGACAATGATGGGGACATCGACGTCGTAGTGAACTGCATCAACTCGGTACCGCAGTTGCTGCGATGCGATTCAAAGCTGAACTACAACTGGATCAAAATAAAACTTGTAGGGACCAAGTCCAACCGCTCGGGGATCGGCACCCGCATCCTCGTCACCGCCAAGACGCAAGCCGGAGACGCAAAGGCGTTACAACAGGCGGACGAGGTCCGCAGCGGCGGCAGTTACTTTTCGCAGAACGACCTCCGCATGCACTTCGGACTGGGCGAGGCAAAGAAAGTTGAGTTACTCGAGATCCGCTGGCTGAGCGGGCAGGTGGATCAATTGAAGGATCTTGAAGCTAACCAACTCTACGTGATTCAGGAGGGCGGCAAGATCCTCCAGCGCGGACCGCTTGAAGCCGCCAAAGCGACGAAGAAGGTCTTGTAGTGTGGCGAGCGTCCTTGTTGTTGGTTCTGCTCTCCATGTGCGCGCATGCCACTGCGCAGGGGAGCTGCCCATGGCTTACGGAGGGGACGGCTGCAGCGCTCATGGGTGGTGAGGTAACGACGAGCGTGCATGTCTCGGCCGGAGAGGGTACCTGCGCGTTTGTGCGCGTGAACGCCGGAGATCCTGCCTCCGCAAGCGGCGGCATGCACTTAGAGATACTCGTCAGCCATCTGCCGGCAAAGCGATGCGCGACCGGGGAGCGACTATTGGGCATCGGCCAGGATGCTGTCTTCTGCAGGACGGATACCGCAGAACATCATCAGCAGACCATTCGCGGACGAGTGCGGACCTCTTACTTCGTCCTTGACCTGACATCGAAAGCATCCATGGCAGGCGATAAAGGTCTATCGAGACGTTCTCTCGAAGAGGCTGCCGAAGAGGTCGCAGGCAGTTTGTTCTAAGAAAGTTTACGGCTCGCCCGCCGGGGGCTTGAGGGCGGACAACGAGTTCGCCGTCTGTCGTTCCATCGCCGCTCCGGCGGAGTTTTTTTGCCGCTCATACACGTCGGCGGTTAGGCTGATCTTATTGCTCAACAGCGAGAGGTCGAAGCCGAGGTCGG
>CAXUEE010000107.1:0-3819 GCA_964249905.1 uncultured Acidobacteriaceae bacterium
ATCTACACCAAGCCGGGAGCGGCCGCGTACCATGGCGCCCTCTTCACGACAAACAGCAGCCAGTGGATGAACGCACGCGATCCCTTCTCGCTCGACCGCGCCGCCATCGGCAAGCAACGCTACGGCTTTGAGCTGAACGGCCCCGTGCGCAAGGCCGGCTCCAATTTTTCGCTTGCCCTGGAGCACCGCAGCATCGACAACTTTGCCGTGGTGAATGCGGTGACCCTGGACAGCTCCGGTAATGCGGCCAGCAGCGTGGCGAACGTGCCTACTCCGCAGCGGCTCTGGCTGGGTACGGCACGCGTGGACTGGCAGCTCGGGCCGAAGAATGTGGCCTTCGTGGCCTATAGCGCTAACGTTAACCATCTCTCGAACGTGGGCGTAGGCGGCCTCTCGCTCGCCGAGACCGGCTACGAGAGCGGCACGTACGATCACACACTTCGCTTCAGCGACGTGACCACCGTCTCTCCTCGCCTGCTGCACGAGGCGCGCGTGAGTCTCGACTGGCGCCGAGAGACGGACGTGCCGGTCAGCGCCGCGCCGCAGATTGTGGTCTCCGGCAGCTTTACCGGCGGGGGTGCGACGATCGGGCAGCAGCGCTTTCATGAGTTCCGCACCGAGTGGGACGACGACATCCTTTTGAGCGCCAAGAACCACAACTTCAAGGCCGGCCTGCAGCTCTTCACCTACGGCGAGCAGCGCTCGCTCAGCACCAACTTCAATGGCTCGTACACCTTCGGCGGCGGCCTAGCGCCGGTGCTCGACAGCAACAATCAGCCCACGGGACAGACCGCCACCATCTCCGGCCTGGAGCAGTATCGCCGCACGCTGCTTGCACTCCCGGGCGGCACGCCGACGCAGTTCAGCGGCACCAGCGGCAATCCTCAGGTGAACTTTACGGAGACACAGTTTGTCCTTTTCGTGCAGGACGACTGGAAGCTCAGGCCGAACCTTTCCGTCTCTTTCGGGCTCCGCTACTTCCTGCAGACCGACCCCACGGAGCTCGACAACTTTGCTCCCCGGTTCGGGGTCGTGTGGACGCCGGACAAGAAGAAGACGCTGAGCCTCCACGCGCACCTCGGCTTCTTCAGCGGACATAGCGGCAACTACGCTGTAACGACCTGGGCGGAGTTCCGGCGCGAGGACGGCACGCAGCGGGTGACCAGCCTCGTCTACAATCCCACGTACGGGAGTCCGTTCAGCGCAGGGGCTGCCATCCTCCATTCCGAACGCACCTTGCAACCCGGATTTCGGGCGCCGCTGTCAGGTATTGCCGAGATCGGGGCCAACAAAACGCTTCCCCACGGCTGGGTGCTAAGCACGTCTCTGAACGGTACCTTGCAGTGGCGGGATGGACGCACACTCAACGTGAACACACCCTATAACGGGCAGCCGACCGGGCCGCGTCCGTATGCCCCGAACCTAAACATCTATCGGCTGGAGAGCGACGGACGCGGCCTCGGCGACGTCGAGTTCGCGGGCATAAGTCAGCAGACACTGAAGTGGCTGCAGTTCTTCTTCGGAGCCGTACGGGTCAATATCCGCAGCGACTCCGACGACAATGCCTTCTTTTCGCCGCAAAGCAGTCTGACCGATCGCGGCGAGTACGCCCGGCAAACGGGCAACTCGCTTTGGCAGACCTTTGGCAACACGACCTTTCATCTGCCGCTGAAGATCCAGCTCAGCAACAGCTTCTACGCACAGGGCAACTCCCCCTACAACATCACTACCGGCTCCGATAACAATGGAGACGGAAACTTTAACGATCGTCCGCAGTTTGCGCTTTCTCCGGCACAAAGCGGGGCCGTTGGCACCAGGTACGGGCTGCTTGTCGCCAGTGGCGGAACCGGCGTTCTGGCGCGCAACCGAGCCAGCCTGCCCTGGAGCGTCTACCTCAATGGCAATATGCAGCGGGTTTTCGCGCTGACCCGCAACGCGAAAGCCGATCATCCGCAGTCCATCACCGTCAATGTTCGCTCCTCTAACCTCTTGAACCACACCAATGTGACCGGCGAAGGAGGAGTCCTCGGGTCTTCGTTGTTTGGCGTTCCGTATGCGGCGGACAGCGGCCGGCGGATTGAAGGAGGACTGCGCTACAGCTTTTGACGGCAGCGGTCAGGAGCATACGCCGCCTTGCAACGGCAGCAAGTTGGCTTTAGCAGAGTGGAAAGCTGCGGCACATTCCTCCCTTCGGGCTGCATGCGGCGTTGCTGCCCTTGCGGTGGAGGGAGACCAGGCCGCGCAGTTTCGTGCGCAGTAGCGTTTAATAGGAATATGAATTCCGTTGCCGGTCAGGTTCTTGAGGCGCCTGCGCAACTCGTTGAGCCCGCGCCGATCTTCAATTGTCCTTCCTGCAGTCACTATTTGCCGGAGGGAACTTTGGCCTGCCCGGATTGCCAGGCGATTGTGTACTCGGACTACTTGCGCCAGCTGGCGATCTCCGCGACGTCGCTTGAAGGCGAACAACATTGGATCGAAGCCCGGGGGCGCTGGGAGCAAGCTCTGGCCTGGCTGCCGCCCGGAACCAAGCAGGCCGAGGCCGTCCAGCAGAGGATTGCGCTCATCCATCAGAAGCTGGACCGGAGCGAAGCGACGCGAACGAAGTGGACCAGACGATTGGGGCCGCTGGCTCCCGTGGTCTTCTTTCTGGCCAAGTTGAAGACGTACGTTTTCCTGCTGTTTAAAGCCAAATTTCTGCTTAGCTTTCTGGGCTTCTTTGCTATCTACTGGGCGCTCTTCGGCTGGAGATTCGGGCTGGGCTTTACGCTGGCCATCCTGATTCACGAAATGGGCCACTACACGGCGGCGCGCATGCGCGGACTGAAGGTGGACCTTCCGGTGTTTCTGCCGGGGCTGGGTGCCTATGTGCGCTGGTACTCGATGGGGATCCCGCTTCAGGATCTGGCGAGCATTGCTCTGGCGGGGCCGTTCTTCGGCCTGCTCGTGTCGGTGGTCTGTGGGGCAATCGCGTTTACCGCACCAACCGGCTCGACACGGGAGTTGTTCAGTGCGTTGGCGCATGTGTCGGCGTGGTTGAATGTGCTTAACCTGATTCCGGTGTTTGGCCTGGATGGAGCGCAGGCGACCTATGCCCTGGATCGGACGCAGCGCTGGCTGGTGCTGGCGACGGCGCTCATCTTCTTCGGACTGCTGCAGGAGTATGTGTTCTGCTTTGTCGCGCTCGGCATGGGCTGGCGGCTGTGGCAGGGCGGGCATGCAGAGCAGCCGAGTACGCCGACGCTGGTGAAGTTCGTGCTGCTGCTTTTCACGCTGGGCGTGGTGACGTATCTGTTTCCGGACACGACGCGTGGGGGCCGGTTCTAGAGCTTCAGGTAGCGTCTCCCGGTCACGTGGTATTCGCCGGAGAGCACGCGAGCGATGGCTTCAGGGTAGGCCTTATGCTCCTCAACAAGGATGCGGGTAGCAAGGGTGTCCGGGGTGTCGCCGTTTTCGACCGGGACTGCGCGCTGGAGGATGAGGACGCCGTGGTCGAGCTGCTCGTCGACGAAGTGGACCGTGCAGCCGGTGATCTTGGCGCCGTATTCGAGCGCTTGCCGCTGGGCGTCGAGGCCGGGGAAAGCAGGCAGCAGGCTGGGATGGATGTTGAGGATACGTTGCGGAAATGCGGCGATGAAAGCCGGTGAGAGCAGGCGGAGGTAGCCGGCGAGGCAGACGAGATCGACGGTGTGCTCCTCCAATTTGGCGACGAACTCGAGGTCACGCTGCTCCGGGGTGCGGCCGGCGACGGGGATAGGAAAGGCGGGCAGGCCGAGGTCGCGGGCGGCGGAGATTAGGGCCGCGTACACCTCCATGCCCTCG
>CAXUEE010000107.1:3829-5005 GCA_964249905.1 uncultured Acidobacteriaceae bacterium
GGGTGAGGCCGGGAACGTCGGCTTTGTTTGAGAGCACGACGGCGATTTCGGCTTCGGTGATCCTGCTGTCGCGGATGGCCTGGTGGATGGCGAGGAAATTCGAGCCGCGGCCGGAGAGCAGAATGCCAAGACGCTTCAAAGAGTTCTCCTGTACGAGAGGTCAGCATACGACACAGACTTCTGGGCTCCTGGCCAAACCTGCACCTGACTTATGTAAGCGAGCGCAGTAAGGTAAAAGTGCCTTATGATGGAAGAGGAGATATCTATGACTGCTCTGACTGTAACGGCACGTGGACAGGTGACTTTGCGCAAGGAGTTTTTGCAGCATCTCGGCATTGAGCCTGGGGGCAAGATCGAGGTCGATCTGCTTCCGGATAGACGGGCTGCTCTGCGGGCGGCGCGCCCGGTAGGTACAGTGGCCGGGTTCGTCGGCTTGCTTGCCGGAAAGACGAAGAAAGTGGCTACGCTCGAAGAGATCGAGGAGGCCTCGGCGGAAGGCTGGGCGGTCCGGCGATGAGGATTACCGCCGATACGAACGTTCTTGTGCGCAGTGTGGTTGGCGATGATAAAGTGCAGGCCGCAGCGGCAGAACGGCTGCTGCGCCGAGCGTCTTTAATCGCCGTCGCGCTGCCTTGCTTGTGCGAGTTTGTCTGGGTCTTGCGACGAGTCTACGGCTTTTCGGCCGACGACATCGCCTCCGCGGTGCAAGCGCTGCTCGACACCGGCAACGTCGTCCTCAACCGACCCGCCGTTGAAGCCGGAATGGCCTGCCTGCGAGCTGAGGGAGACTTCGCGGATGGTGCGATCGCGTATGAAGGCCGGTGGCTAGGCTGCGAAACGTTCGTTTCGTTCGACCGGAAGGCAGTCGCGCAGATCATCGCTCAGGGTCACTCTGCCCAACTCCTTGCCTGAAGAAGGAGGACAGGATGAGAAGATAGACGCATGAAACTTGTGCTGCCTGCACGTCTCTTTGGGGCTTATCTCTTTGATTGCGATGGCACGATTGCCGATTCGATGCCGCTGCATTACGTGGCATGGCGGCGGGCGCTCGGGGAGTGGAACTGCGTTTTTCCTGAGGAGTTGTTTTACCGGTGGGGCGGCAAGCCGATCGTTGAGATCATCGAGACGCTCAACCGGGATCAGGGGCTGGCGATGCCGGTCGCCGCGGTGGCCGAG
>CAXUEE010000107.1:5015-9523 GCA_964249905.1 uncultured Acidobacteriaceae bacterium
GTACTACTATGAGCTCTTGCCGCAGTTAACTGCCGTGCCGGAAGTCGTCGAGCACATCGAGGCGAGTTTCGGGAAGATTCCGCTTGCGGTCGTTTCGGGCAGCACGCGCGAGTCGGTGGTGGCGTCGCTTGAGGTGCTCGGCCTGCTGAATCGCTTTGAGACGCTGGTGTGCGCGGGAGATTACCGCCGCAGCAAGCCGGATCCGGAGCCGTTCCTTGTGGCAGCGGAGCGGCTTGGAGTCGCTCCGGCGGACTGCCTGGTGTTTGAGGATACGGACATGGGAATCGACTCAGCGCGTGCGGGAGGCATGGGCTGGGTCAAGGTGCCGTCTCCGCTGGAGCGTGTTCAGGCGTAGACAACCTTGCGGGTGCCGCGGCTGACGATCCGGCCGATGAGGCAATGGCGCTCGTTGGCGCGGTTGAGGATAGCCTTTGCCTTTTTGATCTGGTGTGCGGGTATGACGGCGATGAGGCCAAGGCCCATGTTGAAGGTGCGGAACATCTCGTCCTGCTCCACGTTGCCGAGCTGCTGGAGGTGCGTGAACAGCGGTGGAACGGTCCAGGAGGAGAGGTCGAGGACGGCGTCCAGGCCGCGCGGAAGAATGCGAGGCAGATTTTCGGTGATGCCTCCGCCGGTGATGTGCGCGAAGCCCGAAACCAGACCGGTCTCCGGGCCGCCGGCCGTGAGCTTCCTGATGACGGCAAGATAGCTGCGGTGAGTACGCATGAGGGCGCTGCCGGTTTTGTCCTTGAGTTCATTGACGTACTGGTCCGGGCCGTACCTGGCGACCTCGAAGAGCAGTTTCCGGGCCAGCGAATAGCCGTTCGTGTGAAGGCCGTTCGAGGGCAAACCGAGCAGGACGTCGCCGGGTTCGATCTTGTCTCCGGTGATGAGATCCGGACGGTTGGCGGCCCCGACAATGGTGCCGGCAAGATCGTACTCGCCATCGGCGTAGAAGCCGGGCATCTGGGCGGTCTCGCCGCCAATGAGAGCGCAGCCGTTGGCACGGCAGGCTTCGGAGAGGCCGCGGACGACCGTCTCGAGGATGTCAGTCTCGATCTTTCCGGTGGCGAGATAGTCGAGAAAGAAGAGCGGGGTGGCGCCCTGCACGGCGATATCGTTGACGCAATGATTGACGAGATCGGCGCCGACCGTATGGTGGATCCCGAGTTCGAAGGCGACTTTCAGCTTGGTGCCGACGCCATCGGCCGAGGAGACCAGCACCGGATCCGGAAATTTGCCGAGATCCAGCGCGAAGAGGCCGCCGAAGCCGCCGATCTCGGAGAGCACTTGCTTGTTGAAGGTTTTGCGGGCAAGCATTTTGATGCGCTGCTTGGCCCGATCCCCAGCGGAGATGTCGACTCCCGCGTCGGCGTACGTAACGGACGCTCTCGACTTCTTGCTGGCGTTGTCGGCGTAGGCCGGTTCGGCGGCGATCGGGTCCGGAGGCGGCGGTGATGGGTCAGGCACGGAGAGCTCCTGGGCGAAGGATCGCGACCGTGTCTTAGGTGGGGTCGTGGATCCGATCGCTCGAGAGGTCCAGTTTAGCAGGGGGTATTTCCACTCCTGTGAACCGGATGCGCAGGGTGCTCGGCTAAGCTTAGGGAGATGGGTGGAGCGGCGAGCATGCGGTGGATGGAAGGTTCGAGGCGGTTGCAGCAGAGGGCAGCCAGCCTGCTGCCGGGAGGTGTGGACTCGCCGGTGCGGGCGTTCCGAGCGGTGGGCGGGGATCCTCCGTTTGTCGAGCGAGCCGAGGGTGCATACCTGTGGGATGTGGATGGCAATCGCTATCTGGATTGTTTTGGCTCTTGGGGCCCGATGATTTTAGGGCACGCGTTCCCTCCGGTGGTGGAGGCGATCCGCGTTGCGGCGGGGCGGAGCGCCAGCTTTGGCGCGTCGCATGCAGATGAGGCAAACCTGGCCGAGCTGGTAACGCGCTGTTTCCCTTCCGTGGAACGGCTGCGCTTCGTAAGTTCCGGAACGGAGGCCTGCATGTCGGCCATCCGGCTGGCGCGCGGGTTTACGGGACGCAAGTTCGTGATCAAGTTCGAGGGCTGCTACCACGGACATGCGGATGCGCTACTGGTGAAGGCGGGCAGCGGAGTGGCGACGCTCGGCATCCCAGGCTCGGCGGGGGTGCCGGAGGAGACGGCGATGCACACGCTGGCCCTGCCCTACAACGACCTGCCGTCGGTGCAAGCGGCGTTTGCCCTTCATCCGGGGCAGATTGCCTGCATCATCGTGGAGCCGGTGGTTGGCAATGCGGGAACGATCGTGCCGGAGCCTGGGTATCTTCAAGGGTTGCGTCGGATCACGCAGGAGCATGGAGCGCTGCTGATTGTGGATGAGGTCATGACCGGGTTCCGGCTGTCGCCGGGCGGCGCGCAGCAGATTTTCGGCATCACGCCCGACCTGACCACGCTGGGCAAGATTCTAGGCGGTGGGCTACCCTGCGGCGCGTTCGGCGGGCGCGCCGACGTGATGGAATTCCTCGCCCCACAGGGTCCGGTCTACCAGGCCGGCACGCTGAGCGGCAACCCGCTGGCGATGGCGGCAGGGATCACCACGCTGAGCCACTTACTGGAACACCAAGACGAGGTGTATCCGCACCTGGAACGCGTGACCCGCGCCATGGCAGACGGGGTGGCCGCGCTGGCGGAGCAGGCAGGCGTACCAGTCACGACGAACCGCATCGGGTCGATGTTCACATGGTTCTTCACCCGGCAGCCAGTCAGAGATTTCGCGAGCGCGGCGGCGTCAGACACGGCGGCCTTCGGCCATTTTCATCGTTCCATGATGGAGGCAGGCGTTTGGCTGCCGCCTTCGCAGTTTGAGGCGGCGTTTGTTTCAGCGGCTCACGGCGAAAGGGAAGTGGCGCTCCTGCTGGACGCGGCGAAGACAGCCTTGACCGGGGGATGAGCGCGGAGGTCCATGCGAGCGAGACACGCATCGGGGCGCTTGATGGAGTTCGGGCACTCGCCATTTTGCTTGTCTTCCTCAATCACGCCTTCAAGGTGAAGCTCGCCTGGGCGGGTGTGGATCTATTCTTCGTGCTGTCCGGTTTTCTGATTACCGGCATCCTGCTCGGAGCAAAGCAGCAGCGGCCTGGACTGTACTTCCGGCGGTTCTACGGGCGGCGTGCACGGCGTATTTTCCCGCCGTACCTTTTATTGCTTGCCATCACGCCGGTGTTCTTCGGCTTCGGTTGGCTGCGGTTCGGGTACATGTACGCGTTTCTGATGAACATCGTGACGGCGTTTGCGCTTCCGCACGTTTCTTCGCTCGATGTGCTGTGGTCGCTGGCAGTCGAGGAGCAGTTCTATTTCGTTTGGCCGGTGCTTGTGCTGCTGCTGAGTGAGCTTGCGCTGGCCTGGGTCGTGGGCGGCCTCCTGTTGACCGCGCCGCTGCTGCGATACGTATGCTCGCCATGGTTCTCGAGCTACGCGCCGGTGTACATGCTGACTCCGTTTCGGATGGATCTGCTCGCGGCAGGCGCCGGGCTCGCGCTCGTCTGGCGCCAGCGGAGACGGTGGATCAAGCGCTTCGGAGGCTATGGCCCGCTGATTTCGATAGGGGCAGTAGGAGCGCTCGCGGCTTTATCCCGACGGCCAGGTTTCTCGGTCACGGCGAACATGCCGTTCACAAATATGTGCATCTACGAGATGACGCTGCTGGCAAGCGCCGGCGTGGTGCTGTGGGCGTTGAGCGGGCGGTGCGTGCAGGTGCTCTCCTGGAGACCGATGCGCGCGCTCGGCCGCATCAGCTATAGCTTCTACTTGATTCACACGACGGTCCTGCTTGTGCTTGAGCGTTCCCTTCGGGGACGCTGGCTGGTGGCGACGCTGACGTTTACCATCTCCGTCGCGTACTCGGCGGCATCCTGGAGGTATGTGGAGCGAACCCTGCTCAATGGAAGCAGCCGGAAGAAACAGGCTGCCTCTGAGGAGTAGCGGGCCCTACGCAAGCAGGGCTAAGCTGCTCTTAGAACCCTCTATTCTGTGCGCGATTCGTACCGGGCGTAGCGGCCGGCTACCCGGTGCTTGGCTGGCGCGTACGTCACCGATCGCCAATGAAGGTCAGGTTCCCACTTTCCTTTGTAGAGCTGGGCGCTGACCATCTGCCCGCAGATCTCGCACGGATGCTCCTTCCAGCGCGCCCGGTCGGTGTCACGAAACAAAGCTTGCTGTACCTCGCTTGAGTAAGCTCCTGGACAAGGTTTGAGGGGGGATGGTGACATGTTCACTCCTTATATTTCAGCTGGTCAGTAAAGCGTAAACCGTAGCGACTCCAATCTCGACCGTACGCACAAAGTTACAGCAGCCGATGCGGCAAAGCCCAGCGCTGTCTAGCCTAACCTATAAAGACACAGGTGTCTGTTTGCTCTTCAACACAGCGGTTCCGCTGGACCCGGTTTTTGGATCGAGGCAGCAGGATCAAGGAAGGGACCCGCCTCTAGCCTTTGACCACTGCTTTCACGACCGGAGTTCCGTCCAGCACCTCCGCAAGGT
>CAXUEE010000107.1:9533-12357 GCA_964249905.1 uncultured Acidobacteriaceae bacterium
CTTCTGGACAATTTGTTGGTCCGTTTCCGCAGCTTTGCGGAGCAGGACTGGGTAGAGCACCGCGAACTGCAGGCTGTCCGTCAGTTGCAGCCGGCTCTCGACATGTGGAGCCTCGAGCGCCGCATCCATCCACGACTCCACCTGCCGATGCTGATCCTCGATGGCGGACCGGTAGGTGTTGTAGATCGAGTCAATCGCGCTGCGGATGGTCTCGGTGGCTGGCAGGTAATTGGTTCCCGGCTTGAGCTTGAGTGTGAGCTCGTGCCAGGCGTAGTCCGTTCCGGGAATTTGTTTGTAGAGCGGTGTGCCAGTTTGAAAGAGTACGGAGTTGGCGAAGACGGCGACCCGTCCGGTGGGGTGGAGTTCGGTTCCGGTGCCGGTGAGCTCCATCATGTAGAAGCGCACCAGGCCAACCTCGACGACATCTCCGGTGACGCCGGCGACTGTGATGCGATCGCCCACCCTGACTCCATAACGGCCCACGATGAAGAAGTAGGCGGCGACCGAGAGAAGAATAGTCTGCAGGCCCACCGCAATGCCGGCAGTGATGAAGCCCGCGAAGGTAGCAAGTGAGCTGAACTGCGTCACAAAGCCGAAGATAAGCACCAGGCCGCTCAGAAAGCCGATCACCATGCGTCGCATCAGCATCAGCTGGCGCCGCCGCCGGACATCCTGGATGTACCGCGTGGTGAGCCGTCGCCAAGCCTCGCCGAGTCCGAGAAGAAGACCAAGCATGACGGCAATCGTGATCACGCGCAGCAGGAGCGCGTGCACAATTGTGGTGCGCTCGGAGTCCACGGCCGCGCGCCAGGAAAGCAGATTGGCGCGCGCCTGCTCCGTTTGCAGCACCTCCTGGCTGATCGGAATCGACACATCGGAGATGGCACGGAACGCATCGGTGAGTTGTTCGAAGGTCCTCTTGCGGCTGGCAAGAACGGCTTCCGCGGGAGGATTTGCGGGCACAGCGGCCGGGGAAGGAGCTGCGGTTGTTCCGGCAGGCATCACCGGTGCACTCGCCTGCAGGCTTTGTCCGGCAGCCAGCGTCGCTCTTAGGATTTTCACCAACGGTGTTCTCAGGTTGACAGCCTGGTCGTGCAAGAGCTGCGTTTCGGCGACTCTTTGATCGATGGCTCGCTCCGTCCCTAACAGCTGAAACAGCACCACGGCCTGGCTGCTGACGCCCGCGTCGTGAAGCGAAGCGATACTCTCGATGGTGTTGGCGACAGGCTTGACCTTATTGTTGATCAACTCCGGCACAGCGCTCTGCAATTGGTTGATCTGTCCCTGCAGGCCGCTGTCGGTCTGTGTGCTGGACGCCCCAACCACTTTACTCAGCGCTTCAGAGCTGGCCTTGGCCAACTCGAGCTGGCCTTCCACGTCTTCCTTTTGCAGCTGAAGGGCCGCCCTGGCCTTGGCCGGAGCCTTCGCAATCTGCTGGTCGAGGGCCTGGTCCTGAGCTTGCAGTTGCGCCAGTTGAGCGTCCATGGTGCGTACCGAGGAGGTCAGCCGGGAGGACGCGGCCTGCGTGCGCGGAGTGCTTCCCGGCGGAGCGCCTTCCACTCTCGAGAGCAACGCTGCCTCATCGCGCGCGGACTGGAACGCCAGTTGCGCTGCCTGGGTGGCCTCCGACTGTGTCTGCTCGGCGTAGAGCATGTCGCTCGGCTCGCCGGTCTTCTGGATCGGAACGAGAGCCATCCGGTAGTACCGAATCATCTCGCTCAGATGGGCGAGGATCTGCTTCGAGCGGCTTTCGACGTTGATATCTTTGGTGAGCTCCGGGGGCAGAGGTTTGGGAAGTTCGGCCAGGTGGACGGCCGTGTCCGGCTTGGGCGCGGTGGGCTGGCCGGGCTCGGCGCCTTTGGCTGCCTGCGCGCCGGTGTCGGCAGCAGGGCGCTGGCTCGTGTTGCCGGCCGGGGCTGCCTGAGCCATCACCACAGGCTCGCGAAGACCCGCGCACAGGCAAAGCAGCAGCAGGGCTCTCGTTCGAACAGCGAACACGGGAATACTCACCTCTTAGGAAACTATCGGCATCTTTGCCAAAATCTTTAGCCCGGCGGGCTTTTTAAGTCTAATTCTGTTCACCATTGCCTCCCCGCGCCGCTCCTGCGATACTTAACCGTGCCCACCAAGCACATCCCAGACAACCAACGAAAGAGGTCGCGGACATGTCTGCAAAGTACATCTTTGTAACGGGTGGTGTTGTGTCCTCGCTCGGCAAGGGGCTTGCCGCGGCTTCGATCGGCGCGCTGCTGGAAGCGCGTGGGATCAAGATCAACCTGATGAAATTCGACCCATATTTGAATGTGGATCCCGGGACCATGAGCCCTTTTCAGCACGGCGAGGTGTTCGTCACCGACGACGGCGCCGAGACCGACCTCGATCTGGGCCACTACGAGCGTTTCACCCATGCCCGGCTGACCCGCGACAACAACCTGACCACCGGGCGTATTTACGAGCAGATCATCACCAAGGAGCGTCGCGGAGACTACCTGGGCAAGACCGTGCAGGTGATTCCGCATGTGACCAACGAGATCAAGAACGCGATGCGCAAGGTCGCTGCCGACTGCGAGGTCGCCATCGTCGAAATCGGCGGCACGGTCGGCGATATCGAGTCGCTGCCTTTTCTTGAGGCAATCCGCCAGATGCGCCAGGACCTGGGCCGCGACAATACTCTTTTCGTGCACGTCACGTTGATTCCCTGGATTGCCGCCGCGCAGGAGCTCAAGACCAAGCCGACCCAGCATTCCGTGTAAGAGATGCTCTCGATTGGGATTCCGCCGGACATCCTGCTCTGCCGCTCCGACCGCGCCGTCCCGCGCGAGAT
>CAXUEE010000108.1:0-536 GCA_964249905.1 uncultured Acidobacteriaceae bacterium
CGGATCGGCGAGACCGAAGGCGATGCCGTTCACCTGGTTGGCGCCGGCGGCGACGCTGGCGGCCAGGGCGGAGGGGTACTCGCCGGCAGCGGTGGAGCATTCGGTGCTGGGAAAGATCATCTCGTTCGTGGCGGGGGCGACTCCGGAGGCGGAGGCGGTGCTGCTGACGGGGAATGCGGATGCGGCGAACCCGGTGGTTTCGACCACGCATGGGGTGAACTCGGCGGCAGTACGGATGGACAGCGGACAGCGGCGCGCGGCGGATGTAAAGCCGGAGCGCGGGCTGGCCATGGCGCTGGCCGGCAACGGGCGCTGGTGTTATCTCGACCCAAAGCTGGGCGCGATGCACGCGGTGGCGGAGGCGGCGCGGAAGGTGGCGTGTACGGGGGCGACTCCGGTGGCGGCGACGAATTGCTTGAATTTCGGGAATCCGGAGAAGCCGGAGATCATGGCGCAGCTTTCGGCGACGATCGATGGGATTGCCGAGGCGTGCGAGGCGCTGGGAACGCCGATTACGGGGGGGAATGTCTCGCTCT
>CAXUEE010000108.1:585-2972 GCA_964249905.1 uncultured Acidobacteriaceae bacterium
ATTCTGGAGGATGTGGGGAAGGCTGTACCGAGTGGGTTTCAGCGGGTGGGGGATGACGTTATATTGCTTATTTTCACCAAGTATCTTTCCACGCAGGACGACTTCTTCAGTTCAAAGCGCATTCTTGGGTCATCACAGTTTGCATCGACTTGTCTGGATGTGCTCTGGGGTACTCCTCCTGGCCTGAATTTGAAAGATGAAGGAAATCTACAGAGCTGTCTTCTTGAGCTCGCAGACAAGCGTCTCGTCCACTCGGCATGCGATAGTTCGGATGGTGCTGTTTTCATTGCACTTGCGAAGGCTTGTCTAGCGAAGAACATCGGTTTTGAGTCAGATTCAGAAGGGTCAATGACTGTTGACGGTGCTTTCGCTGATGCTTACTTCACAGAGAACGCGAGCATCGCGATTGTAAGTTGTGCTCCCGAGCACACGGCCGAAGTTGTTGCCATTGCAGAAAGGTGCGAAGCCGACGGTGGAGCTTACCGGATCGGCAGAACGGCATCAGACATCTTCCGCTTAGCTCCATTCTTTGACACTACACTCGGCGAACTCCGCGCACCGTATGAAGATGCTCTCGTATCGCAATTAGCCGAAGAGGTCCTAGCGTGATCGATCTCGGTCCAATGCAGGACGCTATCGCTACGCTTACCGAGTCACTGACTCTCATCCAGGAGTCTGGAGACCGACAGTCTGAGCCGATGCGCCTCCTCATGCAAAGAGGTCTGATTCAAGCTTTTGAATATACCTATGGGCTAGCTGTTTTCATGATGACGCGCTATCTGCGAGAACACGATTCCACTCCCGACAAGCACGACCTGAATGGCTTCGAGGAACTGATCCGGGTCGCTGACGAGCATCAACTCCTTCATTCCCCTTTTTCGCGATGGAAGGCGTTCCGGCATGCGAGAAATCTGACAAGTCACACCTACGACCGCGCCAAGGCGGAGGAAGTGGCGGAGATCATCCCGGACTTTGAAGTCATTTACCTCCTCTCCAAACTGCAGGAGAGATCAACCCAATGATCGAAGGGTCCACTATTGCGATTGCCCCGGAGGAAGCTCGGATTGTTCTCGAGATTCTCCAAGCGCGGATTCCAGAACGCACCGTGTGGATCTTCGGCTCGCGTGCAAAGAACCGCGCACGGCGGCGTTCCGATCTGGACCTCGCCATCGCTGGTTCAGAGCGCCTTCCCCTTGATTTGTACCTTGATCTGAAAGAAGACTTTCTGCAATCCGACTTGCCTTACTTCGTCGACGTGATCGACCTGCACGACGTATCGCCCGCATTTAAGAGCCGCATTGAGCCCGACTTTCTTCCCGTCTCGCTCCTTGAGGATCAGCTTGCGGAAGACTCCGCTCCGTTTGATAAGCTGCGCGAACACTGCGGCGTGATGGCGGTCTACAACCATCCGGATGCCGCGCGCCTGACCTACTGGGGGCTTTACTCGCTGCAGCATCGGGGGCAGGAGTCAGGGGGGATCGCCTCGGCCGATGGCGAGCATGTGCATGACATCAAGGGCATGGGGCTGGGGTCGGAGCTCTTCACCGATGCCGTGCTCGCCAAGCTTCCCGGCCACCTCGCCATCGGCCACACCCGCTACTCGACCACGGGCGATTCGGCGCTCCTGAACGCCCAGCCCATCTCGGTCGAGTCGACAAAAGGCCTCATCGCCATCGCGCACAACGGCAACCTGACCAACCTCGGTACCGCGAAAGAGCGGCTGAAGCGCGATGGGGCGATCTTTCAGACGACGTCGGACTCCGAAATCATCATCCAGCTCATTGCGCACTCGCGATGCAACACCCTCGTCGATTGCATGGCCGAAGCCCTCAAACAAGTCGAAGGCGCGTTCTCGATCGTCATGATGACACGTAATCGCATCTTTGCCGCGCGCGACCCGCACGGCTTCCGGCCGCTCTGCATGGGTCGCATCTTCGGCGAGGACGGAGCGCCGGACACGTTCTGCTTTGCGTCCGAGACGTGCGCGCTCGACCTGCTGCATGCCAAATATGAGCGCGATGTGGAGCCGGGTGAGTTGGTGATGGTGTCCGAAGAAGGCGTCACCAGTCGCGTTTACTCCAAAGGAACGCCCCGGGCGTCGTGCATCTTCGAGCATGTGTACTTCGCTCGACCGGACTCAAAAGTCTTCGGACGCTGGGTGCAGACGAGCCGGGAAGAGATGGGGCGGCAGCTGGCGCGGGAGTCCGGCGTGCCCGCGGATCTGGTAGTGCCGGTGCCGGACTCGGGCGTAACGGCGGCGCTCGGATATGCGGCGGAGTCGGGAATTCCGTTCAACTTCGGGCTAATTCGCAACCATTACGTGGGCCGGACCTTTATCGAGCCGACGCAGCGAGTGCGAGACTTCGGGGTACGCATGAAGCTGAATC
>CAXUEE010000108.1:2982-11651 GCA_964249905.1 uncultured Acidobacteriaceae bacterium
CGGGCGCTGCTCGAAGGCAAACGCGTCATCCTGATCGACGACTCGATCATTCGGGGAACGACGTCGCGCAAGATTGTGCGCATGGTGCGGGCGGCAGGCGCGACGGAGGTACATCTGCGGATCTCGTGTCCGCCGACGATCTCGCCTTGCTTCTACGGGGTGGATACGCCGAGTAAGGAGCATCTCATTGCGGCAAACAAGACCCTGACGGAGATCTGCGCCTTTATCGAGGCAGACTCGCTGGCATATCTCTCGCTGGTGGGACTGACGCATGCGTGCACGATGGGTGATCCACCGTCGGGGCTTGCTCCGGGGGATTTCTGCACCGCATGCTATACGGGCGACTATCCGACGCAGCAAATCGACGTCTTTGAGATTCTTCCAGCGCGGACGTATGCGTAAGCTTCTGGGCGGGATAACGGCTGTGGCTTATTTAATTGTGTACGCTGCCAACGTGATCATCAGCAAACCCATATGCCTCAGGAAGACAGCTGCGTGCTTTCACCGCCGGCAGAGGAGGGAAAGCAAAGGAGAAGCCAATTGGCTTCTCCTTTGCTTTGGAGTTGCAGTGATGTCCAGCAAACTACATGCGGAACTTGCGACGGGCAAAGCCGGCAACACTGACGAGGCCGGTGCCGAGCAGGACAAGCGAGTTCGGCTCCGGAGTAACGGCCGCAGCACCCGCAGGGACGAAGCCGGGGTCATTGGCAGTGGCGCCATCCTGGAAAGTCAATCCACCCGAGGTGAAGCTGGTTGCGTTGGTATAAACCACGAGAGTGTCCGAGCTCTGCCCCGGAAGAACACCCGTGTTCCCATCATAGCCATAGTTCAGCACACCGTTGACCGTCATCAGTGCCTGGGTAGGAGCCTGAGTTCCGGAACCGGCAACATAGTCCGCACTGACGAGATATCCGTTGAAGCTGGCAATGGTGAACTCGAGAATGGGATCGGTGCCCACAGTGGCGACGTTCGCGAAATTGAAGACAAAGTCCAAACAGCTGGAGCACATCGCGCCCGTACCACCGCGGTAAATGTTCTCGTTGTAGTTGACGGTGAAGGGGTTCGGATCGCCGCCAGCGCTCGTCGCCTGCGTGGTACCACCGATAAACGAGTTCGGGACGAAGGTGCCGCTCGTGTAGGAGGCTGTCGTGGTTGTTCCGAGCGCGATCGGCGCAGCGAACGCAACAGTTGTGCCAAGCGCGATTGCAGAAGACGCAAGTAGGGAGAGTGTAAAGCGGTTCATGAAGGCTCCTAAAATCAATACAACCGATGTATGTGTCCTACAACTTAAGATGAACCTTAGCGACTCCCCAGAGCGCGAGCAAGCAAAATCTGCTACTTTTTTGCTTAGGTTACGGAAGATATTACCTGGTAATCTCCACTACCAGAGTTTGAGGCTCGTAGCTCGTTACTTGCTAGGGAACGGTTGCGGAGCCTTCAGGTCTGGCCCCAAAGGATGACAAGCCTGTCACCGGTATGCGACACACAGTTGAACCCGTTCACGCCAGCTAAAATAAGCAATATGCAGCTACCCCGACAGGCGGTCGTTACCCTGGTTCTCGGTGGAGTGCGCAGCGGCAAAAGCCGTTACGCGCTGCAGATCGCCCAGGAGACCCGCCACGTCACCTTTGTCGCTACCGCGGAAGCCCGGAATGATCAGGAGATGCACGCGAAGATAGAGCGTCATCGCGCTGATAGACCGCAGCACTGGGTAACTATCGAGGAGCCGCTGAAGATAGCTCAAACGATCCGCGACGCAGGTGCAGGCGCCGACGTCATTCTTGTCGATTGCCTGACACTCTTTGCCTCCAACCTGCTGGAGACCTGCGCAAGCGACCCTGCGCAGCTTCAAGTTCACATCGATCAGCTCTGCGCCACTTTGCGAACACCGCCCTGTTCCATCATCCTTGTCTCAAACGAGGTCGGGAGCGGCGTTGTCCCCGCTTACGAACTTGGGCGCCGCTTTCGTGACCTGGTTGGTGAGATCAATCAACGTGTCGCAGCGGAGGCCAGCACTGTCGTATGCATGGTCGCCGGCCTGCCTTTTCCGCTCAAAGGCACACTGCCCGTGCAGGTACGGTCATGAATGGCTTCCTTATCGCCGGCACCGACAGCGGAGTCGGGAAGACCACGATCACGCTTGCGATCCTTGCCGCGCTCCGGCGACGTGGGTCCGTCGTTCAACCTTTCAAAGCAGGACCTGACTTTCTCGATACAAGTCATCACACCCGTGTCTCCGGGCGACTCGCCCGCAACCTCGATACATGGATGCTTGCAGCCGAGGCGAACAAAGACGTTTTCCGCGAGGCCGCGAGCGGCGCCGATCTTCTCCTGGTAGAAGGAATGATGGGGCTGTTCGACGGCCGCGATGGTGCGACAGAAAGCGGCAGCAGCGCAGAGATTGCGAAGCTTCTGCACCTGCCGGTCGTGCTTGTCCTTGACGCGGCGAAGAGCGCTCGTAGCATCGCCGCGGTTGTCCTTGGCTTCGAGCGCTTTGATCCCGGACTTGCCTTAGCCGGCGTCATTCTCAACCGCGTTGCAGGCGAGCCTCACGCGAAGCTGCTTGAGGCTGCGATCGCACAGGCGTGCCAGACACCCATCCTCGGCTGGCTTCCACACACGTCCAGTATTGTTATTCCGGAAAGACATCTTGGACTGCAAACCGCAGAAGAGTTCCGCGACGCAGACCGCAACCAACAACAGATGCATGCCCTCGCTGATCTCGCCGAGACTCATCTGAATCTAGGCGTTCTGTCTACCCTGTCCTGCGGCCTGAACATCGACCGTATCTCGCCTTCCGTTTGTCGGAGGCAGACGCCTGACGTTCGCATCGGGGTCGCACGGGATCCTGCTTTCACCTTCTACTACGAAGACAATCTAGATCTTCTTCGTCAGCAAGGTGCGGAAATCGTACCCTTCAGTCCACTCCACGATGCCAGACTTCCGGATCATCTCGACGCGCTCTATCTCGGAGGCGGTTATCCAGAGCTCCATGCGGCTCAACTCAGCGCGAACCGGTCGATGCTGCAATCCCTTCGCGACTTCGCTGCCCTGCAGCGTCCCGTCTATGCTGAGTGCGGCGGAATGATCTATCTCTCAAAACAAGTAACAAAGGCAGACGGCACGATGTATCCCATGGCCGGCGTGCTTCCGTTTCCGGTGGAGATGACCAGCAACCTTTCTAAGTTCGGCTATGTCTCCGTCGAACTCACTCGCGATTGCCTGCTCGGACTACGTGGAAGTGTCCTGCGGGGTCATAGCTTTCATTACTCTAGAATCACAGCAGAGCCCTGCTTGCCCACAAGTTATCGCGTGAAATACTCCCTCTCGGCACTGGAGGAAGATGAAGGTTTTTCCACGGGTAATGTACTCGCGAGCTACGTCCATCTTCATTTCCGAGCAGCGCCGGAAATTGCAAAGCATTTCGTGGACTGCGCAAGGTCGGCCAGACTAGACATCGCATCCATCGCCTAGCAGATCGCACGCCCGCTGTGGACCATTGGGGCAAAAGATGACTCATGGCCATCCATCCTCATGCACCAGCAGTCTAGAAAATCTAGAAGAGGAACTTCAAGCCAAGTTGAATCTGTCGAGACGTTGCTGCTGCCGTAATGACTCCTGCGGTTGGGCTCTGCACCGGAGCTGCGGCCTGCGCGACGGAAAGCGTGCCTGAGCTGGAGACTACCTTCGCATCCTGCGTAGGGCCGGAAGAGAATACAACCTCGTTTGATGTTAGGAAGTTAGTGTGGTTCAGAATATTAAAGAACTCGGCACGGAACTGAAAACGCTTATTCTGAGAAAGCACGATGGACTTGAGCAGCGAAAGATCCCAGTCTGCATATCCCGGGCCGGTCAGCGTATCTCTGGCCAGATTGCCGACGGTGCCGTAAGCCGGTGCAGAGAAGGCGGCCGGGTTGAAGAACTGCGTAGCCCGTTGTGTACTTGTTCCGTGCGTGTATAGCGAGCCGTGAAAATTCGGATTAATATTCGGTCTCACCGGATTGCGTGTGTCTCCGGATCCTGTCGGGTTATAACCGAGCTGCGGGGAGAAAGGAAGTCCGGTCTGGAGCGTGGCGATCGTGCTCAGCGTCCAGCCCCCAATGATCCTGTCGACGCTCCCTTTCGTGTCACGAAAAAGTCGTTTTCCCGCACCAAACGGTAGATCGTAAGTGCCATTGAATGCGGCCAGGTGACGTACATCCGTTGCCGCCGGTCCGTAGTCAAGCCCAGGGTTGTTAGGGTAGGAAACAAAGGCCGGGGTGTTCGCAGAAACACTTGTGTTCCAGGCCGTGCCATCGTCCAGGTTCTTCGCATAGGTATAGTTGGCGCGAAACTGAAATCCACCCGCAAACGCTCTTCGTAGATCGACTTGCAGTGAATTGTAGTTGCTTGAGCCTTGTGAGACCCAGGAAGTTGTGTTGGCCAGAGCCACATTCGCCTTGGTTATTGTCGGGAAGAAGATAGTTCCGTTTGCCACCCCAGCCGGGCAATTGTTCTGGCACACGATCGAGGCCGGTTCGTTCTGGTCTTCGGAGAGAATCTGGTGATCTCCATGCGATCCTGCATAGGCAATCGTCAGCGAAGTAGAAGCAGCGATCTGTCGCTCAACCCGAAACGTGTACGAGAACACCGTAGGAGTCTGCAGATCATTCTGTACGCTCGAAGGCGAAATCAGTCCGGCCGCGCCGGACGTCGGCGCACTCACGGGCACACCGCTGTAAGTTACCGTCGTATTGTAGGGAGCTGCTTGATCGAAACGGTAGTCGAGATTATCCAGCAAAGAATGATGCAAACCGAAGCCTGCCCGAACTACCGTCTTACCATCTCCCGGAACCTTCCAGGCCAGGCCTAGCCTCGGCTCAGGTAAAAACCTGGCGCGATTGTTGGTCAGGCCTGCGGGTCCAACCGTAGGATTTGTATTAATCACTCCATTCGTAAAGCCATAGATTCCTGCGCGACCCTTACTCTCATTGAACCCGTTGCTCGCCTCAACCCGCAGGCCTGCGCTGATCTCAAGCGAAGAAAGCGGCTTCCAGGTGTCCTCAATGTACCCCGCTCCAAACCACGACCTCCACCCTAACTCCGTAGGCGCCGGAACGATCGTAAATGTCTTCACTGTGCCCGTAAGAAACGTGGAGAGCGAGGCAAAGCTGGCTTGACCATATTGATTCTGGGCCAAATTGTCATTCGATTGAAGCCGCTGCGCCCAGCCGCCAACCTCGATTTGATGACTTCCGATACTGTAGAAGATGTGATCGTCGAAGGTAAAAAGGTTCCGTGTGATTGCGTTGTTCGAACCCACGTTTGCACCGGCACCCGTAATCTGTGAGGAGCCGTTCGAGGCCGTGGAACCGGCGATCACAACCGCTCCGATTGGCTGGCCAGGGAGAAAGGTTCCGGTAGCTGCTTGTACGGAGGCCGGAACTGATCCAAGAAAAAGAAAGCTCGCACGTGAAAAGCCAACCCGAGCCGTATTCAGAAGACGCGCGGAAAACACATGCTGTTCCTGCGCACTTAGAACCTGTTCCCTTAGATCTTCGTTGATCAGAGAAAGGGGATTCTGGGTTGGTGTATTCGCCGTTGAATCGTCCACTGTATAAACGGCGAAGAAAAGATCATTCGCGGTCAGGTTTTCATCGAAGCGTGTTGTTCCAAAGTCTTCTCGTATGTGCTGCGTTGGGCTTGAGAACGCCTCGCCGATGCCAGTGATATGTCCATTTCCATCCAGCAGCTCCGGTCCATTCTGCGTCGGCCAAAGATGGAAGAGCTGGGCCACACCCGGACCGATGGTCGTTTTCGTCTCTACTCCTGCTGAGTTAGGCAGAAAGCCGGCACGAGCCTGCGTATCCGGCACGAGCGTAACATCCGTGATTCCAAGATTTTGCCGATAGCCCTCATAGTTTCCGAACAGAAATGCTTTATTCTTCCTTATCGGTCCGCCTATAGCGGCACCAAAATTGTTTCTCTGGTAGTTAGGTATACGGCTTTGATCGAAGAAGTTGCGTGAATCGAAATAGGAATTTCGTAAAAACTCATACCCTGATCCATGAAGCGAGTTAGTTCCAGAAACAGTAACAATCGATATCTGGGCTCCCTGCCGTTTGCCGTAGTTGGCTCCATAGGTATCGGTGACAACATTGAACTCTCTTACTGCGTCGACACCTAGAAGCTGTCCGCTTGTGCCGCCGGGAGTGACATTGATCAGGGACGCTCCCGTATATTCCACGCCATTCAGGAGATACAAGTTGTCCTGAGGCCTACGCCCGGAGACAGCAAACATATTGCCAACAGATGAATTTGAAGTACCAATGGATCCCGAGCGCTGAGCCGTGTAGTTTACCGTCGCCGGATTCAGGGTAATGAGCTGGTCATAACTCCTGCCGTTCAGTGGAAGCTCTTTTACCTGGCGCTCACTGACAAGACCCGAAATTTGCTGTGTCGAATCATTAACCACGGCCGGAACATCGACTACGCTCACCTCGTCCAGCGCTCCAGCAAGAGGCAACGAAACATTGATCTCAGTGGACTGGCCGATCGTAAGATTAATCCCTGTCTGGCGTTTGCTCGCGAAACCTGCAGCTTCCACGGTTACCGTGTAGGCTCCGACAGGAACGGAGGGAGCCGCATAATGGCCGGCGACGTCCGTCCCGATGCGCCGCTCTGTCCCCGTGTCTTCATTGTGGATCTTTACCAGAGCATGTTGCACCGCCGCTCCCGTTGGATCCGTCACGATTCCGGCGATGGTACCCCCGACTACTTGTGCTTCGGCCGAGATCGCCGGGAGGAGTGCAGGAAAGCCGCAGACGAGAAGGACGAGTGCTTTCCCGACCAGAGATCGCTGTTTCCGGAACCGGTGCTGACGGGTCTGCGCAGAAAAGATACGAGTCATAGAAATTCCCTTCGTAGGTCGGTAAAGCAGGCTCAAAATGCATGAGCCTGCAAAACCTGAGTCGCTTCAGAAATGTAGGTGGAGAAGAAGGGAAGCAGCAGGAATCAACAACAACAGCCAAGGCAGCTGTCCGCAACCGGAGGCGCGGGCTTGTTGCCTATCACAGTCTGTTGTTTAGATACAGTCACGAATATTCCTCGAGGAAGATCGCTGAAAGGTGTATCGACCCAAATCATCGAGCGTGGGTTTCTTCGCCGTGGGCAACTAGCTCAACTATCGACAACAGCGAAACTGACCGCGATAGGAACGGAGCGCCATGGAGTGAAACTAACAGATTTTTACTTCGCAGCACAATTGCGTTGATCCCCGCCGGCGACCGGCTCCGAGCCGATGCTGCGGAAACCAAGTTCTGAAGCCGCGTCCAGCGTACGGCGTTTCAGAGTGCGGCCGTACCCTCTCCGCAGAATGAGCAGCTCGCAGTTAGACTGGAGCAGTGACACCCGCCTTTCATAGCGACCTTCGAGCCGTGGTGCTCACCATCAGTGATCGCTGCGCCGCCGGCACACAGCAAGATCAATCCGGCCCGGCGGTGCTACGCATGCTGCAGGACGCCGGTATGCCTGCCGCGAAGACATGCACCCTACCGGACGAACTAGGCGAGATCGCCCACGCACTGCGTCATTATGCGGCCGAAGCGGACCTGATCGTCACTACCGGGGGGACCGGCCTCACCACCCGCGACGTCACTCCGGAGGCCACGCGCATGGTTTGCGACCGCTTCGTCGAGGGTCTGAGCGAGCGTATGCGCACTGAAGGCCTCAAGCAGACCCCGCTGGCCGCGCTCAGCCGCGGCGTCTGCGGCTGCATCGGGGAGACGCTCGTGATCAATCTTCCCGGCAGCCCGGCCGGCGCCCAAACCTCGCTCGCCGCCATTCTTGAGCTCCTGCCCCACGCTCTCGACCTGCTGTCCGGCCGCAGCACCCGCCACGCCCTGCCGCACAGAGACCAGTCATGAACAGCCTCGCCACGCTCCTGCTGAAAGTTCCCTGGGCGAAGATTGGCGCTTGGCTGCTGAAAGCCAAGCTGTGGCTGGTCGCGGTTCTCAAACCGTTCGGCATCTGGGGCCTGCTCGCGCTGTCGACACTGGATTCGGCGATCCTTCCCCTGCCTTTTCTCGATCCGCTGATCGTGAGCTACGGTGTCCAGAATCCTGCCCGGGCGATCCTTTACTCCTTCATGGCGGCTTTCGGTTCGGCCATCGGGAGCATGCTGCCCTACTACGTCGGTCGTGCCGGTGGCGAACTCTTTCTGCTCAAACGCATCAATCGCGATCGCTACGAACGGCTTCGCGACCGCTTCGAGAAACAAGAGTTTCTGGCCATCATGCTTCCTGCCATGTGCCCTCCGCCCATGCCGGTGAAGATCTTTGAGCTCGCCGCCGGCGTCTTCGAGATGCGGCCACTCTCCTATTTCTTCGCCATCTGTTCCGGCAAATTTCTCCGGTTCCTCATCGAGTCGCTGCTGGTCATCATCTACGGTCCCGCGATCCTCAACACAGCCCTGCACCTGATGCGTCGCCACGTAAATCTTGTTTTGGGTTTGGTCGTCGCTGTCCTCTTCGCCTTGACCGTCTATATTCTGCGCAAGATCTTCGACCGCCGACGTGGCATCGTCTTGCCGGTCGAAGAGGCGCCGCAGCTCGAAGTCACCCAAGACGACGCGGGGGGAACCCGCCCCCGAGCGCGGGAGCCCAGGCCAGTGGTGCCCCGCGCACCCACGG
>CAXUEE010000108.1:11661-12132 GCA_964249905.1 uncultured Acidobacteriaceae bacterium
CTCCCAGCGGTGGTGTCCTCCCGCTGGTCCGCAGCAGTGCCGTGTCGTACAGGAAGCGTGCATCCGTAAACGTCACCGCCGTCAGCGGATGCCGCGGATCCTCGGTCACCTCGCCCTGCGACAGGACCGGGAACATCGACCAGTCCAGATATACCTCGCCCAGGTAGGTCCGTTTCGCTGCCAGGAGCGCCAGCGTGGTCTCCGGCTTATAAAACGTATCCGCCGGGCTGGCCGGCTGCACCAGCTCCCGGTGCGTATCAACTAACATCCGCTGATACAGCGCCGGCGTCTCCAGAACCACATGCCACACAAACGGATTGATCGGCTCCGGACTGGCGAAGATCCGTTCCGTCGCCACCGGCTGGTTCTGTGCCGCGAGCTCCAACGCCTTCCCGTGCTCCGCCGCCCGCAGCGCGTACAGCGCCACGACGCCCACCAACCCCGCCACCGCCCAGCCCCGTCCCGCAAACC
>CAXUEE010000109.1:0-307 GCA_964249905.1 uncultured Acidobacteriaceae bacterium
GTCATAGGCCGGAAGGAAGGCGGGTGGACTGGTCCTGGTTTCCGTGGCCTGAGCGAAGTCAAGCACGCCGTCGAAGACCTTACTGGTACGGATGAACTGGTTGACGGCCTCGCGGATCTGTTCCCCGGCCGGGGAGGAGTACTTGGCCCCGGCGTAGGGGGTCAAGGTCGCGCCGAAGACCTTGATGCCGTGAAGATGCGCGCGCTCGGCCAGCTGAGTCAACCCAGCGATGAGATCGTTGGCGGAGACGATGTCGTACGGCTTGACGGGATCGGCAGCGTGGCCGATATCGTTGATGGATTCGAGG
>CAXUEE010000109.1:317-10858 GCA_964249905.1 uncultured Acidobacteriaceae bacterium
CGGTTGCCGCCGATGCCGACGTTGAGGACGCTCAGGTGAGCGGTGGCCTTGTTGTGGTGCAGACGCCGGGCGAGGAGGTCAGGCCAGCGCTGGTTGGTGTCGGGGGTGGAGGCAGTGCCGTCGGTGATGCTGTCTCCGAAGGCGACGACGGCGGCATCCTCGGCGGGAACCTGGACGTCGACGGATTTGAGGAAGAACCAGCTGCTGAAGGTCTTGGTGTCGGCGGGAAGGCTTTTCGCGCCGACCACGTTTCCGGAGGCCATGTAGTTTGTCTGGTACGCGGAGTTGTGAACGGTCAGGTGGGAGACCTTCTGAGCGGGAACGAAGAGGCTGATCGTGAGGTCGGTGTCGGCGGGCACGGTGAGAGCGACGGGGTCACTGGTCACGACACCTCCGGCCGGTATGGTGATGGAAGGCTGGCTGGAGAAGGTGAGGGCGTTGGCGGAGAGGAGTGAGATATCGCCTTTGGGAGCGGAGACCGCGAGGTGAACGGCGCCAACGATGAGCGGTTCGGTGCCGAACTGGTTGGAAAGCTCGATCCGAACAAGCGGGCCGCCAAGAGAGACATGGACGATCTGGCGCAGGGTGGTGTCAGCGGAACCGAACGGGGCTGCGCCGGCTGCGGGGTTCGGGCGGTCGAGGTCTGCGGCGGCCCAGGTGCCGACCCAGTGGTCGGGCGCGGGTTTGGGTTTGGCGGCAAACGCCGCGGCGGGCAGGACGAGGCTGGCAAGGGCAAGCAGGAGAGTGCATCGGCGGGCTGCGCAAAGAGGAGTGTTCGGCATGGTGTGATCATCTTCACGCAGGGCATAGGATCGCGCAAGATGTCGGGACAGGGTAATCACCAGCGCCTGTCTGCCGTGCGCGCGTAAGAGGCTTCACGGTATGCTGACAGGCATGTCTGGTCTGGTGTCGACGAAGGTTTTTGGGACGTTGCCGAATGGAACGCCGGTGACGCTGTACACGGTTCGAAACAGCGAGCTGGTGGCGAGCTTTCTGGACTACGGGTCGCGGCTGGTCTCGCTGTGGGTGCCGGACCGGGCAGGGAAGATCGGCAACGTTGTGCTGGGGTACGAGACGCTGGACGCGTATCTGCGGGACAAGGGGTATCTGGGCGCAGTCGTCGGGCGGCTGGGGAACCGGCTGGCCGGAGGCAGATTCTCGCTTGACGGTCAGGAGTATCAGGTGCCCCTGAACGATAAAACAAACGCGCTTCACGGGGGCGTAGAGGGCTTTGACAAGAGAGTATGGAGCGCCCGGCCGGAAGAGGATGGGGTGAGCTTCGGGCTGGTGAGTCCGGCCGGAGATCAGGGCTTTCCGGGGCGACTTTCGCTCGAGGTGCGCTATCGGCTCACCGCGCATGCGCTGCACATCGACTACGTGGGGATGACGGATGAGCCGACCGTGGTGAACGTGACCAACCATGCGTACTTCAACCTGGCCGGCGAGAGCAGCGGCACGATTCTGGACCACGTGATGCGGATCTCCGCGGCGCAGTTTACGCCGGTGAACGAGACGCTGATCCCGACCGGAGAGCTGGCAGCCGTGGAGGGGACGCCGTTTGACTTCCGCACGCCGACGCGGATCGGTGCGCGCATCGATGCGCCCCATGAGCAGCTGCAGCGCGCCGGCGGCTACGACCATAACTGGGCGATGGGCGAAGAAGGAACGTTGAAGGCGATCGCGCAGGTGTCGGATCCGGCGAGCGGGCGGGTATTGACGGTGAAGACGACAGAGCCGGGAGTGCAGTTTTACAGCGGCAACTTTCTCGATGGAACGATGCCGAACCTTGCGGGTGGCGTGTATATGCGCCGCGCCGGCTTGTGCCTGGAAACGCAGCATTACCCGGATTCGCCGAACCACGCCAACTTTCCCTCGGTCGAGTTGCGGCCGGCGCAGGAGCTGCGGAGTACGACGGTGCTGCAGTTCTCCACGCAGGACTGAGGCGTATCCTGAGGGTTCCTTCGCAATATTCCAGGAGCAAGACAACTTAGTCTATGGCGTCTCCCGTCACACAACTGTTGACGATCACCGACAGCGAAGATTCTGGCGTAAGCCGAGAAAATTCTACAGGAGAAACAAGATACTATGCGTACATTCATTGCGACCGCCCTTGTTGCGGCAAGCCTCACCGGAGCGGGCGCCGCTCAGTCTGATAGCAAGCTTCAGGGTCGTGTCGATTCGGCCCATGAGATTCTTCATCAGCTGATGGGAACCAAGGACAAGGGCATTCCCCTGGACATCGCCGCGAAAGCCCAATGCGTTGCCGTGGTGCCGTCCTTCAAGAAGGCTGCCTTCCTGCTGGGTGGCCAGTATGGGCAGGGTGTCGCTACCTGCCGTAACGGGAAGGGATGGAGTGCGCCGGTATTCATCCAGATGGCCGGTGCGAGCTTTGGTTTCCAGGCTGGCGGACAGTCGACGGACCTGGTGCTGATCGGCCTGAACCGCCGCAGCATGGACGATCTTCTGAAGGACAAGGTCAAGCTGGGTGGAGACATCGCCGTCGCGGCCGGTCCCGTCGGACGTAACTCCTCGGCCGGGACGACCGAGCTGGCCAACTCTGAGTTTCTCTCCTACTCGCGGAGCAAAGGATTGTTTGCCGGAATCGATGTCACAGGCGATGAGGTCAACCAGAACGAGAAGGACACCGAAGCGTATTACGGGAAAGATATTTCTTACCAGAAGGTGCTAAGCGGGTCGGTGCCGACGCCTCCGGGTGCGGTCCACTTCGTAAGCACGGTCAACGAGCTGTTCAAACGCGGCAAGGCGAACGCGGCGCAGTAAATCTGCACAGAGGCAAATCCGGGCAGCAGCTGACCACTCAGCTGCTGCTTTCGTTTGTGACGCAATCGTCCAGGAGAGAGACGTGGAGCTTAGTTCATCGGACCGTCCGCATCGCCGCTTCAACCCTTTACGGCGATCGTGGGTTCTCGTTTCTCCGCAGCGGACCGAGCGGCCGTGGCAGGGGCAGACGACCAAGCCGGCGCAGGCGGATCGGGTAACGTACGATCCGAAATGCTACCTCTGTCCGGGCAATCCGCGAGCCGGCGGCAAACAGACGCCGAAGTACAGCAGCGTGTACGCCTTTGACAACGATTATCCTGCGCTGCTTCCGGGAGAGGCGGTCGCGCCAGATGTGCCTCCATCCGGAGGCAACCTTCTGGTACGCGAGCCCGAGGTAGGCCGTTGCCGAGTCGTCTGCTTTGATCCGGATCACAGCCTGACTCTGGCGCAGATGCCCGTGGCCTCGATCGAGCACGTGGTCGCTCAGTGGAAGGAAGAGACCGAGACACTGGGGAGCTCGGATGAGATCGGCTACGTGCAGATTTTTGAGAACCGCGGGGCCATGATGGGCTCGAGCAACCCTCATCCGCACTGCCAGATCTGGGCCACTGGCCACGTCCCGGATGAGCCGCTGGCCGAAGGAGAAGCCCAACTGGCCTACCTGAACGCACATCAAACGACGCTGCTGGCGGACTATCTGGCCCAGGAGCAGGCTGCGGGAGAGCGAATCGTCTGCAGCAACGAGGCGTTCGTGGCCGTGGTGCCTTACTGGGCGGTCTGGCCGTTTGAAATCCTCATCATGCCCACATCCCAGGTGGGCAGCTTCGTGGATTTTACCGACCGCGAGAGCAAGGGTCTCAGCAAAATCCTCCACGACGTCACGTCCACCTACGACAAGCTCTTCAACACCGGCTTTCCGTATACGATGGGATTTCACCAGCGGCCCACCGACAGTGCGCCGCATCCGGAATGGACGTTTCACGGGCACTTCTATCCGCCGCTGCTGCGTTCCGCGGAGATCCGGAAATTTATGGTGGGTTTTGAGATGCTGGGGATGCCACAGCGGGACATTACCCCCGAAAAAGCAGCCGAGATGCTGCGTGAAGCGGCGGGACGAAAGGATTGAGCCAGGTGGAGGAAGAGAGCTTCGAGCAAAGGGTGTGGAGGCTCTCGGACCGGCACAAGGAGCGGACCGGAACTGCGGACTTCCGTGTTTACCAGGCTCCGGGCCGGGTGAATCTGCTGGGCGAGCACACCGATTACAGCGGCGGATTTTGCATGCCGGCAGCGCTTGACTTCAACACCCTGGTGGCCGCGAGCCCACGCACAGATGCGCTCCTGCGGCTCGATTCGCTGGACTTCGGGAACGGGGCTGAGTTTGACCTGAGCGATCTGCAGCCGGCCGGCAAAGGAGAGTGGAGCGCGTATCCGGCCGGGGTGGCCTGGAGTTTAGGGCTGCGCGGCGTCAAGCTGGCAGGGGCGGACCTGACCTTTTCGGGCAACGTGCCGCTGGGTGCGGGGCTGAGCTCTTCGGCATCGATCGAGGTAGCGAGCGCTATCGCGCTGTTGGCGCTGGCAAAGGTCGAGATGCCTCGGCCGGAGGTGGCGCTCGCGTGCCAGAAGGCGGAAAACGATTTTGTGGGCGCGCCGTGCGGCATTATGGACCAGTTCATCTCGGCCTGCGGCGTGAAAGGAAACGCGCTGGCCATCGACACGCGTGCCTTGACCTCAGAGCTCGCGCCCATTCCGGCGGACCTGCGGCTAGTGGTGTGCAACTCGATGGTGCAGCACTCGGTCGGCGGCGGTGAGTATGGCGCACGCCGGCAAGAGGTGGAAGAAGCGGCGCGGGCAGTCGCGCATAAGTTGGGCAAGGATGAAGCGACTTTTCAGCTGCGCGATGCAACGCTCCAGGACCTGTTCGCGGCCAAGGACGGCATGTCGCATGAGGCGTTTCTGCGTGGACGGCATGTGATCACCGACAGCGAGCGGGTGCACCTGGGTGTGGCGGCTTTGCGGGCGGGAGATGCACGGGTCTTCGGCGCCTTGATGAACGATGCGCACGCCAGCTTTCGGGACGATTTCGCGGCGAGCTGCGATCGCTGTGATCTGCTGGTGCGGCTGGCGATGTCTCTTGAGGGATGTTTGGGATCGCGGCTGACGGGTGGAGGCTTTGGCGGGTGCACCGTGTCGCTGGTTGAGACGGCCAAGGTGGACACCTTCGCGAGGGGACTGGCGAACCGGTATCAAGAGGCGACCGGAGTCCAGGCTCCGGTCTTCGTGTGCCAGATTGCCGGTGGAGCGGGCCTGGTCGAGCTCGGTTGAGGAAAGGGTGGGGCCGAGTGCGGATTGGCATTGACCTGGGCGGAACCAAGATAGAAGGTCTGGTGATGGACGACTTCGGCGCGGAACTGCTGCGCAAGCGTGTCGATACACCGCGGGGAGATTACAACGGTACGGTCGCAGCGGTGGTGGAGGTCGTCCGGTATCTGGAGGGCGCGGTTGGCCGGGCCGGAACAGTGGGAGTGGGGATGCCGGGCAGTGTCCGGGCGTCTACCGGCCTGATCAAGAATGCGAACTCAACCTGGTTGAACGGACGCCCGTTTGAGAATGACCTGAGCGTAGCCATGGGACGCCAGGTGCGGCTGGCAAACGATGCCAACTGCCTGGCTGTTTCGGAGGCCACCGATGGCGCGGCTGTGGGAGCGCGGATGGTCTTTGCAGTGATTCTGGGGACCGGTTGCGGCGGCGGCGTTGCCGTGGACGGGCGGGTCCATGCGGGACCCAACGGAGTGGGTGGGGAGTGGGGGCACACTGCCCTGCCATGGGCCGCGCCGGAGGAGTTGCCCGGCCCCCCGTGTTATTGCGGCAGACACGGCTGTATGGAGATGTGGGTGTCCGGCACTGCCATCGCGGATGATTTTTTCCGGGTCACGGGCCAGCGCAGGACGACGCGGACGATTGCCGAACAGGCGCATGGAGGCGAAGCCGATGCACTAGCCGCGCTTGCCCGGTTCGAGAGCCGGCTGGCGCGTGGGCTGGCCAACGTAGTGAATGTGCTGGACCCGGATGTAATCGTGGTCGGTGGGGGCGTGTCCCGGATTGAACGGCTCTATCGCAATGTGCCGACCCTGGTACGGGAGTACGTTTTCGGCGGAGACTTCGATACCCCTATCGTGCCGGCCCGGTTCGGGGATTCGAGCGGCGTGCGTGGAGCAGCCTGGTTGTGGCCGACGCAGGGTTAGAGCGGTTTACTTTCCCTTGACCAAGTTGTCATCCTTCGCCAAGGCGGACGGTCCGCTTTCCGCTTGTCAGGACAGCCGACCGATACGGCAAGGGTCCAAAATCTGTATGCCGTCCTAGAACTTAGGGCCGCACCGCCTCGCCCTTCGCGGAGAAGTCTTGAGCAACCGGATCCCGGGCTAGCAGCTTCAGCCCCGCAACTACCTCCGTGGCATTGATCTCCGCACCAGCCAGCGACGTATGCGTATGCGGATCGGCAAACAACGGCTCGACCGCCGCCTCGCCCATCGAGTCATAGCGGTCCGCGATCAGACCATTCAAGTCGATGAACCCGACCTGTTCCTTCTCCGCCACCTGGTGGGCCCATCCGGCGTAGTTCTCCGTATTGCGAATGATTTTGCCGTCCTTCCAGAGCTTGCGCGGAATCAGCGAGCAGACGATCGGCGTGGCGCCCTTCGCCTTGGTGTCCTCGACGTACTTCGTCATGTACCAGCCGTATGTGTGCACCGTCTCGTGCTGCTTGAGGATCGGGTTCTCAATCTCCTTCGTCTCATCTCCCACGCCGGGCAAAGACGCCCGCGCGCGGGTCGGTTCGTCGGGGATGCCGCCGTCGTTGTGCCCGAACTGAAACAGCACTACGTCGCCCGGCTTCATCTGCTTGAGCGTGTCCGCCCACTGACCCTCGGTGAGGTAGGTGCGGCTGGAGCGCCCGCCGATCGCCCGGTTCACCACATTAATCTTGCTCGCATCGAAGAACGTCGTCAGCGGTTCACCCCAGCCCCACTGGCCTTGCGCCCCGTCTCCGTGTCCGTTGCGCACGGTCGAGTCGCCTACCAGAAACAAGGTCGGCAGCTTCGGATTCGCTGGCACAGGCAGATGCAGCGCCGCATGCGCCGCTGGGTCCGTTGGACTGGGGACCTGCGCCGGCTGGGTCTGAGCTGGGCTTCGGACGCACGAAAATACGCTCGCCACGAGGACGAAACACACACACCAGCAGCGCCGCATCCTTGTCTTACTCGCTCGCAGCATGTTTGCCCGCTTTCCGCGGCGGAGGGAACGTACCGACCATGGTCCTCAGCTCGGAACCCGCCAGCAGAAACGCTCCAATGCCGTAGTCGTAGCTCGCCGTCGGACGATAGAAGGCCGGCTCCGCGCCCGTCTGCTGGATGCAGCCCAGCCTTCCGTCCGCATAGATGTGCGTCAACATACCCGCCCACGCTTTCTCCACCACCGGCCGAAACGTCTTCGCGTCCAGCAGCCCGTGGTCGATCCCCCACGCCATCGCGAACGTAAAGAAGGCTGAGCCGGAGATCTCCGGCAGCTTGTAGTAGTCCGGGTCGAGTAAGCCCGCGTGCCACAGGCTATCCGTGCCTTGCAGCCCCGCCACCCGCGTTGCCATCTCCTTCAGCTGCGTCGCATAGAACGGCTTGCGCGGATCGTTCGCGGGAAGGAGGTCATAGGTGCGCGCGATGCCCGCCATGACCCAGCCTTCGCCGCGCGACCAGAACATCGGCTTGCCGTTCGGCTCGGTCTTCCCGACGTACGTCGCATCCCGCGCGTAAAGGTGCTCCTGCTTGTTGTAGAGCAGCTCGTAGGTCTTCTGAAAGTTCTCGTCCAGATAGTCGATGTACTTGTGCTCGCCCGTCGCGGAGTACATCTTCGCCCAAACCGGAGGCGCCATGAACAGCGCATCGCACCACCACCAGGGAATCTTGGTGTCCCCCGGCGTCAGCGTCTTCCACTCGATCACTGAATCCAGATCATCCTCCGTCGGCTGGATCCAGCTCTTGTCTTTCTGATCATTTTGCTTGTCGAGGTACAACTCCAGGTACATCTGCCCGATCGCGTCATCATCCGCGTTCGAGTGCTGGCTACGCTCTTTCCAGTCGAACTTTTTCGCCGTCGCCAGCATCGCTTCGTGGTACTTGGCGTCCCCGGTACTGCGCCACAGCGCCATGTAGCCCGTATAGAGCGCCGACGAGGTCCATATCTGATCGAAGTAAGGCTGGTTGGTTTCCAGCTCCCAATCTGCGACCTTGCGCAACGCTCTTTCGATTGCCGGCCCGGTCATCGCCGGCGAGAGATCCGTCGCCATTGGACCGCCATCCTCCGGCGAGCTGCCGAAGTGGCGCCCGTTGTCCTTGTCAATGATTGCCTGCGTCGCCGCCGAGGGCTGCGGATACTCCGCCGTCTGGGCCAGCGCACCCGAGCCGATCGCGCAAGCCGCCACCACGCCACAAAGCTGTTTCTTCATTCGTGTTTGTCCTGTTCCGCAAAGCTTTTCTTGCTGGAGTCGTCTGCCGTGTTGTGTGCCGGCGCGGGCTCGGTCGCGATCCCGGAGATCCCGGCGTCGTCGTGCAGCAGCACCTTGCCGCCATCCGCGATGCTAAGCGTCGTGTCCGAAAACTTCCAGCCCTGCGCGTCGAAGATGTGCCCCGCCTTATTCGCCTGGATCTCCAAATGATCGAAGGTGAAGCTGTCCAGGCGCATCTCCGGAAAGGCATCCACCTCGAAGGCCGTCGTTGCTCCCGTCGCTCTAATTCCCGAGATCGACACGTCATGAAAGTGCGCGCGTCCTTGCGCCTCCGGCACCGGCGTCGAAAGCACGGTGTAGTACGCCGGATAGCCGGTCATCCCGTCCGGAATCTTTGCATAGCTATAACTTGGATTCCAGTTCATCGTGATGCGGAGAACGACCGGCACACTGGTCAGCGTGAAGTCGTGCAGCCGAATGTTCTCGCCCCATCCCCCGCGGGTGTGCGCGCTCTTGAACAGTATGCCCACCGGCACATGGCCCTCTGCCGTGATGTTGTACGCCTCGATGTTGCGGAAGCCGCCCGAGGTCTCGCTGCCGAACGTGATCCCCGCCGCGCCATCGCGCACGGTCGAGTCGCGAATGACTACATCCTCGGTCGGCCGGTTCACCCGCAGACCGTCGGAGTCGCGCCCTGCCTTCAGGCACAACGCATCATCGTTTACCGCGATGTCCGCGTGCTCCACCAGGACCTTCTTTGACGAGTCGATGTCGATCCCGTCGGTCGACGGCCCACGCCCGCCCTCGTTATTCCGAATCACCACGTTGTCCACGTGCACGTCGTTCGAGTAGCAGATGTGCACTGTCCAGAAGCCGGATCGCCGCAGTGAAAGCCCGCCACCTAGCTGCACATGCGCTGAGTCGAAGATCTGCACCAGCCGCGGCCGCTGCGCGTCATAGTCCGACGCCCAGCGCAGCCCGCGCGGCTCATAGCCTTTGCGCAGCGCCCAGTAGCTGTCCCAGAAGACCTTGCCGTCACCGTCGATTGTGCCTTCCCCTGTGATGGCCGCGTTCTGCTGCTGATACACGTTCACCAGCGCCGAAGGCCAGCTCATCTCAATGCCCGCAATCCTCGACGGCCGCACCGGATAATCCTTAATATTCTGCGACCCCAGCAGCGTCACGCCTTTGTCCAGACGCAGCGTCACGTTCGACTTTACAAAGATCGATCCCGTCAGGTACGTCCCCGGCTGCAGCGTCACCGTGCTGCCCGGCTTCGCCGCCGCCAGGTCGATCGCCTTCTGGATGGCCGCCGTATCCATAGTCGTGCCATCGCCCTTCGCGCCATAGTCGTTCGCGCTGAAGGTAGCCGCCCGCGCGGGAACCATACACGGCAGCAGCGCGCAGGCGAAGGAAAGACTGCGAAGAAGCATCATTACTGCCCGCCCTGATAGAGATACACGTTACCCAGCAGCCCCGACGCGATGGGCTTCACCTTGTCCAGATCCTGCATCTGGAAGCGGTCCCCGTACTTCTCGATCAGCGGCTTGTAGTCATGCGGGGGCTCCGCCGACCACGCATTCAACGCCGTGTTGTACACGTGAATCTCCATGTGGTTCACGCCCGGCTTCAGCAGCTTGCCCACCTCCAACCGATACGGCGGATGCCACAGCGCGCCCGCCGGCTGGCCGTTCACCGTCACCAGCGCGGCCTCATGGATCGGCGGATCGAAGTACGCATGCATCCCCGGCCCGGTCCGCGTGACGAGCGGATTCGGCAACCCATTCGTCCCCAGTACCGCATGCTCCGGCGGTGAGCTCGGTGCCCCCGGCAGCGGCGTCCCACCCTGTACCTCTAGATAAAAAGAAGCAGATCCGGGCGCTCCCTTCAGCTCAAAGTCCCTCGCATATACCGCCTCGCCCGAGTAGTGCGCCGTCGCCGGATTCGCCGTCCAGTCCGTCAACGCCGCTTCCTGCTGCGATGTGGCCAACCCTACAAAACTGACCTTCCAGTCGTTGCTCAGGTCCGCTACCTGCACCCTGCTGCGCTGGCTCCCCGGCTCACTCTCGAAGCCCTTGCCGAAGACGTACACCGCAGACCCATACGGCGCGAGATCGATCAGCGTGCTCTTCGGGTCGACCGGCCCGGCTGCCTCAGCCGCCTTGCCCGTCTCCGGATCCCACATCGCCCCCGTCGCAAAGTTTGTCGTCAACGCCGCCTGCGCATGCACCGGCTTGTTCGACGTGTTCACCACCACGTACACATC
>CAXUEE010000109.1:10868-12117 GCA_964249905.1 uncultured Acidobacteriaceae bacterium
GCTCCACGCGAGGTCGGGCTTCGCTGCATCGGGCAGACCTTCGCCAAGCGACTGCTCGTTGGCGGTTACCGGAATGCGATCCGACAGCTTGACGGTCAGCGGCTTGCCCTCAGGATCCATCGTTGGCATTCGCGTCACGCCCACCACGCGTCCACCCTGCTCCACAAAGGCGTTGATCTTCTTTACGGTCGCGATCGGCATGCGGTCTGTCGGCGGAATCACCAGCACCTGGTGCGTCCCGAAACCCACGCGGTCGATCGCCTCGGCATCGATGAAGTCCACATTGAACCCCGCCGAGAGAATCGCGCCCATCAGCGCCGGCGTAATCATCTTCTGCATCGCGCCCGTCACCGTTACGTGTGCCGGCGTAAAGCTCGCCCACGCATCGTCGGTCGGCAAGAGGATCGCCACTTGGTTGGCCGGCTGACCCTGCCGCAAGAGCCAGCTCATGCGCGTGATGTACGCGTCCACCGCCGGCATCACCGGGTGCCACGGATTGTGGTTGTTGAACGATGCCGCCGCGTAAAGGCTCCACCCCGGCTCCGGCACTTTCGGCTGGCCGTCCGGCAGGCGCGGCGGCGAGTACGGCCACCCATGGAAGATCAGCTGGTTCTCGCCCATGATGAAGTCGATATCCGCCTCCGCTTTCATGTCGAGCGGCGTGGCCCGAAACACCGGCGAGTGCAGCCACGTAAACGTCTCGCCACTTGTAACCGGATTGCCGAAGACGTGGTTCCCGCTCGTCGCCCAGCGCAGCGTAGAGAACGCTCTCCACTGCGGACCCTCACCCTCTGCCAGGTCGACCAGCCGCTGGCTCGAGAAGCTTACCGCCGGCTCCCCATAGGTCTGCGAGCGGAACTTCGTCCCATGCGCCTTCGCCCAGTCGTTGATCTGCAGGAGGTAGTTCTCGTTCACCAGTTCGGTCAGCGTCTGCCCATAGTCGTGCCGGATCGTATCCGCCGCAGGCGAGCCACCCGCCACCAACTCGGGCAGATGCGGCTTCAGGTCATACTCTCTACGCTTCTGGAACTCCGCCAGCAGGTTCGGCGTCCAGTCCGCCCCATACGCCTCAAGCGAATCGGAAAAGATCGCATACGGCGGCGTGCTCCCAAACGCTTTCACGAGAGGCTCGCCCACTGCCTTCAAATGGGTTGCGACCGCATCGTGGCTGAATGGGTCCAGTACCCAACCCTCCGCGCCCACCGCCGCTCGCTTCACCTGCTGCCCGGTATGGCTCTGGATAAAGAAC
>CAXUEE010000110.1:0-11809 GCA_964249905.1 uncultured Acidobacteriaceae bacterium
CTCTATTCCACCGGGCCCAGGGTGCGGGGGTAGGTACGCGGATGTCGCAGGCCGCGCTGACTCCGCTGCACTGGCTGGACACCCTGGTCATCGGCATCTACTTCGCCGCAGTCCTCGGACTGGGCTTCCTTCTGGAGCGCCAGACCAAAACCAGCGAAGACTTCTTTCCGGCCGGCAGGGCTTGTTTTCTCTGTTGTCATCCCGTCAGGGATCTGCTTCTGTCCTTGTCCCTGCAAGTTGTCTACACCATCAGTTCATCGCGAGCGCGCTCGTTGCGAGTAACACGAGCAAAAAGGGGCCGAGTGTGCGAGCAGCATAGATCCTGCTGCGCTTGGACGGCTCGCTGCCGAGACGGCTGGTCCACTGAGCGGCGGTCTTCTCGCCTTAGCCTTTGCGGAAGAACCTTGCTGGCAGCTGCCCTCGACCAATCACGGTGAATCGGGCATTCTGGTGACAGTCCATGCGGTCTGCTGCTCTGCCGAGTCTCGCAAACCCAGCTTGCAGTCTCGATCCAATGGACAACAACTCGCATGCCGCAACCCTCCACTCTCGAAACCGCTCCGGCGACCGCCGCCAGACTCTCCAGCAGCCGCTGGCTTTTCTGGACGCTCCTGCTGCTCGCGCTGGCAGTCGGCGCGGAGCTCGGCGCGGCCTGGCGGCTCGATGTCTTCGGTGTCCTGCGCGACCCTGCCGGACGCGCCCTCATCACCTCAAGCCACGAGCGCCAGGCCAAGTACCTGCTGAACGAGGCGTACGTTCCCGAAAACTTCGACGCGCTGATCGTCGGTGCCTCCGCCTCCGTCAACTGGCGTCCGCAGCGTCTGACCGGATACCGCTTCTACGACGAGTCGCTCGAAGGCGGCAACGCCACCGAGCAGCGCAAACTGGTGGAAGAGGCGCTGAAGCGCGGCCATTTCAAGGTTGCTCTGGTCGGTATCTTTCCCCGCATCACCGGTTCGCATGCGCTGCAGGACGGCCTCGACCAGGCGACGCGAACTGAAGCCTTCGGATCGCTCGCCGCCTTCAACGTCGAGGTGGAGATGCTCCTCAACAAGCTGCGCCATCGCACCCCAACCTTCTACCCCGATGGCAGCCACGAGATGCCGTCGACGAAGCCCGAGCCACCCACGGCCAAAATGAATATGAAGCAGGATCCGCAGGCGACCGAGGACTACCGCGCGCTCGTCCAGGAGCTTCAGGCCCACTGCGTACGCGTAATCTACATCGTCTACCCGGTGTATACGCCGGCCTACGATTTCAACCACGCCGAGTTGCTTAGCTTCCGGCAAAGCTTTCCGGCGACCCTGCCGCTCGCTCCGATCCTTGACCTGAACGAGCCGGAGTACCAGGCGTTTCGAGACGATCCAGGCAACTACATCGACGAAATTCACCTGAGTCGCAAGGGCGCGGACCAGCTTACGGGCATCATCAATATCCGCATGCACGCGCTGCTTGCGGGCTCACCCTCGCAACACGAACAGGAGTAGCGTTTGCCCGCGTTTGCTCACACACGAACCGTGAATGCCGCGCTGCAGGAGCGGTTCGCCGCCTTTTCCGGCGATCGCAATCCGATGCACATGGACCCGGTTGCCGCGCGTCGCACGCAGGCCGGAGAGCCGGTCGTTCATGGTGTACACACGCTGCTGTGGGCGCTTGAGGAGCTTGCGCAGACGGGGCAGCTTGCCGGGCCTCTCGCAAAAATCAAAGCCAGATTTCTCAAGTGGATCTATCTTGGCGATCCCGCTACCCTCCGTGTCCTCGAAAGCGAACCCGGCAAGCCACTGCGGCTGGAAGTCGCCGTGCAGAACTTGCTCGTGCTCACCGCGGAGGTCGTCCGCGAAGCGAAGCAGGCAGAAACGCAGCGACCCTGGACGCCTTCACCCGAGACACCGCGCACCACCGCGCTCGATCTTGCGCTGACCGATCTCCCCAACCGTTCCGGCGAGGCCTATGTCGCGCCGCCGGTTCAGGCAGAAGAGCTCTTCCCGCATCTCGCCGCGCTGGCCGGGGCCACCGCCGTAGCCGAGATCGCCGCGTCCTCCTACGTTGTGGGCATGGAGGCGCCAGGGCTGCACTCGATGTACTCGAAGCTCGACCTGAACTTGCTGAGCACCCCGAAGTCCCCGCCGCACGCCGCGCTGCACTACGCCGTCACCTCGGTCGACGAGCGCTTCCGCAAGCTGCGCATCGCGGTTCAGGGCCGCGCCGTCGAGGGAGAGCTGGAAGCCTTTATGCGCGTGCCTCCCGTGCGCCAGGCGTCCATGGAGGTTGTCTCGCGGTTCGTCCAGCCGCGTGAATTCGCGGGCATGGACGCGCTGGTCATCGGCGGCTCGCGTGGCCTGGGCGAACTGACAGCGAAGCTCATCACCGCGGGCGGCGGAACGGTCACCCTCACCTACGCGCTGGGCCGCATGGAGGCCGAGGCGGTCGCCGGCGAGATCCAGGCCTTCGGCTGCGGCCACGCTGCGGCCTTCCCTTACGACGTCCGTCAGCCGCCGGCAGACCAGCTCCGTACCCTTGCGCGCGCGCCCACGCACCTCTTCTACTTCGCCACCGGCACCATCTTCCGCGCCAAACCGGGAGTGCTCTCCGGGCAAAGGTTGGCAGAGTTCCTGCAGTTCTACGTGCAGGGCTTTTATGACCTGTGCCTCGCCTTAATTGCCTCCGGAGAGCCGCTCTCCGCCCTCTATCCCTCTACCGTCTTCCTCGACGAGCGCCCCGCCGGCATGACCGAGTACGCCATGGCCAAGGCCGCCGGCGAGCAGCTCTGCGCGGACATGAACCTCTACCTGCCCAACCTGCGCATCTTGGTCCCTCGCCTGCCCAAGCTGCCCACGGACCAGACCGCCGGCGTGCTTCCCGAGCGCGAAACCGACGCCCTCGAAGCTCTGCTTCCGGTGCTCCGAGCGATGTGTGGTTAGCAACTGTTTGTCATCCCGCAGGGATCTGCTCCTGTCTTTCTCTTCAGAAGGACATAAGTCAAGGCCAGAGCCGACGCGCTAGCCCTTCTTCGCCGCTTTCTCCACCACCAGATCCACCAGATCCCCGACCTCTTTCAGGTCCTGCAACTCGCCCAGGGCGAACTTCACCTTGAACGAGCGCTCCACCATCTCGATCAGCTCGATATGCGCGAGCGAATCCCAATTCGGCGTATTCAGCGCGTTCGACTTGCGGGTCACCGTCAGCTTGGGCGAGTTCAGCGCCTCGCGAAAGATCGGCTGCAGCTCGGCAAGAACGCCGTCCGGGGAAAGATCAGGCATGGGCAAACTCCAGCACCTTGATGTGCGTGTTCTGTTGCGTGTAGGCGTTGAGGTCGAGCGTCCACACCGTCGCGCCGTCCGGAGGCCCCGCGGGCGTGGGAGCAGGCGAGAAACCCAGTCGCGGGTAAAAGTCAGCCACCATGCCGTTCTTCGCGGTCGGCACGTAATACCCCACAATCGTCTCGAGCCTTCGCGCGCGCGCACATTCCACCAGCACATCGAGCATCGCGTTTTCCATCTCGCGCTTCAGCACACGGCAGCTCATCAGCCACAGATCCATATGCAGCGCCTGGTCCTGGCGTCGTCCGAGCACGATCGAGACCAGGCCGTTCTCGCCGAACCGGTCCGTCAGCTTGCCATAGAGGCCGATCGCATCGGGGTCCCTGGCAGCAGCTTCCATCTCCGCCAGCGTGTACCGCCGCGTGGTCAGGTTGAACTGGTTGGTCTTGTTGGTCAGCTGCGCAATGCGTTCCAGATACACCGGCTTGAACGCGTCGATCTCGGCCGTCATTTTGAGCGAGTCAAGGTACTCGCCGTAGTCGGCAAACTGCGTCGCCTGCGCCGCACGCTGCGAGTTCCCCGCGTAGAGCGCCGCCCGCTCCAGGTCTTCTTTCGAGAGCGACACCGGCTCAAAGAAACGTCCCTGATCAAGGAACTCCGCATACTTCGACACATCGCTGCCCACCTCCGGCACGGCCACGCCGGGCAGCTGAGCTTGCACGATGGCACGCTCGGCGGGATTGTCATCGAGGAAGACGAAGCTGTCCACGCCCAGGTTCAGCTCGCGCGCAATCGCAACGATGTTCTCGTGCTTCGGCTCCCAGTTGGCCTTGAAGCAGGAGATGTCCTCGAGCTTCAGGATGGAGCTCGGGTGCGCGAACCCCGATTTCGCCACGTCCTCATTATTCTTCGAGCAAACCGCCAGCAGCACGCCGCGATTGCGCAGCGCGAGGCAGTACTCCTGGAAGGCGGTATACGCTTCGGCCACCGGCGTTTCCCGCCCGATCTGAATCTTGTCCACGCCATCATCGCCGATCACGCCGCCCCAAAGCGTGTTGTAGAGGTCGAGCACCAGCACCTTGCGGCTCTTGCCATAGAGCGCGCGAATGAGCGCATTCAGCGACCGCGCAAGCTCCAGGTTGGCCTCCGCCGTCAGCAGGATCTTGTAGCTGAAATAACGCGGCCAATCGAACCAGTGGCGCAGGCCGAGGTTCGCCGAAATCCCGTGCACATCCTGCAGGAGCAGCTTGGGCCGCCGCGCGGCTTCCGCGGCAAACGCGCCATTCAGTTGCATGAGAAAGCGGCTCTGTCCACCCGCGGCCACGGCATCCATATTGCCGAGCAGCACATGCGGCGGAAGCTCAAAGTTGTTCTGAATCACCTGGCAGCTCAGCTTCTTTTCGAGCGAATCCCAGATCTCCCGGTAGCGCGCCAGCTCCGCCTCCACGTAGCCGGCAAGCTCCGCCTCGGTCGCGCTCAGCGGCGGCAGATGGCGCACGTTGAGACACGAGGTATGCACATACACAAGCTGCGGCTGGAAGTCGATCAGCGCCTGCGAATCCTGCACCGCATCGTCATAGAACCGTCCATACTCCGACTGGTGAAAGACCGGCTGAAAGCCCTCCGCCAGTAGCAGCAGCTCCAGAAAATTGACCAGCTCTTCGGTCGTCGAGCCGCCCAGGACGGCAATGCGCAGCTCCTGCAATCCCTGCCCGGACAGAAGCTCACGGCGCAGGCTGCGGCGCTTCATGAGGACGTCGTCCACCGCGCAGGCGTAAAAGTTCAGCATGACTCGATGATACCCGCCTGGCGTGGGAGGAGCAGATACTCCTTCGGAGTAACGATGCGCGTGCGACCGTAAGACTCGAGGCTGAGCAGGTCGTTGTCTCCCGTGATCAGTAAATCGGCGCCGGCCAGTGCAGCGCACTCGAGCAGCATGTCATCTTTAGGATCGCGACAGACGTGCGTCGTATGCGTCAAAACGACAATGCGTGCACGCAAGAGAAGCACATCGAGCCGCCGGTTGACACTCTCAGACGTCCATCGAAACTTGACGGTCAGCACCCGGAAGACTTCAAAGCGCAGCTCTTCGCTCGTTCCGAGAAGGTCAAGGGAAGTCGCTCGCCTGAGTGCCTCTTCCGGAACAGATTTGCCAGAAGTAAAGTGCAGAGCGGAAACCCAAACGTTCGTATCCAGGACGACGATCAAGAGGCTTTCTGATCCAGGGCTTCACGGGCAATCTCAGCACGCACTTCTCGAACGAGTCTTGGAATATCTTCTTCTGTATACCCTTCTGGATTGCATGTCGCTGCGTACCGCCTGGTCTCCTCGAAAAACCTATCCCAGGCTATGGGCAAGTAGGCCCGAAAGCCGTCTTCAAGAAGCTCGCTAACGGTCCGGTTCTCGTATTGAGCAAAGGCTTCCAGCTTCTCGGCAACGTCGAAGGATAAGGTAACTTCAAAGGTTTTCGTACTGGCGAGTGAGCTCTGCATATCGCCAGAGTACGACGAGAACTTAGGCGTGACAATCCCTTGCCGGCGTAAGACAAACCCACTGCCTGTGTCCAGCACAGGCAGTGGGTTTGTTCCTCCTTATCCGTCGTCTAGTACGGGGCGTAGTATCCGCCGCGATACATCACCGGTCCATACGGACCATACACCACCGGAGGCGGAGGGGGAGGCGCGTAGCGCACGATCACCGGTGGCGGCTGGTACACCGGGGCCTGAGGCGCGAAGTTCTGGTAGATCACTGTCGTCGGCGGGGCAGGAGCGTACGCCTGCTGCACCGGCGCTGGCTGCTGGTACTGCACCGGCGCTGGCTGCTGGTACTGGACCGGCGCCGGCTGCTGGTACTGCGGCGCAGGCTGGTTCTGCGGCAGCGACTGCTCAAACTGCGGCACACGCGAGATCAGCGCCTGGCGATGCTCCACCTCCATCTCGGAAGGAATGCCAAAATCGTCCAGCACCTTCAGCGTCAGCCGCGTCTCCGCCTTCAACACCGGACGCGGACCGCGCCGCGGCAGGTTGATCAGGTCGATCGGCCAAAGCACCGGAATCAGCCACTCAACGGTGTCGCGTACCGGATGGCCGGTGCCATGGATCTTGCCTTCCTTGTCCACCGGATACTTCGGCACATCAATCACTCGCACGTCCACCGGAACCACGCTGTCGTTGTGCGTGATCATGCGGTCGAACTTCAGTTCCATCCATCCTTTGCCCACCAGGTGGCCGGGGTCCTTGTAATCGACAAAGGTTCCCACCAGGTAAGCGTCGTATGGAAAGCTGGCGCGTCCGTACGCCTCCACATGCGACACCTGGCACAGGACCGGATCGCCGATATTTTCCGTTTTCGAGGAGATCTTCGGCTCGGCCACCGTGCAGCGAATGATGGAGCCGGCCGGAACCAGTTGCTCAGCCCTCGCCAGACCGGACAGGAGCACAGGAACAACGAGGGAAGCTACGGAGAGAGAGTGCTTCATGTGGACCTCCAGGACGGACCCAGCGGAGTGGGCCGTACAGGTCTGGTTCGCCGAACAACGGGGGCTCATCTTGTGCTACAAAGGGACGCGCTGCTGAGAAATACTAGTCACGAAGCAAGCGGAAGCGCAAGCGGGATTCCGGAAAAGACCAAACCTTTGTGCCCGTTGCCCTCCAAGTGGTGCAGGTCCGTTCCATGAGGTCGAAACGCCCGCACTCCGCTGGGTCAACCCGTGTTGCGCAAACCGGCCGAGATGCCGTTGATGGTCGCTGTAATCGCCCGGTCCAGCTCCGGTGAATCCGTCTTGCCCGCGGCCAGATCGCTCCGCTTGCGCCGGATCAGTTCCACCTGCAGCACGCTCATCGGATCGACATACGGGTTGCGCAGCCGAATGCTCTGTTCCAGCACGGGATTCTTTTCCAGCAGCGTTCTTTGCCCGGTCACTGCCAGCACCATGCGCGACGTGAGAAGAAATTCATCCTCCAGCTTCTGAAACACACGGGTTCGCAGCGCCTCATCTTCAACCATCGAGGCGTACAGCCGGGCAATGCCGAAATCCGCCTTGGCCAGCGCCATTTCCACGTTGCGCAAAATATCGATAAACAAAGGAAACGATTGGAAGATCCGCTGCAGCTGCGCCAGTCCGTCCGCGTGCTGGTCCGCATACGCCGCCAGCGCGTGGCCGACGCCGAACCACGCCGGCACCAGGTGCCGCGACTGCATCCAGCCGAAGACCCAGGGAATCGCGCGCAGGTCTTCCATGCTGCGCCCCCTCTGCGCTCCGGCGATCGAGCTCGCGTCCATCCGCTTGGCAGGCCGCGAGCCGATCCGCGCATGCTCGAGCTCCGCGACCGGCGTCGCCTGCTCGAAGTAGGTAAAGGTCTCGGGATCTTCAGCAATGTGCTTCCGGTAGAACGCGTAGGAACTCGCCGACAGCGCTTCGAGCGCCTCCTCCCACTCGGGCAGCAGTACGCCGGTCAGGTGCGGGTCGGGCTCCGCGCGGTTGAGCCCCGGCCGTGCCAGCGCGTCGAGCGACGCCGCAATCATCAGCTCCAGATTCCGCTCCGCCAGCACTACGTCGGAGTACTTCCAGTTCAGCACCTCGCCCTGTTCGGTCAGCCGCAGCGCGCCCGAAAAGCTGTCCAGCGGCTGCGCAAAGATCGCCCGATGCGTCGGACCGCCGCCCCGGCCCACCGTGCCTCCGCGTCCATGAAACAGCCGCAGCTCGACGCCCGCCTCGCGCGCCACCGCATGGAGCGCCCGATGCGCCTTGAAGATCTCCCAGGTGGAGGTGATCATGCCGCCATCCTTGTTGGAGTCGGAGTAGCCCAGCATCACCTCCTGCCGGTGCTGCCAGCTCCTAAGCAGCGCCCGGTATGCCTGGCTCGACCACAGCGCGCGGCAGATCTCCGGCGCATTCCGCAGGTCGTCGATCGACTCAAACAGCGGCACCGGCTGCAGCCCCGGGTCGCCATCCGCGGTGCCTTCGACACGGACGTTCCCCATCCGCGCCAGCCGCACCACATTCAGGATGTCTTCTGCCGAGGTCGCCCCCGAGATCACGTAACGCTCGATCGACTCCGGAGGAAACTGCTGCTTCAGGTGCGCGATCGCGCGAAACGTGTCGAGCACCTCCGCAGTCTGCGCGCTCAGCGCTCCAGGGTCGTGCGGCGGCAAAAGCCCGGCCAGCTCCGCCAGCGCCGCCGCGTGGACCCGCGCATGCTGCCGAACATCCAGCGCCTGCAGGTGCAGCCCGTACGTCCGTGCCTCCAGCAGCAAGGGGTCGACCAGCAGCGCTGCCAGCCGGGCCCCGCGATTGTCTCTCAGGCTCGTGCGCAACAGATTAAGGTCCGCCACCAGCTCGTCCGCCTCCCCGTAAGCCGCGAGCGGCGGCACCCTGGGCGCGTGCTGCTGCAGGCTGGGCTGCACACTGTATTGGGCGCTCCCTCCCAGGCGCACCATCATGCACGCCACGAAAAGCCGGATCGACTCGTGGGGAAAGCGCTCGATCAGCCGCAGCTCCGGCGAGGCCGGTCCAGCTGCCCGCAGCTCCGCGAGGTACTCCTCCAGCCGCGCCGTCAGCTCCGCCGAGACTGGAACCTGCTGCGTCGAGCTCGCCAGCTGGTCGAACACATTCTGCAGCCGTCGCAGGTAATGCGAGAACAGGAGATCCCGCGCCATAGACAGCGCTTCGGCCGTCGTCTCCGGCGTCACAAACGGGTTGCCGTCCCGGTCGCCGCCGATCCACGACCCGAAGGTCACCAGCAGCGGCAGGTCCGCCAGCGCGGGAACGCCCTCCGCGCCAAACTCCGCCTGGAGCGCGTGCTCCACCTCCGCATAGAGCACCGGCAGCGTGTCAAAAAGCGACGACTCATAGTAGTCGAGCGCCATCCGGATCTCGTCCCGCACCGTCGGCCGCGCGCTACGTACATCGTCGGTCTGCCACAGCGCGGTAATCTCCGCCAGCAGCGTCGCTTCCAGCTGTTCGAGCGCCGCCCCGGGCACCGGGATCCGGTCCAGCTGCTCCAGGACATCCGAGATCCGCCGCCGCTTGAACATAACCGAACGCCGCGCCACCTCTGTCGGGTGTGCGGTAAAGACCGGCGTCACGCAAATTCGGCTCAGCTGCTCGAGCGCCGCCGCCAGATCGCTCCCGGACCTCCGCATCGCCCGCAGCGTGCCCTCGAGCGACCCGCGCTGGACCTTCCCCGAGCCCGCACCGCTCCTCAAACCCGCAACGTTGCCTGGTTCCTCCAGCTGGTGCGCCAGCCGGCGGCGCTTGCGATGATTGGTCTCCGCCAGGTTGATCAGCTCGAAGTAAAAGCTGAATGCCCGGGCCAGCTGGTAGGCTCTCAGGGGATCCTCGGCCTGCTTTCCCACCCGCAGCAGCTCCGCCCCATGTTCCTCTTCCCGGCGAGCGATCGCGGCTTGCCGCAGCGCTTCCACAGCCTCATAGATGCCCGGCTCGGCCTGCTCCCGCAGCACGACTCCCAGCAGCATGCCCAGCGAGCGCACATCCCTGCGCAGCGGAGCGGATTTCAGGTCGGCGGAGGGAGCCAGCAGCTCCTCCAGACGTTGGGGCCAGGCAGCGGGGAGCCAGAGGGATGGCATGAACCGATTATGGCATCGCCCGCCGGAGCATCGCCGGCACACGCTACATCGCGAAGGCAATCCGCTCCAGCTCCGCCCGCATGCCCGCGAGGGCAAAGCCGATGGCGGGCAGGTGCAAAACAGCATGCCGGGTGTCCATTGACGAGACTCCATACCCGCGCTCATGAATGAACATGGAAAGCAGTTCGGCGGCCTGGAAACAGTCCAACCCTCCATGCATCAGCTCGCCGCGGAGCAAGGTCAGGTCCTGCTGAGCGAACATCTGGAAGGGCGTAGCCATCGATAAGCCTCCTTCCGGATCGGCCTCAGCACACCCGTGCGGACGGAGCGAAGCTGCCCGGTGGGCCAACGGACGCGCAACCCGCAGAGAAGGATGTGTTTTTACGCCGGATGTAGACGAGAGACAGCCAAAACGCCTCAGCAGCTTCGCGAAGCAATCAAGACCGGCAACCCGTCCACCACGGGGAACCGCCGTCCGCAGCCCGCGCAATCCACGGTCGTCTCCGCAAGCACAAGCGCGCCACGGCAGACAGGGCACGCCAACCGGAAAAGCTGCGACGCAAGCAGCGGGTTCGCTCCAGTCATACTGGCGAGTCTAAAGCATCGCCAAGTCCGCTGGTTAGACCGGCCCGCTCTCTGGTTCTCGCTCCCTTTCACGCTGCCCAACAGAGCGGGCGGCAGACTCGATCCGGCCCGCTTCTGCCTTGACCGCGGGTTTAGACTAAGCCCATGCATATGGTCGCCTCCAACAATCGGACGATGCAGCGCATCCTCTCCGTATCCCTCGGAGCGACCTTCCTCTATGTCTGCGCTACCCTCTTCTTCGGCGTTCGCGCCCACTCGCTCGCGCTCATCTCGGAGGCCGGCCACAACGCCTCCGACATGCTCGCCATCATTCTTTCCTTCGTCGCCGTCTATTTCCAGTCCCGTCCCGCCGACGATCGCAAGACCTTCGGCTACCAGCGCGCCGGCGTTCTCGCCGCCTTCGTCAATGCCCTTACCCTCATCGTGCTGGCCCTCTGGATCGCCTTCTCCGCCATCCACCGCCTCTACGCTCCCGTCCGTGTGGAACCCCACCTGATGATGTACGTCGCCGTCGCCGGCGTCCTCATGAACGGCGGCATCGCCGGCCTGCTCTGGAAGTTTTCTGGTGACGTCAACATTCGCTCCGTCTTCCTCCACATGCTCGGCGACACGCTCTCGACCGCCGCCGTCATCGCCGGAGGCGCCGGCATCCTGCTCACCGGCCTCCAGTGGATCGACCCCGTCCTCTCGCTGCTCATCGCCGGCATGATTGTCTGGTCGTCCCTGGGGATCGTGCGCGAAACCCTCAACATCCTTCTCGAAGGCACGCCCAGGAACCTTTCCCTCCAGGAGATCCGCGCCGCCATGGCGGGCGTCGCCGGCGTCGCCAACGTCCACGACCTGCACGTCTGGAGCCTCGGCTCCAACTCCCACGCGCTTGCCAGCCACGTCACCATCGAGCACAGCGAAACCCGCCAGATGAGCCTCGCCGAATGCGCCGGCATCCTCGATCACATCAAGGACGCACTTTGGGACAACTTCCACATCGCCCATACCACCATCCAGTTTGAGACCAAGGGATGCGAAACCACCCACGGCTGCTCCGCCCCGCCGGAGCTCGAAGCCGTGGACGCGCACACGCACCATCATCACCACGGACACAGCCACGCTCACGGATAGGGCGTTGCCTCCCTGGAATCATCGAAAATTCCCTTGCGCCGCCCGCATTTTCCTCACCTATACTTGGGGGGCATATGGCACCGCAGGAGCCAACTCGCAAGCGCCCCAGCTCCCGGCCGAGCCGCGAAATTCCTGACAAACTCTACTTCCGCATTGGGGAAGTGGCTCGGCTCTGCGACGTCCCGGCCTACGTCCTGCGCTTTTGGGAGAGCGAGTTTCCGCAGCTGCGCCCCAACAAGGGCGGAACCGGCCAGCGG
>CAXUEE010000110.1:11819-12073 GCA_964249905.1 uncultured Acidobacteriaceae bacterium
CCGCGATGTCGAAATGGCTCTCCGCATCAAAACCCTTCTCTACGACGAGGGCTACACCATCCCGGGAGCCCGCCAGGCCTTCAAGGCCGAGCTCCGCGGAGGGAAGGAATCCCAGCTCGGTCTGAGCGGAGTCGCCGACGCAGTCGACGCCAGGCACCTCCTCGCCATCCAGAAGGAGCTGCGCGAGCTCCACGCCCTGCTTTCCCGGCCGGCAACGGAGCGGCCTTCCATCCAGCCCATCCGCGCCCCTCGTC
>CAXUEE010000111.1:0-222 GCA_964249905.1 uncultured Acidobacteriaceae bacterium
AATAAGAAGCGAGGCATAAAGCCTGAGGGCTCGAGCCGGTGCGGGACGACGGGTGGGTTGCCGGTGTCGGTGTTGGGGACGCCGGGAGTGAAGCTGCTGATTGGGGGAGCATCCGGAATGGTAGGCGCGGGTCGCGCCGTGGCGGGAGGAGGTGGCGGGACGGGAGGAAGCTGCTGGAGCGCCTGGGCGTGGGAGTAAGTGGCGGGTAAAGCGCAGAGGCAG
>CAXUEE010000111.1:232-7345 GCA_964249905.1 uncultured Acidobacteriaceae bacterium
GTCCGTTCGGGTAGCTGCTGGGGCCGTAAACGGTGGCGAAATCCTCGCTGTTGTAGGGGAATCCGCCCACCTGGACCTGCAAATCATTGTTCGTGACCGTGTTGTATCCCCATGTCTGGCCCTGTCCGCCGCCGTATCCCACCATCACGACCGGGCTGCCGCTGCCCAGATTCGGCGTGGAGGGTGGTTTGGTCGCCAGGATAAGCGGCGGGAGCGCCGGGGCGGGGGAGTAAGTGGCGGGTAACGCGCAGCGGCAGAGGGCGACGGGTGCGCGCTCCATACGGTGCAGCGATGGGAGAAGGCAGATACGGGGACTCTCGGTGGACCAGAAACACGATGTATTTCGGGGGAACGACGTGTTTTGGGGTGAGCAGGTGTCTTGAGGCGACGACGTTTGGCGGGGGGACGACGTTCGATCGGGCGCGGCGGGACCGCGAAATGCGGTCATTGTTGCGTCCCCTGCTTGCCGTTAGCCTTGGTTTGCTGACCGCCGCTGGATTTTTTCTGCTGCGGCTTGGCGTTTTGTCCCTGCATGTCTTGATCGGTGATGCCGGTGTCTCCGTATTGGGTGGAGCCTCCAGGTAAATTTGGCTTGATGGCCTGGGAGGCAGGGGCAGCCACTTTTTCGAGCTGGGGGCTGAAGTGTGTGCGCACGCTGGCACCCTGGACGACATCGTCCGTAAAGCTGCTGGCGACGATCTGTCCGGGTCGCAGGCCGCCGACAATCTCGACCTCAGAGCCGTAGTCGCGCCCGATCTGTATAGGCGTGAGCTTGATTTTGCCGTCTTCGACGACGGCGACGGTGGGCTGATCGTTGCGGATGCCGATAGCGTCTCCGGTGACGACGATGGGGCCTCCGACGTCGGCGGCATCGCCGGTTTTGTCGGCGAAGGTCACGACGGCGTACATGCCGGGGATAAGCAGGCCGGCGTGATTGTCGACCTGAACCTCGACGAGCTCGGTGCGGGTGTTCTGGTCGAGCGAGTCGGCGGTACGGGTGACGGAGGCGTGGAAGGTACGGTCAGGCAGCTCCTGAAAATTGAGCGCAGCAGGCTGGCCGTCGTGAATTTGGCTGGCGTAGCCTTCAGGCACGGAAACGAGGATGCGGAGGCGATCGGCCTGAGAGATGGTAAAGAGCGCGCCGCCCTGGCCGCCCATGCCGGTGGAGGGCGCGGCGAGATTGATGCCGGAGCCGGAGGAGCCGCCGGTGTTGGAGGACGCGTTCTGGGCCGAGCCGGAGGCGCTCGAGCCGGTGGCGACCGGAGCGGGCGCGCTGCTGCCGGCCGAGCCCGACGTCTGGATGAGGTCGCCGGTGTCGACGTTGCGCTGGGTGACGATGCCGTCAAAGGGAGCGGTGACTCGCTCGAACTGCTGGAGCGCAAGCGCGTGGCCGAGGTTGGCTTTATAGGCTTCAACGTTGCGCTCGGCGGCGGCGACGTTGGCGATCTGGGATTGGTAGTCGGCTTCGCGCTGGTCACCGTCCTGGCGGGAAAAGACGCCGCGCGCGACGAGGGCGCGGTAGCGTTCGACGGTCACCTTGGTCAAGGCAAGCTGGGTCTGCTGCTGGGCGAGCTGGGCCTCGGCCTGGTCGACCTGCTGGCGGGCCTGGGCGACCTGCTGGTCGAGGTCGGGGGCATCGATGATGGCGAGCAGCTGGCCCTTGTGGACGTGGTCGCCGATGTCAACGAAGCGTTTTTTGAGATAGCCGTTGGCGCGGGCGTAGACGGACGAGACCTCGATCGGGATGGTGGTGCCGGGGACGACGAGGCCGCCGGCGCTGGTGGCGCGGGCAACCTTGACGACGTCGATCTCGGGTTGCTGCGTCTGCTCGCCGGCCTGCTGCTTGGTCTCCTTATTGCGGGACAAGCGCGGAAGAAGGCCGACAAGAAGCGCAATCAGCATCACCGTGAGCACGCCGGCAATCAGCCAGAAGAGAGTTTTGTTGCCCTTAACGCGCCGGAAGGGAGCTTCGACGGTCTCCTTAACGGGGCGATGGTGCTTTTTCGCACTGGAGTTGGTCTGGGCGAAGCTGTTGCCGAGCTTGGTATCGTCGGCGGAGTTGGGGTCGGCGAAGGAACTGCCGAGAGCGTGCTGGTCGGCGTAGTTGGGGTCGGCAAAGTCCTCGCCGAGGCGCGGGGCGTCGGAGGTGTTCCTTTGGCTAAAAGACTGGCCGAGACTGCGGCCTTCCGGCTCTACAGGGCGCTCAAAGTCTTCGCCGAGGTGCTCGCGGCCGTCGCTCAGTCTTTGCGGTTCTTGGCCTTCAAAGCGTTTCGGGTCCTGCTGGTACGGATCATTCGGCATTACGCGGGTTGCTCCTGATGGGCCGGGGCTGGCGATTTAGGCTGGTTTGCCCAGGGAGTTTTCTCCTGGGGGAACGGGGCCGTACTCCTGGTCGATCTGGCGGTCGAAGTCGATGGGCGCGTTTTTCTTCAGCAGAGAGTAGATGACGGGAACGATGAAGAGGGTGCCGACGGTGGCGAGCATCAGTCCGCCGATAACGGCGCGGCCGAGCGGGGCGTTCTGCTCGCCGCCTTCGCCGAGGGCGAGCGCCATGGGAAGCATGCCGATAATCATGGCGAGAGCGGTCATGAGCACGGGACGGAGGCGGGTGTGGCCGGCGTTGAGCGCGGGTGCGAGGCTATCGTTGCCGGGGGGGCGGTCGTAATTGGCGAAGACTACCATGAGTTGGGAGTTGGGGTTAGCCACGCCGATGGTCATGATGGTGCCCATGAGCGAAGGGACCGAGAAGGTGGTCTGGGTGACGAAGAGCATCCAGAGAATGCCGCAAAAGGCTCCCGGGAGGGCCATGAGAATGATGAGCGGGTCGAGCCAAGACTGGAAATTGACCGCCATAAGAAGGTAAACGAGGCCGATAGCAAAGACGATGCCGATGCCGAGGCGGAGGAAGGAGTCGGACATGGTCTTGACTTCGCCGCGGAGGGCGAGGGTGGAGCCAACGGGGAGACTTTTTGTTTCGTCGGCGATGATCGCGCGGATCTCGCCGGCGACGCCGCCGAGGTCGCGCCGGTCGACGTCGGCGTAGACGTCAAAGACGGGCTGGATGCTGTAGTGGTCGATGATGATGGGGGTCTGGTCGCGGCGGAAGGTGGCAAGATTGCCGAGCAGCTGCGAGGTGTTGCCGTTGACGGAGGTAACGGAGGTACGGGCGAGCGCGGGCAGGGAGTCGATGCGATAAATGGGGGTCTGCGTGACGATCTGGTAGTTGACGCCGTTCAGCGGATTAAGCCACTCGTTGGGGGCAGTCTGGCCGGTGCCGGTGAGCGAAATGAGGGTGGAGTTGGCGACGTCGGATTGGGTAAGGCCGACCTGGCGAGCCTTGGTGCGGTCGACGTTAACCTGGACAGTGGGGTAGGACACCTGCTGGTGAATGTGGACGTCGACGGCGCCGGGGATGGCGGAGATACGCTTCATGATTCTCTGGATGATGGCGTAGTTCTCCTTCGCGCGGCCGGTGATCTGGACGTCAATCGGAGCGGGAAGGCCGAAGTCGAGGATCTGGTTGGTGATGTTGGCGGGAGTGAAGAAGAAGGTGCCGCCGGGAAACTTGACGGGCAGGTCGTCGCGCAAGAGGCGCATGTATTTGGTGGTGTCGCGCTTGCCGGGCTTGAGCGCGATCAGGATTTCGCCGTCCGTATTGGAGATGGTGGCGTTTGAGGCGAAGCCGAGATTGATGCCTCCGTTGGGCAGGCCGATGTTGTCGAGGATGAGCTGGGTCTCGGCCGGAGGAATGATGGTGCGGATGTCACGTTCGATGTCGGCGAAGTACTGTTCGGCGTCTTCGATGCGCATGCCTTCCGGCGGATTGACGTGGAGGCGCATCTGGCCCGAGTCGACATAGGGAAAGAAGTCCTCGCCGATGGTAAAGGTGAGGGGAAGGGACAGGAGAATGAAGCAGCCGAAAAGGATCAGGGTGATGGCGGGGTTGCCCAGGCACCACTCGAGGACGCCCTTATAGGTCTCGCGCATGCGTTCGAACTGGCGATCAAAGCGCTGGTGCCAGCGCCAGACCCAGTTGCGCTTTTCCTCGCGCTCGGATTCCCCTTCGTCCTGGTAGAGACCGATTTCGGCGGGCAGGAGGAAGTGCATCATGGTGGGGACGAGGGTGCGGGAAAGAAAGTAGGACGCCAGCATGGCAAAGGCGACGGCCTCGGCCAGGGGGGTGAAGAGGTACTTGGCGGCCCCGGTGAGCAGGACGACCGGGATGAAGACGATGCAGATGGAGAGGGTAGAGACGAAGGCCGGCGCGGCGACCTGCTGCGCTGAGTCGAGAATGGCGCGAACAAGGGGCTTTTTCTCGGCCATGTTGCGGTGGGTATTCTCGATCTCGACGGTGGCGTCATCGACCAGGATGCCGACGGCGAGAGCCAGGCCGCCGAGGGTCATCACGTTGATGGTCTCACCGAGCGCGGTGAGGATGGCGAGCGAGGTGGCGATGGAAAGCGGGATCGACGTACACACGATGAGGGTGGAGCGCCAGGAGCCGAGGAAGAGCAGGATCATGAGGCCGGTGAGGGCGGCGGCGATGGTGGCTTCGCGAGCGACCTCCGAGATGGACTCGCGGACGAAGATCGACTGGTCGAAGAGGGGAACAACCTTGAGGTTGGGGGGAAGGCCGGCAACGACCTGGGGAAGGGCGTTCTTGATGCCGTCGACGATTTCGAGCGTGCTGGTTTGCCCGTTTTTGAGCACGGTGAGCAGGGCGCTCTTGCGGCCGTCCTCGCGAACGATGTTGGTTTGCTCAGCGTAGCCTTCGTGGGCGGAGGCAACATCTTTCAGGAAAACGACAGTGCCGTTGGCGGCGCGGATGGGAAGATCGTTGAGCGCGGAGACTTCTCCGGGCGAAGAGTTAAGTTTGACGACATATTCGCGGTCGCCAAGACGGGCGGTTCCGGCGGGGAGGATAAGGTTCTGCTGGTTGACGGCGGTGGAAACGTCCGAGGCCGAGAGATGCTTGGCGTAGAGCAGGTTGGGATCGGTGTCGATCATCACCTGACGGACTTTGCCGCCGTAGGGCAGCGGGATCGAGGCGCCTTTGACGCTCGAGAGGCGGGGGCGGATGAAGCTGATGCCGAGGTCATAGAGATCGGCCTCGCTCAGGCCTTCGCCGGAGAGGGCGAGCTGGACGACGGGAACGGAGGAGGCGTCGTATTTTAGGATGTTGGGCGGGAAAGTTCCGGGGGGCAGGACGCGCAGCACGGTTTCGACGATGGCGGTGACCTGCGAAAGCGCGAGCTCAACCTTCACGGAGGGCTGGAAGTAGACGCGGATAACAGAGACGCCCTGGTAGGACTCGGATTCGGAGTGCTCGATGTCGTTTACGGTGGTGGTGAGGGCGCGCTCGGTGACGGTGACTATGCGGCCTTCCATCTCTGCGGGAGACAGGCCGGAGTAGGTCCAGACGATGGTCACGACGGGAATGTTGATGTAGGGGAAGATGTCTTTCGGCGCTTCAATGGCGGAGCCGATGCCCAGTGCGAAGAGCAGCAGCGACAGGACGACAAAGGTGTAGGGCCGGCGCAGCGCGAGTTTAACAATCCACATGAAGTTTTCCCTGGTTGATGGAAAATGTTAGACAGGCTTACGTTTGTCGGAGACGGACGGTACACAGTGGAAGACGCGTCCCGACGAGTGAGCGCTCAATGGTGAACCGCATCGCTTCCTGGACGGCAGGAGAACCCGGGAAAGCGAAAAAGTGATTTCTTGCAGTTGGCTGACCCGTTTGACTCCTGTAACGCTCGATACGTTTGTTTCTGACTCAAACGAATGGTGTTTATGGATGTGCTGAAAAGGGAGGACGCCCTGGCGTGAGTGCACTTTTGGGTGCGAGCGAAGCGGGTGGACCCTCGCGCTCAGTAAGCTGAAATGGAGTTGTTGGGAGGAGGAAGGCTTGGAAGCGGGTCTTTGTCGGCCTCCCTCACGCTGTGAGAGAGGCCGCTTAGGAGAAGGTTGGTTGTGCGATAAAGGGTGCGCTTTACGTGAATGCGTACCCTTGGCGAGCAGGTCATTCAACGTGGAGAGGGCCTGCTTGGTGGAACGCGATCTCTCTTAGTGAGGAACGTGTCCGCATTGGAAGTTGTTCTATTTCTTGGCTTTTTGGAAGCGGGTGTTCACTGCGGTCCAATTGACGGTGTTCCACCAGGCGGCGAGGTAGTCGGGCCGCTTGTTTTGGTATTTGAGATAGTAGGCGTGCTCCCAGACGTCATTGCCGAGGATGGGGTAGAGACCCTGTGAAAGGGGGTTGTCCTGGTTGGCGGTGGTGACGACCTTGAGCTTGCCGCCTTCATACACGAGCCAGCCCCAGCCGGAGCCGAACTGCTTGGCGGTGGTCTCGTTGAAAAGTTTTTTGAAGTCTTCAAAGCTGCCGAAGTCGTCGTTGATCTGGACGCGGAGGTCGCCGGTGGGCTCGCCGCCTGCGTGCGGGGCCATGATCTCCCAGAACATAGTGTGGTTAACGTGGCCGCCGCCGTTATTCTGGACGACTTTGCGGATGTCCTCGGGGATCGAGGGCAGGTCCTTAATGAGCTCTTCGGGGCTCTTTGAGCCAAGCTCAGGGTGCTTCTCGATGGCACCATTAAGGTTGGTGACGTAGGTCTGGTGGTGCTTGTCGTGGTGCAGCTTCATGGTGGCTTCGTCGATGAAGGGCTCGAGCGCGGCGTAGTCGTAGGGGAGCGGAGGAAGTTCAAAAGCCACGGTAAATCTCCTTGCGAGAGGTTGAGAGGAGCTGCGTAGGCCGCGCGATGGCGCAGGCGACCCGGTCTCACAGAAACATTCTCTTCGATGCTGCCCTGGGACGGGGCGATGCTAAAGGTCGAGACAACGGCACAGTCCAGACCGGCGCTGCGGGAATCATGCCCGCCTGTTCCGGGATCTTTCCGGGACGCGCGTCACCATCGAGCAGCTTTTGGTTCTAATATTCGCACATGGTCGACAACAAGAACTTTATCTACGAGTACGACTGGCTGGACGACGACGGCCCCGCGTTTGGCGTTCCCAGCCTCGAGCCACGCTGGACGTCGAGCAAGAAAGATGCCGTGTCGACCGCCTACTCTGCGTCGAGCCAGGTGTGGTTCACGCTTTCGCACGGCACCTTCA
>CAXUEE010000111.1:7355-8235 GCA_964249905.1 uncultured Acidobacteriaceae bacterium
GACATGGAGCTGCTGTTTACCGATGAGGCGAGCTTTTTTCATGAGGAGAAGCGCTCGTTCGAGTATGACTTTCACTACATGGATCCGGACACGCCGGCGGTGCGGGTGAGCGCGTCGGACCTGGACGGGCGGTACACGGTGACCAAGGAGTTTATCGCCGACCCGCACCATCCGGTAGTGCTGATGCGGGTGCAGATCGCCGGGGAGGAGGCGTTGCTGTCGCGCCTGAAGTGCTATGTGCTCCTGGCGCCGCACCTGGATGGAGGCGGGGCGGGGAACTCGGCGCGATCGATTCAGCTGGCGGGCAAACGGACGCTGCTGGCGTGGAAGGGTGGCACGTCGCTGGCGCTGGGAGCAAGTTGCGGCTTCACGCGGAGCTCCTGCGGATTCGTGGGCACGAGCGACGGGTACCAGGATCTCTTCACACACGGAAAGATGACGTGGCAGTTTGGGCAGGCGACGGACGGCAATATTGCGGTGATGGGCGAGATCGATGTTGCGAAGCATCGTGAGTTTACGGTGGGGATCGCGCTTGGGACGGGGCATCATGCGGCTCTGGCGGGGCTGATGCAAACCTTGTCGACGCCGTTTGAGCTGCACAGCAAGCGGTTCATCGAGCAGTGGCATCGGGCGCAGAGTCCGAACGGCGATGCGTTCCGGGGTGCGTCCACCGACGATGGACGGCTGGCACGGGTGAGCCAAAATGTGATTCTGACGCACGAGGACAAGACCTATTCGGGTGCATTTATCGCGTCGGCGTCGATTCCGTGGGGGGCGTCGAAGGGGGACTCGGACCTGGGCGGGTACCACCTGGTCTGGACGCGGGACATGGTGCAGTCGGCGCCGGCGCTGCTGGCGCTGGGACGGACGGAGACCGCGC
>CAXUEE010000111.1:8245-10415 GCA_964249905.1 uncultured Acidobacteriaceae bacterium
GGTCTATCTGGCGTGCACGCAGCGTCCGGACGGGGGGTTTGCGCAGAACTTCTGGATCGACGGGACGGCGTACTGGACGGGCATCCAGCTGGATGAGGTGGCGTTTCCCATCATCCTGGCGTGGCGATTGTGGAAGATGGACGGGCTGGGAATCTTCGACGTCTTTCCATTTGTCGAGAAAGCGGCGGCGTTTCTGGTGCGGTATGCGCCGGTGACGCAGCAGGAGCGGTGGGAGGAGAATGCGGGGTACTCGCCTTCGACGCTGGCCGCGGTAATCTCGGCGCTGGTGTGTGCGGCGGATCTCGCCGATGCTTACAAAGCGCCCGAACTTGGGAATTTCCTGAAGACGTACGCCGATTGGATTGAAGAGCACCTGGATGAGTGGACGACGACCGACGATGGCGTCCTGCTGCCCGGGGTGAAGCGGCATTACATGCGGATTCGGCCGCCCGGGCCGGGAGACCCGTTCTACAATCCCGATCTGCCGGCGGGCTTCATCCACCTGGCGAACCGGGAGCCGGGCGAGCAGGCGGACTTCGATGCGCGCGGAGTGATCGACGCCGGCTTTTTGGAGCTGGTGCGGTACGGCATCCGGCGGGCGGACGATCCGCTGATTACGGAGTCGTTAAAGGTGGTCGATCACTGCCTGAAGTACGAGACGCCGTACGGGCCATGCTGGCGGCGGTACAACCACGACGGGTACGGGCAGAAGAAGGATGGCGGACCGTATGACGGGTCTGGACAGGGCCGGGCCTGGCCTCTGCTCGGCGGGGAGCGGGCGCACTTTGAGCTGGCCGCCGGGAACGATGTCAAACCGCTGATCACCGCGTATGAGCGATTTTCGTCCATTGGCGGGATGCTTCCGGAGCAGGTGTGGGATCATGCGGATCTGCCGGCGGAGGGCATGTAGGAGGGCCGGTCGGCGGGCTCGGCGCAGCCGCTGGTGTGGGCGCATGCGGAGTACATCAAGCTGCTGCGATCGGTGGCGGATGGCAAGATCTTCGACACAATTTCTGTGGTCGCGGAACGGTATGCGGTCGAGCCGGGGAAGCGGACCTTCCGGAATACGACGGAGATCTTCCAGGTGGCGCGGCCGATCGACGAGTTGACGGCCGGAGACACGTTGCGGATTGTGGATCGCGGCCGCTTTGAGGTGGTCTACACGCTGGATAACTGGAGCACCCAGCAGACGGTGCCGTCGGTTACGGTTGGGTACGCGGGTTGGTACGCGGATGTGCCGTCACCGGCAACGGCGACGGACAGCCCCGGGCAGGTGATCTTTACGCTGCACTGGTTGCCGGGCGCGGGCCAGAACGACGCCGAGCGCTGGCTGGGGCACAATATAGGGCTGAAGCTGAATCCTCCGCAGGTGGAAACGCCTTCGACGCCGGTGCCGGCAGCTCCGGTGGCGGCAACGTAGGCGCTCGGCCGGCACGAGTACACTGAAACAGCAAAAGCACACTGGCACGGCATCGAACGTCGATGAAATCTTGTGGGATAAGGATGCGGGAGCAAAATGAGCGAACCTACCTTGGAAATGACAGCTGAGATGACGCAGCAGGATCTGGACCAGCTATCGATTAATACGTTGCGCTTTCTTGCCGTGGACGCGGTGGAGAAGGCGAAGTCCGGACATCCGGGAGCGCCGCTGGGCTGCGCGCCGATCGCGTATCTGCTGTTCACAAAATTCATGAAGTACGATCCGCTGGAGCCGAAGTGGTCGGATCGGGATCGCTTTGTGCTGTCGAACGGACATGCCTCAGCGCTGCTCTATGGCGCGCTGCACCTGGCGGGGTATGATCTGCCGATCAGCCAGCTGGAGCAGTTCCGGCAATGGGGCTCGCATACGCCGGGGCATCCGGAGTACGGCGAAACTGCCGGCGTGGAGGTGACGACAGGTCCGCTGGGACAGGGGCTGGGCGAGGCCGTGGGGCTGGCAATTGCGGAGAAGCATCTTTCCGCAATCTTCAACCAGGCAGGCGATACCAGCAGCGGCTACAACAGTCACACGCCGGTCGATCACTTCACCTATGTGCTGTGCGGAGACGGCGATTTGATGGAAGGTATCTCGCATGAGTCGTGCTCGCTGGCCGGGACGCTGGGCTTGGGCAAGCTGATTGTGCTCTATGACGACAACCTGATCTCGCTGGACGGACCGACGGAGCTGAGC
>CAXUEE010000111.1:10425-11967 GCA_964249905.1 uncultured Acidobacteriaceae bacterium
CCACTGGCACGTGCAGATGGTTGACGACGGCAACGACCTGGTGGGGCTCGAGAAGGCAATTCAGGCAGCCAAGGCGGAGACGACCAAGCCGTCGCTGATCCGGGTGCGGACGGTGATCGGGTATGGCAGTCCGAAGGCGGGCACGAGTAAGGTGCACGGCGAGGCGCTGGGCGCAGAGAACGTTAAGGCGACGAAAAAGAATCTTGGCTTCCCCGAGGATAAGGATTTTTACGTGCCGGAGGAGGCCGCGGCGCACTGGGGCAGGTGCAAGGAGAAGGGGAAGCGCGAGCGCGAGGCGTGGGAGGCGAAGTTCGCCGAGTACCGGAAGGCGTATCCGGACAAGGGTGCGGAGTATGAGCGCACTGTGTCGATGAAGCTGGCCGAGGGCTGGGAGAAGCAGATTCCGGTGTTCCCCCCCGACAAGCCAGTGGCTACGCGCAATGCGGGACAGACCGTGATGAACGCGATTGCCAAGGTGGTTCCGGAGCTGTTTGGCGGGGCGGCCGACCTGACGAGCTCGACCAAAACGATCTTCAAGGATTCCCCCAGCTTCCACGTGGATGCGAAGGGCCGGAACGTGTTCTTCGGGGTGCGTGAATTTGGAATGATGGCGGCGGTAAATGGCATTGCGGCGCACGGCGGTTTGATTCCGTTTGGGTCGACCTTCTTTACGTTCTCGGACTACTGCCGCTCGGCGCTGCGCATGGGCGCGCTGCAGAGCTCGCACTCACTGTACATCTTTACGCATGACTCGATCGGCCTGGGCGAGGATGGCCCGACGCACCAGCCGGTGGAGCACCTGATGGCGCTGCGGGCAATTCCCCAGCTGACGGATTTTCGTCCGGCGGATGCGAATGAGACGGCGGTGTGCTGGCAGCTGGCGCTCGAGCGGCATACGGCGTGCTTCATGGCGTTATCGCGGCAGGACCTGCCGGTGCTCGATAACGAGAAGTACAAGGTGCATGAGCGGGCGCGCAAGGGTGCGTACATCCTGGAGGAGTTCGGCCAAGACATCATCCTGGTTGCGACAGGCTCGGAGGTGGCGTTGATCCAGAAGGCGGCCGAGGAGCTGAAGGGTGCCGGCATTCTGGCGACGGTGGTCTCGATGCCGAGCTTCGCGATATTCGAGGAGCAGGACGACGCGTACAAGATGTCGATCTTCCCCCACGGTGTGCCGAAGATCTCGGTCGAGGCCGGCGCGACCATGGGTTGGTGGAAGTATATCGGCCGGGATGGGATCGCGGTAGGCCTGGACCGGTTTGGGGCTTCAGCGCCAGGGCCGATTGCGATGGAAAAGTTGGGCATTTCAGTGCCGGTGGTCGTGGAACATGCCAAGAAGCTGGTGAAGAAGTAAGCGCAGAGGAAGGCGATGGTCACGTCCGAACGCGAGATGATTCGCAAGCTCGAAGAAAGCGAGGTTGAGCGGGTAGAGCGCTTCACCTCGCTGCAGCCGACGTACGAAGATAGCGTTCCGGTTGATCCTGAGGACGAGTGGGAGAGCGACGATTGATGGCTGGAGCGGCATGACACAGGACGAAGCGA
>CAXUEE010000112.1:0-5828 GCA_964249905.1 uncultured Acidobacteriaceae bacterium
CTGGTGGGCGAGGCGAAGCTGCACAACGCGTCGTACCACAATGCCAGCGTGCGGCTGCATGACATCAACGGCGGCGCGCAGCTGCACATCACGCCGACCGAGCTGCTGTTCACCGCGCTCACCGGCTACCTGCCGGGCGGAGGCAGCGCGACAGGCGAGCTGAAGATCGACAACTGGCTGGGTGAGGTGCCGGCCAACACGCCGCCGAAGTCGGCTACGGTCGAGGGCGCGACGACGACGGCCAACAAGACCTATGCGGAGATCACCGTAAAGATAGAAAAAGTGGCTCCACCAACCGCGCCGCCGGTGCTTCCGGCACATGCGTACCTGACGGTGACGGTAAACCGGATTCCGCTGCGGACGATTATGGACGTGACCGCCCCGAAGGACTACGGGGATCTTGGCTTCGATACAGCGGTCTCCGGCCCGGTGAAGGCGGAGTGGGGCGGGCCGGCGACCGACATCGCGGACACGGTCGTTGTGGATGCAGACCTGAAGCTGGGGCCGACCGGGGTGAGGCGGCGCGGTGCGCTGTCAGACATTCCCGTGACGGGGCAGCTGCTGGGGCACTACGACGGCAAGACTGAAACGGTGAACCTACCGCGGCTGGCGCTGAACACGCCGCAATCGACGCTGGGGGCGAGTGGAGTCTTGGGCGTGAGCGCTGGGGATCGGCTAACGAAGCTCAACGTCGATCTCTCGCTGCGCAATCTGGGCGAGTACGACCAGCTGCTGCGAACGTTGGGGCTGACGGGCTACGGCAAGAAGGGCGCGGCGGCGATCCCGATTGCGCTGCATGGCTCGGCGCAGTTTCACGGCACGGCGTCGGGCGAGATTGCGAAGCTCGATGTGAAGGGGCATCTAGAGGCTTCGAACCTGGAGGTGCTGCTGGGGCAGATTCTGCCGCCGCCGGCACCGGTGGCTCCTCCAGCGAATCTGGTCAGCGCGGCACTGACGTCTCCTACGCCGGCGGCCGCACCTGCCGCGTCGACGCCGACGGACGTGCATATTGATTCGCTGGTGGCGGATGCGGAGTACACGCCGTCGGGGCTGGCAGTGGGGAGCTCGACGATTACGCAAGGGTCCGCGGTGCTGCATGTGTCCGGCGCCGTCAAGCCGCGGCTGGTCTATGTGCATCGCAAGCCGACATATGTATGGGATGACGGTACAGGCGTCAACGCCAAGGTGCAGCTGAACAATGCGGAGATGCAGGACCTGCTCACGATTGCGGGGCAGCAGAAGAGTGTTCCGGTGACGGGGACGATCAACGTGAACGCCCAGGTGGCTGGGACCTTTGGGAATCTGAACGGCAGCGGGTCGATCGGGCTGGTGAACGGCGTGGCTTACGGCGAGCCGTACGACGCGGTGAACGTGAACCTGGCGGTGACCGGCAAGGACGTGGAAGCGTCGCAGGTGTCGGTGGGGCTGCATGGGATGACGATCGCAGGCAACGGCGGCTATGACCTGGGGAACAAGCACTTCCACGGGCATATCCAGGGCGACAACCTCCAGCTCTCAAGGTTCACCACGGTGCAGCAACAGAAGATCAACGCGGACGGCGTCATCAACCTCCTGGCGGATGCGAACGGCACGGTCGATGAGCCGAATCTCAAGGCCAATCTGAAGGTAACGAATCTCATTGCGGGTGGGCAGCCGATTGGCAATGCGACGCTCGACGCGTATAGCCGGGGCAAGCTGGTCTTCTATAACCTGCAAACGACGCTGCTGGGCGCGCAGGTGGCGGCGAACGGGCAGACGGAGCTGACGGGGGACTACCAGACGACGGCCAAGCTGACGTTGTCCGGGCTGAATGTGTCCAAGGTGCTCGCGGCGTTTTCCCCAGGCAGTGGCGTGCAGGCGACGTCCGAGATCGCGGGCATCGTGGACGTCAGCGGCCCGGCGGCCAAGCCGATGCGGCTGACGGGGCGAGCGCAGTTCAGCGCCTTTTCGCTGACGGCGCAGGGGCTGACCTTCAAGGCGGCGCAACCGCTGACGCTGGGCTTGAAGAACGGGTTGGCGACGCTCGACCAGGTGCACATCACCGGGCCGGATACGGATCTGCGCGCCAGCGGATCGGCGCAGGTGTTTGGGGCGATCAACCCGAAGACCAAACAGCCGGACTCGAAGAGCGGGCGGCTCGATGTGCAGACGCTGGGCAGCGTGTCGATGGCGCTGGCGCAGACGTTTGATCCGGACCTGATTACGAGCGGCAAGGTCGTCTTTTCGGTGGGGGCCGCCGGAACCCTGGGCGATCCGCAGCTGACGGGGAACGTGCAATTTCAGAACGTGAACGCAGCGGTAGAAGGGATTCCGAACGGCCTGAGCAGCATGAACGGGACGCTGGTCTTCAACGAGAATCGCCTGAACGTGCAGTCCTTGACGGCGATGACCGGCGGCGGCCAGCTCAAGGTCGGCGGCTTCCTGACCTATCGCAACGGCATCTATGCCGACCTGACGGCGACAGGCGAGACGGTGCGGGTGCGTCTGTACGGGCTGAGTGCGACGTCGAACACCAGCCTGCATCTGCAGGGGGGGACATCGGGCGCGCTGTTGAGCGGCAATGTCTTGCTAACACGCTTTGGAGTGGGGGCGGACGTGGACTTCGCGGCGTTTGCGGGGTCGGGCGGCGTGCAGGCGCCTCCGGATCCGAGTGCGCCCTCGAACAAGATCCGTCTGGACGTGCAGGTCAACAGCTCGCCGCAGTTGGACTTCCAGAACAGCTACGCGAAGCTGGCCGGGACAGTGGCCCTGACCGTACGGGGCACGGTGGCCGAGCCTTCCGTCCTGGGCCGGATCCAGATTACCGACGGCAGTGCAACCTTCGCCGGGACCAAATACCAGCTGCAGCGCGGGGATGTCTACTTCACCAATCCCGTGCGCATCGATCCGACGGTCGACCTGGACGCTACGGCGCGGGTGGAAACCTACGATGTCACGGTGGGGCTGCATGGAACGACGACCAATCTGCAGCCTACCTATCGTTCCGAGCCGCCGCTAAGCGAAGCCGACATCTTTGCGCTGCTGGCGCTGGGGCGCACGCAGGAAGAGGCACAGATTTACCAGGAGCAGCAGGTGGCCGCGGGCACCGATCCGACAACTAGTGCGCTGCTGGGCGGAGCGCTGAACGCGACAGTCAGCAGCCGCGTGTCGAAGCTGTTTGGAGGCGGCAGTGTGAAGATCGATCCGGCGTTTATCGGGACGCTGGGAAACTCGACCGCGCGCATTACGGTGCAGCAGCAGCTTTCGCGGCAGATCACGCTGACCTATGCGACCAACGTTAACTCGTCGGCGCAGCAGCTGATTGCCGTGCAGTATGAGTTCAACCCGAACCTGTCGGTGGTGGCGACGCGTGATGAGACAGGCGTCTTCAGCATCGTGTACAAGATCCGCAAGCGCTACAAGTAAACTGGGAGCATGACCACGCTCGCCAGAAACACCGCGGTGACGCTTGAGATGATCAAGTGGGAGCACTCGGTGTTTGCGCTGCCGTTTGCGCTGACCGGGGCAATGCTGGCGGCGAATGGCTGGCCGGCGGCGATGAAGCTCCTCCTGATCGCGGTGTGCATGGTTGCGGCGCGCTCGGCGGCCATGGCCTTCAACCGGCTGGTGGACGCGCGGCTCGATGCGGCCAATCCACGGACGGCGATGCGGGCTCTGCCGGCGGGGCTGCTGAGCGCGGGTTTTGTGCTGGGCTTCGTGATTGCGGCGTGCGTGGTGTTTGTTGGGGCGGCGGCGCTCTTGAATCGCCTGACGCTGGCCCTGGCTCCGGTAGCGCTGGTGGTGGTGCTGGGCTACAGCTTCATGAAACGAATTACGCGGTGGTCGCACCTGGTGCTGGGGCTGGCGCTGGGGATCGCGCCGGCGGCGGCCTGGATTGCGGTGCGAGGGACGCTCGATGCGCGGGTGATTGTGCTGACGGCTGTGGTCATGCTGTGGGTCGGCGGGTTTGATGTGCTCTATGCCTGCCAGGATTTCGAGCACGACCGGCAGGTCGGTCTGCACAGCGTGCCGGCGGCGTTCGGGTTAGAGGGCGCGTTCGGGCTGGCGCGGGGGATGCACGTGGTGATGGTGGTGCTGGCGCTGTGGCTGGATCGTCTGTTCGCACTCGGACCGGTGGGCTACGCAGGGACGGTAGTAGTGGCGGCGCTCTTGCTGTATGAGCACAGCCTGGTGTCTCCGCGCGACCTGCGCCGGATGAACGCCGCATTTTTCCTGCTGAACGGGATGATCTCGGTCGTCTTCTTTCTCTTTGTCGCGATTGCGATTGAGCTTCGGCGCTAGAGCAAGGTACAGCAGAAAGCCCGCCGGTGAGGGCGGGCTTCTTGGTGGAGGGCATGCTTCTTGGTGGAGGGCAGGTAACTTCTTCCTGACCCTCCCGGCTAGGGATTAGTCGTGTGCTGTGCGATCGAGGTTGTGGAGCCCGCGGCTGATGCTGTCCTTGGCATTCTCCGCAGCGGAGGTGATGCTGTCGCGTACACTGTGGCCGTCGCTTTCCCGCTGCAGCTCATGTGTGGACGTTGCGTGCGTCTGGAGATCGCTTGCGGTGTCCTTGACGTTGCCCCAGGTCTCTTTGGCGTGGCCTTTTACTTCATCAGCCGCGCCGGAGTTCGCGGTCTGCTCATCGCCGGTCGCGTTCCCGAAAGCCTGTTTCAGTTTTCCTTTTGCCTGATCGAGGATGCCTTCCACTTTGGTTTCGTTCATATGCGTTCTCCTTTGCCCTTAGGGGCGCCAGCCTAGACGGCGCGGCGTCCTGAAAGCAGGTTGAAGATGAGCACGATGACCGCGAGCACGAGTAGGATATGAATCCAGCCGCCAAGCGTGTAGCTGCTGACGAGCCCAATGGCCCACAAGACAACGAGCAGTATAGTGATGGTCCAGAGCATGATCTTTCTCCTAGGGGTGAGCCCGGCAGTTACTCTTGCCGTGGGCGTGCTGACGGGCCGTACGGCCTTCTTTTGGTAAGTTGCTCGGTGGGCCGACGGGGTTGTCCTGTGAAGCGTTTTTGCGCAGTCTGGAAGTGACGTGGAACTGAATCCCTTGGAGGATCAGATCAGACCAATCCAAATCGCCATTCAGGGTGAGCCGGGGTCAAACAGTCACCTGGCCTCGTTGGAGTTCGCGGAAGCACGCGGCTTCCCACCCGAAAGTCTGCGACTCACCCCGTGTGCGACTTCGGTGGACGTGTTCGAGGCACTTAGCGCTGGGGGGGTGGACTGTGCCGTGCTGCCGATTGAGAACACGCTGCACGGATCGGTGTTTGAACATTACGATCTGCTGCTTGAGTATCGGGTGAAGATCGTTGGCGAACGCATGCTGCGGGTGCGGCACAACGTTCTAGCCTGTCCCGGAGTCGAACTCGCGCAGGTACGCCGGGTGCTGTCTCACCCGGTAGCGCTTTCGCAGTGCCGGCGCTGGCTGCGGGCGCACCCGGAGATCGAGGCGGTGCCGAGCTATGACACCGCGGGAAGCGTCAAACAAGTGATCGAGGGACGATGGGCGGATGCGGCGGCGATCGCTCCGGAACTGGCTGCCAGGCAGTATGGGGCGGAGGTGTTAGCGCGAGGCGTCGAAGACCACGCCGATAACTTCACGCGCTTCTACGTGCTACAGCAGGAGGACGGCGAACCCTGGCCGGAAGACGCGAACAAGGTGAGTCTGGCTTTTCGTTTGGAGCATCGTCCGGGCGCGCTGCTGGAGGCTTTGGCGATGTTCTCGGAGGCAGAACAAAACCTGACCCGAATCGAGTCGCGGCCGGTTCCAGGGCGTCCGTGGGAGTACATCTTTTTCCTGGACCTTCGTTTCGAGGCTGCCGACACCCTGGATGCGAC
>CAXUEE010000112.1:5838-11897 GCA_964249905.1 uncultured Acidobacteriaceae bacterium
GTGTCAAGGGCTGCGTGTTTTGGGCCGTTACCGAGCGGCCGGGGCTTGAACGGAGGGCGTTCGTAAAAGATTTCATTTCTACCTTCATGTTTTTCGGACTTCTGCCGATAGAGAGAACTGGTGGCGTGAGTCGTTCGTTTATGCTTATGCATCGAATAGCTGATAACTTGATAGAAGGACACTCAACATGGCAAATGATTTCGTAAGCGTAATCAAACCTACCGCGCAGGCCGGAGACGTTGCCGGCGAGATCCGTGCGATTGACGGTTCGGTGCCGGTGCTGCCGGTGCGGGACACTGTCCTGTTTCCGCACGCGGTGCTGCCGCTGACGGTAGGGCGCGAGAGTTCGATTCAGCTGATCCAATCCCTGGGCGAGGAGAAGACGATCCTGGTGGTTGCGCAGCGCGATGCCCGGCTGGACACGCCAGAGGGCGGCGATCTGCATGCGGTGGGGACTCGTGCCACGGTGCATAAAGTCGTGAAGATGCCGAATCAGAGCCTGTTTGTCTTCACGGAGGGCAACGAGCGTGTGCGCGTGGGGGAGTACACGCAGCTACAGCCATTCATGATGGCCGAGTTTGACGCCATTCCTGAGGTCGAGCCGGCCAAATCTCCGGAGCTCGAAGCGCTGCAGCGCAATGTCGTGAGCCAGTTCCAGCAGATTGTGACGTCCTCGCCGACGCTCTCCGACGACTTGCAGACAATCGCCATCAACATCGATGAGCCGGGCCGGCTGTCGGACTTCATCGCGTCGAGCCTGCCGTTCCTGACGACGGCGGACAAGCAGGAGCTGCTTGAGACTCCGGAGATCGGGGCTCGTCTGGAGCGGATCAATAAGCACCTGGCCAAGGAGCTTGAAGTGCAGCAGCTACGCAACAAGATCCAGACCGAGGTGCAGGATTCCGTGCAGCAATCGCAACGGGACTACTACCTGCGCGAGCAGATGAAGGCGATTCAGAAGGAGTTGGGCGATCTCGATGACACGCAGAAGGATATTGCGGATCTGAAGGAGAAGATCGAGCACGCGGGCATGCCGGAAGAGGTGCAGAAAGATGCGCTGAAGGAGCTGGGACGGCTGAGCCGGATGAACCCGGCGGCGGCGGACTATTCGCTGACGCGGAACTATGTGGAGTGGCTGGCCGTGTTGCCCTGGGCGAAGACGAGCTCGGGCGAGGTCGACATTCTGAAGGCGCAGAAGTGCCTGGACGAAGACCACTACGGGCTCAAGAAGGTAAAAGATCGCATTTTGGACTACCTGTCAGTGCGGCGTCTGAAGCCAGACATGAAGGGACCGATCCTGTGCTTTGTCGGACCTCCAGGCGTGGGAAAGACGTCACTGGGCCGGTCGATTGCGCGAGCGCTCGACCGTAAGTTTTCGCGTATTTCGCTGGGCGGCATGCATGATGAGGCGGAGATCCGCGGGCATCGGCGCACCTATATCGGTGCGCTGCCCGGACAGATCATTCAACACCTGAAGAGGGTGGAGGTAAAGGACCCGGTCTTCATGCTGGATGAGATCGACAAGCTGGGCCGCGACTTTCGCGGCGATCCGGCGAGCGCGCTGCTTGAGACGCTGGATCCGGAGCAGAACAACACGTTCCGGGACAACTACCTGGATCAGCCGTTCGACTTGTCGAAGGTGCTGTTCATCTGCACGGCGAACCAGCTGGACACGATTCCCGGGCCGCTGCTCGATCGCATGGAGATCATCGAGCTCACGGGCTACACCGAGGAAGAGAAGGTCGGCATTGCCGAGCGCTATTTGATTCCGCGGCAGATCAAGGAGAATGGTCTGCAGCCGGAGATGATCGACTTCCCGCGGGAAAGCGTGGCGCTGGTTGCGCGGCACTACACCCGTGAGGCCGGGGTCCGCAAGCTGGAGCAGCAGATTGGCACAATCTGCCGCAAGCTGGCACGGAAGATCGCCGAGGGCCGGACCGACAAGCTCTCGATCACGCCGGAGGTGGTGCATGAGTTTCTGGGCGGGATTAAGGTGAGGGTCGACACGGAGATCGCGGAACGGACCAAGCGCTCCGGAGTTGTGGTCGGGTTGGCCTGGACGCCGGCCGGCGGAGACATCCTCTTTATTGAGGCGAACAAGATGAAGGGGAAGGGCGGCTTCAACATCACGGGGCAGATCGGCGATGTGATGAAGGAGTCCATGCAGGCGGCGCTGACGTGGGTTCGGTCGAATGCGAGGATGCTGGGCCTGGATGAGGATTTCACCAAAGATCAGGACATCCACATTCACGTGCCAGCGGGAGCGATCCCGAAGGATGGTCCAAGCGCGGGTGTGACGATGGCGACCGCGCTGGTCAGCCTAATGACCGACAAGCCGGTGCGTCCGCTGCTGGCCATGACGGGAGAGATCACGCTGAGCGGTGATGTGCTGCCGGTCGGCGGGATCAAGGAGAAGTTCCTGGCGGCCAAGCGGGCAGGAGTTCGGGATGTGATCCTGCCAGTCGACTGCAAGCAGCAGGTGGATGAAGACCTGACGTCGGACCAGACCGAGGGGATTACGATCCACTACGCGCGCCGCATCGAGGATGTGCTGGCGGTTGCATTGCCGAAGGATGCCGTAGAGGAAGAGAAGGATGAAGAGGTGCGGGAAGAGGTGCTCGCCGCTGTTTAGCGCACGAGTTGGATCCTGCGTGTCGGTTGTACTCACGCATAAGAGTAGACCTGTGCTGGGGGGGCGGCGATGTCCCCCAGCCTCTGCTTTTTGAGAGAGAAAACAAACCTGCAACGTGAGCCACGGTACACACACAACGATTTGCTCTAGGCTTAGGGCATGGAGTTGAAGAACAAGCGGGTGCTGGTTGTGGGGCTGGGCCGGTCGGGACTGGCGGCTGCGCTGTTTCTGCGGGATCGCGGAGCACGGGTCACGGTGAGCGACACGCGCTCGGCACAGGCGCTTGCGAAAGAGATTCCGACGCTGCTCGAGGCAGGCATCGCCGTCGAGTCGGGCGGTCATGGGCTTCTGACCTTTCGGCGTCAGGATCTGATCGTCGTTTCACCGGGCGTGCCGCTCGAGACGCCGGAGGTCGCTCAAGCAGTGCGACTGGGTACCCCAGTGATCGGTGAGTTGGAACTGGCGAGCCGCTTTCTGACCGGCAAAGTAGTGGCCATTACCGGGTCGAACGGCAAGACGACCACAACGACCCTGGTTGGAAAGATCTTTGCCGATGCGGGGAAACCCGTGCTGGTGGGCGGAAACATCGGCACTCCGGTGGTGGAGCTGGTGGGGCAGGAGCCAGCTGTGGCGCTCCATGGCGGAGACACCTGGAACGTGCTCGAGGTGTCCAGCTTCCAGCTGGAGACGACGGTCGACTTCCGACCGCGGATTGCGGTCGTGCTGAACATCACTGCGGACCACCTCGACCGGCACAAGACCTTCGAACGGTATGCTGCGGCGAAGGCTCGTATCACCGCGCGGCAGGGGCTGGGCGACTTCCTGGTGCTGAATGCGGAAGATAAAGCGACGCAGATGGTGGCAGCCCACACCGGGGCGCAGATCTTTTGGTTCAGCTCGGCGCGGCGCATCAAGCAAGGGACCTTCGTGCACGGCGAGAGCATCTTTTTTCTAGGCGCCGAGAACGGTACGCCGGAGCCGGTGCTACCGCTCTACGAGATCCCGCTGCGGGGCGCACACAACGTGGAGAATGTGCTGGCAGCCGTCTGTGCGGCGCGGCTTGCCGACATACCGGCTGATTTGATCCGCCGTACCGTGCGCGAGTTTCAGGCGGTTGCGCATCGGCTGGAGCCGGTCCGCACTCTGCGTGGGGTGACATACTTCAACGACTCCAAGGCGACCAATGTGGACGCGACCGCGAAGGCCATCGCGTCCTTTGCCGGCGGCGTTCACCTGATTCTGGGAGGTAAGGACAAAGACTCCGACTACACGCAGCTCGCGCCGCTGGTCCGGGAACGGGTGCGGGTTGTTTACACCATAGGTTCGGCTGCGGAAAAGATTGAGCGTGAGCTGGCCGGGGTGGTGAAGATAGAGCCTGCTGGAACTTTGGCTCAAGCTTTGGCGCTCGCGGCCGATAAGGCCAAAGAGGGAGATGTGGTGCTGCTTGCGCCGGCATGTGCGAGCTTCGACCAGTTTGACAACTACGAGCATCGCGGCCGGGTGTTTCGCGAGTGCGTTTTGAATTTGAAGGAGTAAGAAGCAGAGATGGCAAAGCGGGTGGGCGTCGACAAGTGGCTCTTCGGGGTGGTGTTGCTGCTGGTTCTGTTTGGGCTGGTGATGGTGTTTTCGGCTTCGGCGGTGATGGCCAAGGCGGAGTCCGGCTCGCCCTACCACTATGTGGCCAAGCAGGCGATCTTTGCGCTGCTGGGCATGGGCGCGCTGGTCGTCTTGATGCAGGTCGATTATCGGCGGTTCAACAATCCGCGCGTCATCTTTCCCCTGATGGCGATTACGATGCTGCTGCTGGTCGGCGTTTTTGCGACGCATGCGCTGAACCATACGCATCGCTGGATCATGTTCGGACGCTTTTTCACCTTTCAGCCGTCTGAGCTGGCGACCCCGGCGACGGTTCTGTTTCTCGCCTATTTTCTGCAGACGCGGATCTATCGCATCGATGACTGGAAGGGAACGGTGCTGCGGGCTTCCCTGCCGCCGTTGATCTTTGTCGGGCTAATTATGAAAGAGCCGGATCTAGGCACGGCGCTGGTCTGCGCGGGTGTGACGATGGCGATGCTGTACCTGGCCGGGATGCAGGTGAAGTGGCTGGGCATCGGTATGCTGGCCGCCTCACCGGTGATGTACTACATGCTGTGGATGGTGCCATTCCGCCGCGCACGCATGGAGACGTATCTGCATCCGGAGCTGGATCCGCTGGGCAAGGGATTTCACATCATGCAGTCCTTGATCGCTGTGGGCACCGGGGGCATTCGCGGGCTTGGCCTCATGGAAGGGAGGCAAAAACTCTACTTCCTGCCGGAGGCGTGGACCGATTTCATCTTCGCCAATATTTCCGAGGAGCTAGGCCTGATCGGGTCGCTGGCGCTCGTGGGCTTGTTTGTGGTCTTCGGCTACCGAGGCCTGCGCGCGGCGTATCTTTCGACCGACCCGTTTGCGCGTTTTCTGGCTTTCGGGTTCACGGTCGCGATTCTGATTCAGGCGTTCTTCAACATCAGTGTGTCGGTCGCGCTGCTGCCGACAAAAGGGATCACGCTCCCCTTCATCTCCTTTGGCGGCACGAGTATCTTCGTCACGCTGGCCTGCATGGGGGTGCTGCTGAACATCACCCGGGAGACCGACTGATGCGAAGCTTCTTGCTGGGCTCCGCGCTGTGTCTGGGCTTGGGTCATGCTGTGGCGCAAAGTGTGGAAGAAAAGCCGTTTATGGCCAAGCAGGCGGAGCTGGTGGCGAAGATCAAGGGCGTCTTGACGCTTGAGGAGGACCGGGCGCGCGTGGATCGCTGCCAGCACACCGTCTCAGGCAGCAATATGGAATTTCAGAACTGCATCTCGAACGAGTTTGCACGGACTGATCGCGATTACACGACGCTGGTGTTGGCGCTTGGCTCCTACCTGCGCCTTCAGGAGCCGGGCACGCCGCCCGTCAAACCGGGGCGTATTTCGTTTGACGACGCGGAGACGGGCTGGCAGATGTACCGGACACAGATCTGTGACGCCGTCTATAAGACGTATGGCCTGGGAACGGCGGGTCCCGGCGCGTATGTGGACTGCAAGGTTAAGGTCACGCAAAGCCACATGAAAGAGCTGGTCGCTACGCTGGGAGTGTTGAGCCGTTGACTCCGCTGCGGGTGCTCATGGCGGGCGGAGGTACGGGAGGCCATGTGATCCCCGCACTGGCCATCGCTCGCGAGCTGCGGGATGCGCACGGGGCGCAGGTCCGCTTTGTCGGTACGGCCCGTGGGCTGGAGACCAAGCTGGTGCCGGAGGCGGGTTTCTGGTTGGAACTGATCAGGGTTGGGCAGTTGAAAAACGTCAGCCTGGCAACTCGCCTGCGCACGACGCTGGACCTGCCGCTCGGGATCGAGCGCTGCCTGCGCCTCCTCCGAGAGTTCCGGCCGCAGGTCGTAGTG
>CAXUEE010000113.1:0-11777 GCA_964249905.1 uncultured Acidobacteriaceae bacterium
GTTCGGACCACATCTTCCGGCATAATCCTCGGCAGGACTGCCACAGCCGACGGCTCCGGCAACTCGTTCTGCTCCACCGACAGCGGGGCGGGCAGCTCCGGTTTCGGCGCTGAAACCTCCGCCAGCACTCGCTTCTGCATCGGGCGAATCATGAGCAGGTACGCGAGCACGAAAAGCACGAGCAGCATGGCGTAACGCACCAGCGTCGCATTGTCCGACACACCCTTTCGCGCGCGGTCAAGCGCCGTCACCTTGGGCGCGTCCGGCTCCTCGGCGTGCACGAAGGCCAGATTCTGCACATTGAGCGAGTCTCCGCGGGTCGCATCGATCCCGATCGCGCCCGAAGCCAGCTGCTGGATCTGCTGCAGCTCCTGGGGCGAGCGCTTCAAGCGCGTCTCCGTCCATTTGCCATTAGCCGCCTGCTTGCGCGTTACCACGTCATCTACCACGAGTGCCGCCGTGATCCGGCGGATGCGGCCTGCCGGCTCCAGGGTATGGCGGGTCGTCTTGTTCACGCCGTACGTCGCACTCTCGGTTTTTGAGCTTTGCGAACCGTCCTCTCCCGTGGGCGGGGGAACATTCGCCTTGCCCTGCGGCACATTGCTGACCGTGCCCGGGACGCCGCCAACGCCTTTGCCCGGCCCGCTCTGCTCGTCCGAGCGTTGCACGTTGAGCGGCACGCTTACCGCGGGATCGTACTTGTCCTGGCTTTCTTCGGTTGTGCCCGGATCGAGCTCCACATTGACGCTGGCGCGCAGTCGATCGTCGCCCACCACCGGCGTCAGCGTAGCGATCAGCCGCTGCGTCAACTGCCGCTCGAGGCCTTCCTCACCGGGGGACGCGTCCCCCAGGCCGCCAAGCGAGGCGTTCGAGTCCGCGTCGATGATCGAGACATCTGCCGGCTTCAAGCCGTCCACGGCGCCAGCAACCAGCTTTTGGATGGATTGCGTCTGCTCCCGGGTCAAGCCGCCGCGGCCCAGCTTCAGCGTCACCGAAGCTTTGGCGCTGCGCTCGCGATCCAAAAAGACCGAGTCGGTCGCCATCACCAGGTGCACGCGCGAGCTGATCACGCCGCCCATGGTCTGGATGGTGCGCTCCAGTTCACCCTCAAGTGCCCGCTGGTAGTTCACCTTTTCGTCAAACTCCGTCTGCCCCCAAGAGACCTTGTCGAAGATCTCAAAGCCAAGCCGGCCGCTGTGGTTGGACTGGCTTCCTGCGACCAGCAGGCGCGCCGCATCCAGCTGATCCGCCGCCACGGCGATGCTCTTGCCGTCGGGACTCAACTGAAACGGGATTTTTTTTGCCGTCAGCTCGGTGGAGAGAGCCTGGGCGTCCGCTGTTTCAAGCCCGCTGACGAGCGGTTTGTAGTCCGGGGTGGCCATCAGATTCGCGAACAGCGCCACCAGACCGATGGTCACCGCCGCCCCAACGCCCAGAAAGATGCGCTGGCCTGTGTTTCGGCTTGCCCAGAACCTTGCCGCCTTCGCTGCAATTGAGTTCATCTCCGCCATTCGTCCCTCAACTCACCCATGACCCGTTCTTAATCATTGAGAGCCTCTCTTTGGCTGTACCTGCTTGTGAAGGGAAGCAAATCCTCCGCCTCTGGCGAGGGACTACGAGTCCTTTGTGGATCTATAGCCCGCCGGCGCTAAAACTGCATCTTCTCAATGTCCTGGTACGCGCTGACAATTTTGTTACGCACCTGCATCATCAGCTGGAACGCCACATCCGCTTTTTCGACGGAGATCATCACCTTGCTCATGTCGGCGCTGCCCCCGCTCAGCAGCGTGTTGACCTGCTGATCGGCACTGCCCTGCAGACCTTGGACCTGATTGATCGCGTTCTTCAGCACATCGCCAAAGCCGCCGCCGCTGCTGCTGTCAGAGGCATCGGTTCCGGTTGGAAACGCCGTAAGCGGCCCGGCGGACAGCGGCGATATCATGCTTCCTGTAACGTTCATACTCATCCCGAATCTCCTGCGCGTTCCGTTAGCTCTTCAAAATCTCAATGGATTGCTGAATCATCTGCTTGGCCGCGGTAACAGCCGACGCATTCAGCTGGTAGGCGCGCGTCGAGCCCATCAGGTCGACCATCTCCTGCACCGGATTGATGGCCGGGTACGCGACGTATCCATCCGCATCCGCGTCCGGGTGCCCGGGCTCGTAGCGCCGGACCGGGGGCGTCGCATCGTCGACCACCTGTGCGACCCGTACCGTTCCCACCGTGCGTCCGGGCAGCTGACTCGAGCTCGCGAAGGCCAGGTGGAACGAGGCGCTGCTCGCACCGGCGAAGACCACCTCTTTGCGCGTGAATGGTCCGCCCGTTTCCGTGTGGGTCGTCTCCGCATTGGCCATGTTGGTGGCGATCACCTCGGAGCGCTGACGTTCGGCCGAGAGCGCCGACGCACTGATCTGCAGCATGTCAAAAGGGCCCATGGCTAGCTCCCTCCGTTGATGGCGCTGAGCAAGGTGTGGAAGTTGGACTTCACCAGCTGCGTGCCAAGCTGGTACTGCAGCTGCGATTGCGCCAGCAACAAGCCTTCACGATCCAGGTCGACGTTGTTGCCATCGGGACGCTCCAGCAGCCCGCGCACGTCGCTTACCACGGGGGTGAACTGCGCCTGTCCGCTCTCGAGGCTGGCCCGCGAGAGCGTCTGCGCGAAGTTGACGTCCTTAGTGTGGTAGCCGGGCGTGTCGACGTTCGCCATGTTGGCCGCGATGGTCTGCTCGCGGTCGCTGGTCACTTCGAGAAAACGCTCGAGCGACGACGGAACCAAAGGGGATGTTGCCATCAGGCGTACCTCCGGGGCGGAAGCCCATACTCGCGAATGCGGTTGCGCATGGTCCGGATGCTGATGCCCAGCATCTCGGCGGCCTGGGTGCGATTGCCCTGGGTCATGGCCAGCGTATTTTCGAGGTGAGTGCGCTCCAGCTGCCGGATGGGCGCTCCGGCGAGCACAGCCGCGGCAGGCGGAGGCGACATCGGGAGAGCCGGCTTGTCTCGCGTGCGAAACTCCTGGTCAAAGCAGTCTGCATCGAGCACCGCGCCGGGGTGGAGCGAGCAGACGCGCCGCATGAAGTTGCCGAGCTCCCGCACGTTGCCGGGCCAGTGATGCGCTCGCAGACGATCGAGGAACTCCGGGCTGAGCCGCTGTGCTGTGCGATGGCTCTTGCCGGCAAACTTCTCCGCGAAATAACGCGCCAGGAGATCGATGTCGCCGGCGCGTTCGCGCAGCGGAGGCAAAGCGAGCGGAATGACGTTCAGCCGGTAGTAGAGGTCGCTGCGGAACTTCCCTTCATCGACCATGCTGCCGAGATCCACATTGGTGGTAGCGATAACGCGGATGTCGACCTTAACCGAGCGCGTCTCGCCAAGCCGTTCAAATTCGCGCTCCTGCAGCGCGCGCAAGAGCTTCGGCTGCAGGTTGAGCGGCATCTCACCGATCTCATCAAGCAGCAGCGTTCCGCCGTTCGCGAGCTCGAAGCGCCCGGCTTTGGCCGCGGTGGCTCCCGTGAACGCTCCGCGCGCGTGGCCAAAGAGTTCGCTCTCAAGCAGATGTTCCGGCACCGCGGCACAGTTCACGGCGACAAAGGGCTTCCGCGCACGATCACTCGCCTCATGGATAAATCGCGCCAGCAGCTCCTTGCCGGTGCCGCTTTCGGCCTCCACCAGTACGTCCGCATCGGTGGTTGCCGCGGCGCGTGCCCGCTCAAGCGCACGCAGCAGTTGCGGCGCACGGCCCACAATCGCACTTGCCTCCGAGACCTCGGCGTCCGGTCCAGCCTGTCTCGGCGGGGCTGGCGCCATCACCCGGGCGGCAGTCTCTTCCAGCTGGCTGAACGAGATCGGCTTGGTCAGGTAGTCGAAGGCGCCGCTGCGCATTGCTTCGACGGCGTCCGGCACGGTGCCAAAGGCCGTGAGCAGGATGACCGCCGTTCCCGGGGCGATCCGTCGCGACGAGCGCATCACATCCAGACCGTCACCGTCCGGCATGCGCATGTAGCTTAAGATCATCTGAAAAGGCTTATGCTCGAGCAGCCGCGTCGCGTCGCGCACCCCGCTCGCGGTTTCGACATCCCATCCGTTGCGCGAGAAGTTCACCCGCAGCGCGGTCCGGATTCCAGCTTCGTCATCCACAATCAGCACTGAACTCATACCGTCGGCAGCTCCACAAAAAACGTTGTTCCCAGGCCGGGTGTGGTCGCCACACGGATCAGGCCGTCGTGCTGCTTCACAATCTGCTTGCACACGGCGAGCCCAAGACCCGAGCTGTTGCCGCTGCCGCTAAAGCCGGCGCGAAAGATGTCGGGCAGATGCTCGGGAGCGATGCCGCTGCCGGTGTCCGCGAACCGAACCACGGCCCGATCTGCCTCCTCGCCGTCTTCCGAGCCGCCATCGAGACGGCGCACCTCGACCCGGACCCGCCCACCTTTGCCGGTGTGCCGAATGGCGTTGCTGACCATGTTGAGAACGACCTGCTGCAGGGCGCCGCTGTTCCCGTGGACGTGGACGCCGCTGCCATCGGAGGCGAACTCAAGCGCCACCCCTGCCTCGTCGGCGATTGGCCGTGCGAACTCCACGCTGCTGCGGATGCTCGCAGAGAGGTCGAGCAGGGACAGTGCGGAGAACCCGACTCCATGGAAGCTAAGGACGTTGTTGACCGTTGCGGCCAAAGACCGGATGCCGGCATGCAGGTGAGAGACGCACTCCGCCGTGTCCTCGCCGCCGGTGGCAATCAGTCCCGCGAACAGTTCCAGGCTGGTCAGCGGATTTCTAATTTCATGAGCAAGCGTGGTCGCCACCTCGGAGAGCGCGGTCGCTGTCCGGGCCCGCTCCCGCTCCTGCTCGGCCTGTTTATGAGGAGTGATGTCGCGCAGGATAAGGATCGTCTGCCGCCGGCTATGCGCGGCGCTTGTCTGCCCGCCATCGGAGAGACTGCGCTCGTGCACCGCCAGCCAGCGCTTCCCGCTTTCCGAAACTCTGCAGAATTCTTGTTCCTCCCGTCCTGAGCTCCGTTTCAAGAAGCTGGCCAGGTCGAGACCGGAGGTCGCGGAGATGGATTGAAGGTCGCGAGCCGGAGTGGAGCCCAAGTCCAGCAAATTTCGTCCCTCCGGATTAATCATCGACACGGCTCCGTCGCTCTCGACAACCAGGACGCCGCACGGCATCGAATCCACAATCTGCTGCAGCGCCCGGTGCACCCGCTCGTTCTCCGCAAGGCTCGCCTTGAGCGCTGAGTTGCGATCCGCCAGCTCATGACTGAGATACGCGACCTCGCCCTGCAAACGCTCGTACGAGCCCTCCAGTCGCGCCGAGGCCGAGACGAACACCGAAAAAGCATCCGCCAGGGCAAGGATCTCGGGAGGCGCCGTCGCTCCTGGAGCTTGCATTGGTGCCGAATGAGAAAGTGCCATCATGTACAGAGTTGAAGTGCATGCAGGTTGCCAACTGGGTTCGCCGGACCTACAACGAAGGCGGTACGCAGACCCTAAAGGCTCAGAGCAGGATGTGCTCAGCGGTCATCTCCCGCTGCCGGCCGGCCAGGATGCTGGCACGTTCGATGACGTTGCGGAGCTCCCGCACATTGCCGGGCCAGTCGTGCGCATACAAGGCGTCGATCGCACCGGCCGACAGCGTGACTCCCGGGCAGAATTTGCCGGCAAAGAAGTGCGCGAGGCTGGCGACGTCTTCTCCCCGCTCCCGCAGCGGCGCGAGCCGGATCGGAAAAACTGCAAGTCGGTAGTACAGATCCTCGCGAAAGAGCTTCTGCTTGACCATGGTTGGCAGAGCCGCATTGGTGGCCGCAACCACGCGCACATCGACGCGCAGGTTGTCGTTGCTGCCCAATCGCTGCACTTCTCCCTGCTCCACAAAACGCAGCAGCTTGCTTTGCAATGAGAGCGGCATGTCACCAATCTCATCTAGAAACAGGGTTCCGCCGTGCGCGGCGTGGATGCGCCCGATACGCGACTGCATTGCTCCGGTGAAGGCTCCTTTGGCATAGCCGAAGAGCTCCGCTTCGAGCAGTGCCTCGGGGATGGCCGCACAGTTGACAACGACGAAAGGAGCCTTCTGCCTGGGGCTAATCATGTGGATGGCTTGCGCGATCAGGTCCTTGCCCGTACCGCTCTCGCCGGTGACCAGGACCGTGGTGTCCCGGGCCGCGACCATGTGGGTCAGCGCATAGGCTTGCTGCATGGGAGCGGACTCTCCCACCATCCCGCGCAAACCCGGCACACAGGCCGCCGAGCGGAACGACTCAGGCTGCCGGGGAGCAGGCTTAGGATTGGACGAACTGCCTTGGTAGAGCAGCTCAGACACCTGTGCGGCAAACGCGGTGGGCGCGGAGCTCCCAACCAGCACATGGCCGGTATTGGTGTTCATGGTGAGTACTTCGATCGCTGGAAAGCCTTGCCGCACCATGCCAATGAACTCCGCCGGCAAGAGATCGGGAAGCAGCGAATCCAAGAGCAGGAGCTCGATATCTTCTTGCGCATGCAGGAGATCGAGCGCCTCGGCCCCGCTTACCGCTTCGGCCACACTCCAGTGCAGAGGAGCCAGACGATCGCGGAGCTGAGTGCGAAAGCCGGCGTTTCCGCTCACCAAAAGCAGGTGAACCGAGCTGCTATCTTCTCGCCGTATCGGAAGACTACTCAGGAGATTGATGCGAGATCCTTCCCCGGCACCTGAGTCGTTACGCGGTGTGTAGGTGCTCCCATATGCGGTGAAAACATGAGACCTGACCCGTGCGTCGTTTACTCAGTGTCCGCTCAAGTACCTTAGTTCGATAGGCGCCTGCGAAACAACCAAACTTTGCGCAGCACCCAACTGGTCAACTCGCTTCACGACTGGGCCTGAAGCATGTAACCCATGCCGCGCACGGTGCGGATCAGCTTTTCGCTGTGACCGCCGTCGAGCTTGTCCCGAAGATATTTGACATACACGTCGACGATATTGGTATTGCCTTCCACCTCCATGTTCCAGACCTGTTGCGTGAGCATGGCGCGGGAAAGCGTTTTGCCGGCATGCTGCATCATGAACTCCAACAGGGAGAACTCGCGAGGCGTGAGATCGATCATGCGACCATCCCGCTCCGCACGGCACTGCTCGCGGTGCAGTACCAGCTTGCTCGAGGAGGGTGCCGCTCCCTGATTGGAGGACGCGGAACGTCTTCGCAGCGCCCGTACCCGGGCTACCATCTCCAACAGCGAAAAGGGTTTCATCAGATACTCATCGGCTCCATGGTCGAAGGCAGTGACCAGGCCCTCGACTCCCGTGCGACCAGAGAGCACCAGGATGTGCATCTCCGGCTGGTCCGCCCGCAACGTGCGCAGGGTCGCCAGCCCGTCCATACCCGGTTGATCCAGGTCAAGGATCATCAGCTGATACGGCCGCTTCTCCAAAGCACGCTCGACCGAAGCGAGATCCGGCACCACATCCACGGCCAGCGACTCGGCGGACAGTCCAGTGGCCAGCAGCCGCGCCAGCGCGACGCTGCCTTCCATGATCAAGACCCGGTAGGGGTCGGCGGAGGTCTCAGGCCGAGCCTCCGCGGAGGTGGCGCTTGTTCCCCGCCAGGTTGGAAGAAACTGGGCCAGCAGACCGAACTGCTCATTGCTTGCTACCTGCATGGTGTTGTCCTCAGGACCGTTGCATGCCCTTATGTATAGCAGTGAAGGCAGGGGCAAAAAGAGGTACTCCGCTTGCGACTTAAGTCGCAGTGCCCGGTTACGCGAGGTCCCGGTAAGCTCTGCTAAGCTGTCGTTGCGGAAAGCTCTCCCCAGCCTTCCGCGGCTCTCCGGAGATGCCTGCCAGCCCGCATGCGCGACTTTCTTTATCGATTTCCCCGGTTCCGAACCGAATGCCGCATGGACCTGATCTTCGGGGATGCGATCGTTCCCGGAGTTTGCCTCGATGTCAGTGAGTCCGGCCTCCGTGGCACCTTCGCATCTCTGGTCCCGGCCGGCACCGAAGGACTGCTCACACTCTATGCCGAGCAGTCCGGCAATGGATTTTCCATCCATGCGCGGGTGTATGCGACGCGGGACGAGGAGGCACGGGTGCGCTTTCGCTTCAAGTCTGAGCAGGAACGGCTCGGACTTCGCGAGGTCCTGAAGCTGCTTCGGCCTCGCTGACCAGCCGCCCTGCATCCCCTCACGGGTGCGCTTGTGTCTTCTTGCCGAACAGGCCCTTGACCCCGGCGAACATGCCTGCGGGAGCCTTTTGCGAAGTTAGAGCAGCTTCCTTCGGCACAGTCTGGCCTGCAGCCGGTGCAGATGCCGGAGCTTCGGCCGGGTGGCCCTCCGCTGCGATTGTCTTCGACTTTGCTTGCTCAGCAGACGCCTTTGAGCTTGCCTTGCCCGGCGAAGCCGCCGGCAGATTGAGGACTACCAGAGAGATACGGCGATTGGCCGGATCGAGCGGCTTGTCCGGGAAGTGCAGCTGCTGGTCGGCGAAGCCACGCACCTGCAAAACCTGATCGGGACGAACGCCGTCTTCCTGCATATCGCGCCGGGTTACGTTGGCCCGGTCGGTGGAGAGCTCCCAATTTCCGTACGCCGCCTGGTTGGCGTATGGATGTGCGTCCGTGTGCCCTTCAATCGATAGCCGGTTGGGCACCGTCTTCAGCCGGTCAGACACGACGTGAAGAATCTGCTGCAGCGCCGGGGTTGGCTGCGCACTTCCTTCTTCGAAGAAGGTACCTTTCTCATCTTCCACTAATTCAATACGCAGGCCTTCATCGGTCGCCGTAATCTCAATTTGCTTCTTTAGCTTATTCAGGAGATTGAGGTCGTTGATGGCACGCAGCAACTCGTCCTTCAGGGCGTCCATGGCTTTCTTGTCTGCCTCGGCTTTTTCGGCAGCTTTCGCTTCTTTGGACTCCTTGGTCTCCTTGGGAATCGGCTTGCCCTCGGAGCCCTTCTTGGCCGCAGTTCCCTTCGGATCATTGAAGTAGCCGGCAATTTGCTCCTGCACCGGCTTGGGTGTCGAGCTCATGAGCCAGAGGACGATAAAGAGACTCATCATGGCGGTGACGAAATCGGCGTAAGCCACCTTCCATGCACCACCATGGTGCCCACCGTGCCCGCTCTTTTTCTTGATAATAATGATCGGCTGTTCGTCTGCCATGTGAGATCTCCCTTATGCCGCCGCAGCGGCTTTGCTGCGACAGGCTTTTTCGACTTCAGCGAAGCTTGGGCGGATGTGTGCAGGGATCGCTCGCCGCGCAAGTTCTACTGCGAGGATCGGCGTCGTTCCCTTGATGAAGGCCATCATGACGACCCGCAGAATGTAGTAGTACGCGTGTTCTTCTTCGTTGATCTTGGTCATCACCGAAGCCAGCGGACCCAATACGCCGTAACACATCAGGATGCCCAGAAAGGTTCCCACCAGCGCCGCCGCCACCTTGTGCCCGATCTCTTCCGGCGGACCGCCGAGGGCACCCATCGTGATCACAATGCCGAGTACCGCGGCGACTATTCCCAAACCCGGAAGCGCATCGGCAACCGTATTGAGCGCACTGGTCGGCTGGCCGGTCGAGTGATGGTGTACATCCATGTCGAGTTCCATCATCTGGTCCACGTCGAAGGGCAAGACGCCTCCGGTGATGGCCATGCGCATCGTGTCGCAGACAAAGTTCGTCACATGATGGTCTTTCAAGAAGTTCGGATACTGGGCGAAGATGGGGCTCTTGTCCGCACCCTCGACATCCGCTTCGATCGCCACCATACCGTCCTTACGCGCCTTGCTGAACAGATCGAACATCATCTTCAGCGTTTCAAGATAGCGCTGCTTGGTATAGGGCGAGCCCTTGAGCACACCCATCAAACTTCCAACGAGTCCTTTGAGAACATGCATAGGGTTCGCTACGATCAGCGTTCCCAGCGCGGCACCGCCAATGGTCACCAGCTCCGCCGGCTGGATAAGGACCGCCAACTGCCCCTTTTCCATCAGGAAACCGCCGATTACTGCGCCGAACACCACCAGAATTCCTACAATCGAAATCATTCGCCGTCTTCTCCCCGTGGCTGCTCGGCACCTGGCCTGTGCAGCTTTCTCTTTCCTTATCGACAGGGAGGGCGAAACCTTTACGAAAGTTCGAGAGAATTTCTGGAAGAAAAGATGAACTGGACACGGCCGCAAACGCCTATCGTCTGACCAGGAGGTGCTCCGCTGCGGGCGGGCGTATTTGGCCGGCTCCGGCTGCGAGGCCCCGCAGGGCAGACTCAACCCCGTCAAGCACGCTGTCCCAACGTCCCGCCGCCGTTTGCCGGAAGAGCCGTGCTGTCGGATACCAGGGGCTGTCGCTTCGCTCGCGCAGCCAGCGCCAATCCGGCGCGTGCGGCAGCAAGATCCAGACCGGTCTGCCGAGCGCTCCGGCCAAGTGCGCCACCGACGTGTCTACCGTAATGACCAGGTCGAGGTTGGCGACGATGGCCGCCGTATCCGTAAAGTCATGGAGCTCCGTGCCGAGGTCGACCACGTTCCCGGCCGCGGATACTTCGGCGCGCTGCAACGCAGACAGGCCCTTCTGCAAGCCGTAGAAGGTTACGCCCTCGACGTTGGTCAGGCGGCTGAACTGCGCGAACGGGATCGACCGAAGACGATCGCGCGTGTGCTCCGGATTGCCCGTCCAGACCACACCCACCCGCAAGCCTCCGTTTGCCAGCCGGCACGACCAGGCCGCGCTTTTGCATTGGTCCGCCTGTACGTACGCCACCGGCGCGGGAATGCTGCCCAGGTCCGTGTCGAACGCGCCAGGCAGGCTGAGCAGCGGAGAATGCCAGTCGACCTCTCGCGGACGCTCACCTTTGACCATGACCTGCACCGCGGGATCGAGGCTCCGCAGCAGCTCCAGCAGCGGCGGCTGGACCTCCAGCACCACCTCCGCACCCAGCTTCACCAGCATGGGGACGTAGCGCACAAACTGCAGCGTATCGCCAAGTCCCTGCTCGGCGTACACATAGATACGCGCTCCCTGGATCGGCTCGCCGCGCCACTGCGGCTGCCTGAACGGTTCTCGCTTGCCCGCGAACTGCCGGACCAACCAGCGCTGCTCATATTCGCGCCAGCCGTCGGCGAAGTTGCCGTCGAGCAGCAGATGCGAGCTCAGATTAAACCGCGCCAGGGAGGACGCAGGGTCTACCTCCAGCGCTAGCCGGAAGCAGCTCGCCGCGCCTGCCTCATCGCCCAGCGCGTCAAGCGTAAAGCCTAAGCTGCAGAGCGTCGGCACGTCGCGGGGATTGGCCATGAGGACATTGCGAAACGAGGCGATTGCCCCAAGCGCGTTCCCTTGCCGGGCCAGGATGCTGCCGAGATTGCAATGCGCATTCCAGAGATCCGGCTTGAGCGCGATGGCGCGGCGCAGGACCGCCTCCCCCGTCTTGTACTCTCCGGCGTCCATCTGCAGCGCGCCTAGGTTGGATAGCGCCTCAGCAAAGTCCGGGTTCAGCTGCACCGCCCGCAGATATGCCTGCCGCGCCAGGCCCAGATCGCCGCGCTCATGCAGCACACGGCCCAGACAGTTGTGCGCCTCCGCATCTTCGGGCTTCAGGGCGAGCACCCGTTCGTAGCATAAGAGGGCCTCCTCCGGGCGGCCGGCTTCGTAAAGCGTCTTTCCCAGGTTGAAATGGCTGTCCGAAGCATCAGGAAACAAGGTCGCAGCCTTCCGATACAGCTCCAGGGCAGCCGGTATCTCACCGCGCGACTTCAGCAGAAAGCCTAAATGGAAGTACACCGGTTGCCGGTCCGGCGCGAGCTCGAGAATTCGTTTACAT
>CAXUEE010000114.1:0-5496 GCA_964249905.1 uncultured Acidobacteriaceae bacterium
AAATGTAGGAGTCCACCCCTCACCCAGTGGGAGATCCCGGAAGCAAAAGACGTATTTCCCCCGCTCCGCTTTGGCCCGAAACTGATTCCAGTTCGTAAGTCCACAAGCGAGGCTCCCCCATGCATGACCTTCTGATTGCCTTTTCTTTCGTCGCCATGCTGCTCATCCCCTGCTTCGCCACCGTTCAGGACGAAGACGCCTCGTAGAGCGCTGTCTGGCTCTTTGAGCTTCACGGTAAACTGAAACGCGCACCCGTCGCGTTTCCTGCCGTGAGCCCAGCGACACAATCCCATCCCGATCGTAGTAGTCTCTTCAGCCTGTCCCGCCGGCATTCCGCCTTTTCGGCCACCGTTCTGCTCAGTCTTTCGTCGTTGCTCTCCGCGATCCTTGGCCTCCTGCGCGTCAAGTTCATCGCCCACGTCTTCGGCGCCGGCCACGTCACCGACGCCTACAACGCCGCCTTCCAGCTCCCTGACATGATCAGCTACTTCCTGGTCGGCGGCGTCGCTTCCATCACCCTCGTCAGCATCCTCAACCGCTACCGCGAAGCCGGCGATGAGGAGGGCGCTGACCGCGCTCTCTCCGTTGTCCTGGTCGGCATGGTCGCGGTCCTCGGCGGCGCCATCCTCCTCGCAGAAGTGCTTGCCCCTATCTACACCCATACCTTTTTCGGTGCTTTCGACCCAGTCACCAGCGCCCTTTGCACTCACCTGACCCGGCTGCTGCTTCCCGCGCAGCTTTGTTTCTTCGCCGGCGGCGTCCTCGGCTCGCGCCTGCTGGTCCGCAAGATCTTTCTCTATCAGGCGCTTACCCCGCTCGTCTATAACTCCGGCATCCTGCTTGGAGGTCTCTTGCTCGCCGGCCGCATCGGCATCGACGCGCTCGCTTGGGGCGTCCTCGGCGGCGCCTTTCTCGGCTCGACCATACTCAACGCGGTCGGCGCCTTCCGCTCCGGCCTCCTCTTTTCTCCCATCCTCAACCTTCGCCATCCAGCCTTCGTCGAGTGGGTCAAGCTCTCGCTCCCCCTGATGATCGGCGTCTCCCTCGCCATGGCGGATAAGTGGATCCTCAGCCACTACGCCGCCGCCGACCGCGGCGGGATCACTCTCCTCAACAATGCGAAAACCCTCTTCACCGCGCCCTTGACCATCGTCGGCGCTGCCGCAGGCTCTGCGTCCCTGCCCTTCTTCTCCAAGCTTTTCGCGCAAGACAAGCGATACGAGTTCAACGCTGCCGTCAATGGCGCCGTCTCGCGCCTCATGGCCTTCGCGCTCCTGACCTCGGCCTGGATGATGGCGCTTGCCGGACCTATCGTCAGCTTCCTCAAAGGTGGGGTGTACACCGAGGCCGATGCTCTCGCCACCGCGCGCTACTTTACCCTGTTTGCCGTCTCGCTCGCCCTCTGGTCGGCCCAGGGCATCTACGCCCGCGCCTTCTACGCCGCCCGCAACACCCTGGTGCCCGCCATCTCCGGAACCCTCGTTACCGTACTATCCATCCCAATCTATGGTCTGCTCTTTCACCGCATCGGCGTAGACGGCCTGGCCATCGCCTCCGACCTAGGCATCACCGCCCACACCCTGGCGCTCGCCGTTCTCTTGCACCGCTACCGTCTGGTCAGCCTCGCCACGCTCGATTGGTCCGAGCTCGCCCGTGCCGCTCTTGCTGCCCTCGCCGCATACTTGGGCATTCGGCTGATCCTGGCCTGGCTGCCCGCCGCCGCCGGACACCTCTGGAATGCGTTTCTGCTGGGAGCGGGAAGCCTTGTCTGGCTGGCCGTCTCGGCAACCATCCTGCTCGCTCTTAGGTCCAAGCTGCCGGCTCAGATCCTGCGAAGAAGGGCCGCCTGACGCAGGTCAAGCTCCCGCGCGCTCCTCCGCCAGCCTCACCTTTACGGGGAATACCATCCGCTATCACCATCAAAAAGGTTTATCGCCGGACAATCTCCTCTCCCCGGTGGGTTGGGTCCAGCCGCAATCAGAGATCCTTCGCATCCTCATATTCTTCGTTCCAGGCCGTTTGAATCGCCTCAAGTAAAGGTTCAGTCGATTTCGCCGGATCTCCGCGAAAGCCTGCCAGCTCGGTGACATAGCGGTGCAGATCCGTAAATCGAACGCTGTACGGCTCGATCTCCGGATATTTTTCTTGAAGCTGAATACCAATCTCTTCGGTATCGTTCCAGTCGATCTCACGTGGCATGGGTCTCTCCGCAAACCAGTCTAACGGGACCGCACACCCTTGACTCGTTCCCGGCGATACCCTATTCTAACAACTCACGACCATACTGGTCGCGCCCTGACTTGTGCCTTTTGGTATGCGGCGTGCGACTGGAGTCGGCCTGGGACAGAGTCAGCGGATAGCTTCGCTCGCGCCCCTTCCCACGGAGATCAGGAGCATCACGTCATGGCAGCCAAATGTGAACTTTGCGGCAAGGGCCCGCAGTTCGGCAACAACGTCTCTCACGCAAACAACAAGACGCGGCGTCGCTGGAACGTCAACCTGCGCCCTGTCCGGGCCAAGGTTGCCGGCGGCTCCCAGCGCATGAGCGTCTGCACCAGCTGCATCAAAACCGGCAAGATCGTCAAAGTCTAAAAGCACAGAAACAGCACAGCTTCGACTGACTGCCGGCCGGGACCTTTCACCCGCCCCGCGTCCCACCGGAACAGCCAAATTCTGATCATGAGAGCATGGATCTATGAGTGATTTCATTCCGAAGCCGGGCAAAATCAAGATTGGCGGGCTGGGGCGGGCGGCCCAGAAACTCCAGGCGGCGCGCGAAAAAGCCGAGCAGGGCAAGAGCGGAGCCAAGCAGAACGCCGGCGCCCCGGTAGCTTCCTTCAAAGCCAAAGACTCGTTCGCCAACACTAAAAAGACGACCTTCCAGCGGAAGGCCGTCTAGCACCAGCACCGCTGCCGGCTAGCTTTTCTTGAACGCCAGCGAGGCCGAGTTCATGCAGTACCGTTCGCCCGTCGGCTTCGGGCCATCCGGGAACACGTGTCCCAGGTGCGCCCCGCACGTCGCACAGGTGATCTCTACCCGGCGCATCCCGTAGGTGCGGTCCTCGTGCGCCTCGACCGCAAGCGGGCTGATCGGACTCCAGAAACTGGGCCAGCCCGAGCCCGACTCAAACTTCGTATCCGAGGCAAAAAGCGGCGCTTTGCATGCGCCGCATAGGTACATGCCGGTCTCGTGATTGTTGACCAGCGTGCCGGTAAACGCACGCTCGGTGCCTTTCTCGAACATCACATGAAACTGCTCCGGGGTAAGCTCCCGGCGCCATTCCTCGGTGGACTTCTGGACCTTGGGACGGGGCTCAATGCTTGCGGTCTGGGACACGGTACAGCCTCCTCAGCGAACTACCGGGTTAGATGCGCAAGAAGATATTTTCGGCCCGTCTGAGCAGGGAAGCGGTGCGCCAGCAGCGCCGTTAGTTCAGAAAAACGCCACTCAGCATCCGGACCGGCTTTCGCACCCTCAGAGGATTGGGGTCTCACCCTTAGGCTCCTTTTGCAATGACCTCAATCTCCACCAGAGCGTTTTTCGGCAGCGCTGCCACCTGCACCGTAGAGCGCGCAGGCGGAACCGCCCCCTGCGGCGCCAGGTAGCGGGAGTAGACCTCGTTCATCGCCGCGAACTCCCGCATATCCTTGAGGAAGACCGTCGTCTTGACGACGTGTGTGAAATCCATCCCCGCCTCGGCGAGGATCGCCTTCAGGTTCTCGAGCACCTGCATGGTCTGCTCGGTGATGCCGCCGGGAACGAAGTCGCCCGTAGCCGGATCGATAGGAATCTGGCCCGAGGTGTAAAGCGTATCGCCCACCCGAATTGCCTGCGAGTAAGGGCCGATCGCGGCCGGAGCCGCCGAAGTGGAAACCACCGTCTTTGCCGGCGGCGTGGTGACCTTTTGCATGAGCGCAATTGTAACGTGTGCCCCGGAACCGGCCCGCAACCCCGACGGCCCGGACGTGAACAGGCATCTCTGCGCCGGAGATTTCAGTAGAATGGACCACGGCGCAGCCGCGCCTGAAGGACGTGAAAACGATGGCCTCTGCCATGGATAGCCTGCCTCCGTTGAAGGATGTAGCCCGACAGCTCAAAAGCCGGATGGAAAAAACAGTTGAGGATTTCCGCGCGAACCTGCTCTCCGCGCGCACCGGCCGCGCCAGCGTTCATATGCTCGACCAGGTCAAGGTCGACTACTACGGCACAGACACCCCCGTCTCGCAGGTGGCGCAGATAACCACGCCTGAAGCGCAGCTCATCCTGGTCCAGCCGTGGGAGATCTCGCTGGTTCCGATGATCGAGAAGGCCATTCGTACCTCCAACCAGGGCTTCAACCCTATGCACGATGGGCGCGTCATCCGCGTGCCGATCCCGCCTATGAACGAAGAGCGCCGCAGGGAGGCGGTCCGGAACCTGGCCGCAGTTCTCGAAGGACACAAGACCAGCATGCGCAACATTCGCCGGGATGGAAACGAGGCAATCAAAAAAGCAGCCAAGGATAAGGCGATCTCTGCTGACGACGAGAAGCGCGCCACCGAAGAGGTCCAACAACTCACCGACGCCGAGATAAAACGGCTCGAGGATCTCTTTAAAGCAAAAGAAAAAGAACTGATGACGGTTTGATCTCGTAATCTTTGCAAACGGATCCGCGTCTCGACGAATGGAGTTGAGGATCCTGGTCTAAGCGCCCTTGAGAGCGCCTCTGAGCCTTTTGCCTCTTTTCCCCTGTCTGCACTCTTCTGTCTAGGAACGGAACGACCATGGCTTTCCTTGCTCGCCCACGGTTTACCTGGCGTTTGCGTACGCGCAGTCTCCCGCTAGGACGCCGGACGCTGGTGATGGGTATCCTCAACGTCACCCCCGACAGCTTCTCTGAAGCCCATCGCTTTCCCACCATGACGGCCGCGGTCAACTACGCGCTCACCCTGCTGGACGCCGGCGCGGACCTGATCGATGTCGGCGGCGAGTCCACCCGGCCCAACTCCACCCCGGTCACGCCGGAACAAGAGCAGGAGCGGATTCTGCCCGTCGTGCAGGCGATCCTTGCGGCTCGCCACGATACGATCATCTCGGTCGATACCTACCATGCTTCGACCGCCGAACGGGCGCTCGCAGCGGGTGCGGAGATCATCAACGACGTCTCCGGCCTGCTTTGGGATCGTGGCATGGCCGCTGTGCTCGCCCGCGATCAGCCGGGGGCCATCCTGATGCATACCCGCGGGGCGCCGCGCATGTGGAACAACCTGCCGCCGCTGCCCCACGCGGATATTCTTCCCTTGCTGGTGTCGGGGCTGGCGCACACCCTGAGCGTCGCTCGGACGGCCGGGATTCCGCGCGCGAACATGGTGCTCGATCCCGGCTTCGGCTTTGGCAAAGCTGGAGACGAAAACTTCACCCTTTTGGCGCACTTTGCGGAGCTCCACCAGTTCGCGCTGCCTTTGCTGGCCGGGGTTTCGCGCAAACGTTTCCTGACCGCTCACCTGATGCAGGCC
>CAXUEE010000114.1:5506-9924 GCA_964249905.1 uncultured Acidobacteriaceae bacterium
CCACGCCCCATACCCGCCAGGACGCGCCCACCGCCGCCAAGGTGGCCGCCATCCTGTCCGGCGCGCATCTTGTCCGGGTTCACGATGTTCCCGCGGCGCGCGCGGCCGCCTCCGTCGCGGACGCCATCCTTGGTTCAGCGGAGCCGGACGGAGACCAGACCCATCCCTCCGGTGTGCGCAAGACGGCCTCCGGTCAGCGCATCATTTAGAAAGAGGCCCGCCTCGGCCCCAAGCCGGCGGGCGAGTTTTCCTCCTCTTTTCTCCTCAGAGTCTGCAGAATGACGCGGAAGTTAACCGTCCTTCTGCTATGCTCTAGGCGAAGGAAAACCGAAGATGCTGCTGGCCGTCGTCGTCCTGCAAACACTGATCCTGATCGCCCTGCTGGTCCTTCTCGCGAGACGTACTCCCGCGCCGGCAGCGCCGGACGTACGCATGCTGCAGCTTCCCGATCAGCTGGCACGGGTCGATACGCGCGCCGATGCGCTCGATGGATACGTGCGTGCCTCCCTGGGACAGATGCGGGCCGAGGTGCTGGCCGAAGCGCACGCGTCCCGGGAGAGCAGCGCAGCCTCCAGCGCGGCGCTGCGAAGTGAGATGACGCACCTCTTGGCATCGCTGGGAGCCGCGCTGACGGCCGGCCTCGATGCCTTTCGAACCGACAACAAGGGCTCTGCGGAGACCTTGCGCGCGGCTGTCCAGAACCAGCTCGACGGGCTCGCGCATCGGTTCAACGGATTCACCGCAGAGAATGCTCGGCATCAGCTGGAGGCGCAGGCGGCTCTGCACGGGAGGCTCGCCGAGCTTGGAAGCGCGAACCTGCAGGACGGAGAGCGCCTCCGAAACGCGGTGCAGGAGCGCCTGGATCACCTCAATGCAGCCAATACGGCCAAGCTCGAACAGATGCGCGCCACGGTGGATGAGAAGCTGCATGCCACCTTGCACACACGCCTGACCGAAAGCTTCGGCCAGGTCACAGACCAGCTGAACAAGGTGCACACCGGGCTAGGCGAGATGTCCAAGCTTTCTGAAGGCGTCGACGGCCTTTCCCGAATTTTTACCAACGTGAAGTCGCGTGGCGGATTCGCAGAGGTGCAGCTCGGCATGCTGCTCGAACAGATGCTGGCGCCTTCACAGTTCGTTCGCAACGCCCGCGTCCGGCCGAACACGCAGGAAGTCGTGGAGTTCGCGGTTCGCTTTCCCGGTCACCACGGAGAGACCTTACTGCCGATCGATGCGAAGTTCCCTCGCGAGGCATGGGAGCGGCTCGAAACGGCCTACGCGGGAAACGACCCGGAGTTGCTGCTTGCCGCGGGCAAGGGTTTTGAGGCGGCCATCCGCATCGAAGGCAAGCGGATCTGTGAGAAGTACATTCATCCGCCACACACGACGCCGCACGCGATCATGTTTCTCCCGACCGAGGGACTGTACGCCGAAGTGATGCGCCGCGACGCACTCCAGGCGGAGATCCAGACAAAGTGTCAGGTCACGATCGCGGGGCCGTCCACGCTTTCGGCGATCCTGACCAGTTTCCAGATGGGCTTTCACATGCTTGCGCTGCAGGAGAAGGGAGACGAGGTCTGGAAGGTGTTGGCCTCCGCCAAAACCGAGTTCGGCAAATTCGGCACGCTGATGGAAAAGGTGGAAGGCGATGTCGGCAAGATCCAGAAGACTCTGGCCGATGTGGGGGTGCGTACTCGTGCCATCCACCGCACTCTGCGCGAGGTGAGTGATCCTGCTGCTCCGCCGGAACTGGCCAACGGCACGCTGCGCCTGGTGGCGAACGGCGAAGATAACTAAGCCGCAGCTTACTTCTTCAAGCCAAGCTTCACCGCAGCCGCATCGAGCTCCGCCTGAGTCTTGAAAAACTGTTTGGCCGGATTGCTGCGTGGGTAGTAGCGAATCACGATCTCCGGATGATCGACCGAGTCGTCGATTCCGTTCTTGAGCGGATACCCCAGCGCCCGTACCAGGGCAAGCGAACCCTCCGCGCCGCTTTCATTGCCGGAATCCGCCAGGATCGCATACACGCTTTTCCCGGTGCGGCAGCTGTAAACGACAGCGAAGTCGCCCATACCCGCACCTGCCTGTCGCGCGACTTTACCCTGCACGACATAGTTGATCCGGGTCGCATCGACGTAGCGGCGTGGATCTTCCATGCGCGGATTGTGCGGATCGGCGAAGTCGGTCTGCGACACGTAATACCCTGGGTAAGGATCGTTTTTCCCTTGCACTGTCGGCGGGCCGCCCGTGTACTCGGTCATATACCCGACGATCTCACCGGGATGCTCACTGCCCTTGGGTGAGCGCGCATGCTTGAGAATGTCCAGCGCCGGCTTGCCTTTTGGGCCGTAGGCGTTCGGCGCTCCGTCGACGTCGACATCCATCTTCACCTGCACCTCCACGAACGGTCGGTCACCCTCGACGCCGGTATGCGGCTGCTTCAGATTTGGGCAAGGCGGCTGGAGCTGTTCCGCGGGCTTTGTTTGCGGGTGGCCCTGGACGTTGCACGTAAGAAGCCAGCCGAGCAAGGCAGCCGGGCTGACGCGCCAGCCAAACCGCCGTTCGAACGCATGGGACAAAGTGTCTCTCATGTGGTTTTAGACGCAGTCCATGCGGGTGCAGCTTAGGGTCGGGAGGTACGCGCGGGGTTCTGCCCCAAGACGTTCTTCCGCACATGGCCGTCTAGGTTTGATTTACACTCGGCAAGGCGCTTTGTTTCCCAGACAGGCCGCTCAGCGATGGAGCCCGATACCTTACGGCGCACGAAGAACGACAAATCCACAGGAGATACACATGGCAGCAGTAGATGAGAAGGTCAAGCAGATCATTGTCGAGCAGCTTCAGGTCGATGAAGCCGAGGTAACGCCAGGAGCTAGTTTTCAGGAGGATCTTGGGGCGGACTCGCTGGACGTGGTTGAGCTGGTGATGCAGTTTGAAGAGGCCTTCGATATCCAAATTCCCGACGAGGACGCGGAAAAGATCAAGACTGTGAAGGACGCCGTCGACTATATCGAGAAGAACCAGAAAGGCAAGTAATCGGCCATGGAAGAGCCAAACAAGCGGCTTCGCGAAAGTCCCTTGGCTGGATCACGCTCCCCGCAGGAACAGCGCCGGGTAGTCGTCACCGGTATCGGCCTTATTTGTGGAGTCGGCAAAACTGCACCCGAGGTGTGGCAGGGCCTGCTGGCAGGACGCAGTGGCATGGCGTCGATCAAAGCATTCGACCTTACAGGACACTCGGTTCGTTTTGCCGCGGAAGTGAAGGATTTCGACCCGCTGCTCTTCGTGGAAAAAAAAGAGTCACGCAAGATGGGCCGCTTCATCCACTTTGCGCTGGCCGCTGCGGCAGAGGCGATGGCCCACTCAGGGCTGATCATCGACGAGAGTAATCGGGACCGCTTTGGTGTGCACATCGGGTCAGGGATCGGCGGCTTCGACGTCATCGAACGAGAGCATTCAGCAATGCTGGCCGGAGGGCCCAGGAAGATCTCTCCCTTTTTCATTCCCGGCTCCATCGTCAACCTGGCCGCCGGACACGTCTCCATCAAGCACAACGCTCGCGGACCAAACGAGGCGACCGCAACCGCCTGCACCTCGTCTGCGCACTCGATCGGGGATGCTTTCCGGATCATTCAGCGGGGAGATGCGGAGGCCATGATCGCCGGCGGCACTGAGGCGGCCATCACGCCGATGGGCGTAGGTGGGTTCGCAGCTATGAAGGCGCTTTCCACCCGCAATGACGATCCGGAGCACGCCTGCCGGCCGTGGGATAAAGATCGTGACGGCTTCGTCGTCGGCGAGGGTGCAGGCATCCTGATTCTGGAAGAGTTGGAGTTCGCCAAGGCACGCGGGGCCAAGATTCTGGCCGAGGTCATCGGCTACGGCATGTCCGCGGACGCCTTCCATATGACGGGTATGGCGCCCGAAGGAGAAGGCTGCTACCGCGCCATGATAGCGGCGCTCAAAGTAGCGGGCATCGCGCCCGATCAGATCGACTACGTCAATGCGCACGCGACCTCGACTCCACTTGGAGATGCGCTTGAGTCCCGGGCCATCGAAAACGTGTTCGGCGAGCGAGCACTCAATCACACGCTGCTCGTGAGCTCGACGAAGTCGATGACTGGCCATCTTCTCGGCGGCGCGGGTGGACTTGAGGCGGGTATCACGATCATGGCGATGCTGGACGGCATCGCTCCGCCGACGATGAATATCGTAGAGCTCGATCCGCAGTGCCGTCTGAACTACGTACCGAACACGCCCATTAAGGCGAACATTAGCTACGCCCTGTCGAATTCCTTTGGCTTTGGTGGAACCAACGGCTCGCTCGTCTTTCGGCGGTGGACCGAAGAGCACTCCTAAGCGCAGCATGGCCGGCAGTGCCAGGCACACCTGTAACGCAAAGCGCCTGAGCCACGCCC
>CAXUEE010000114.1:9934-11759 GCA_964249905.1 uncultured Acidobacteriaceae bacterium
GCCCCTCGCAGCAGGCGTGGCGGTGTCTGTGAACGCTGTTTCATAAAGGTCAGGCCGCCGCCCAGCGGGGACAAGCATCCCAACGTTCGAGCCCGTACGCATCCGCTCCGGCTGACTTCAACTCAGGATCTCTTATGACTCTCTCTCGTCTTGTTCGTTCCGCGCCCGCGATTCTCGCTTCTCTGACTCTTAGTCTGGGAGTCGTTCAGACTCACGCACAAGTGCCGTTGACGCAGCCCCAGCTGGCCGCATTGATGGCGCCCGACATGGCCCAGGTCGTTCAGGTGTACGACCAGATCAAGGGAACGCCCCTTATCTATCTTTCGGCCCCCGACGCGCGCCAGCAGCTCTCGATCCAGGAGGCCGCCAAGATCCTGGTGCGCAGCAAAGGAATCATGCAGCAGCCGACGATTCTGGGCAGTGTCCGGGACGGCCTCACGATTCCAGGGAGCGACGGCAACCAGATTCCAATCCGGATTTATACTCCTGCCGGTGCCGGCCCATTTCCAGTCGTGCTGTACTTCCACGGCGGCGGCTTTGTGATCGCGACGATCGATACCTACGACGAAAGTGCGCGCATCCTGGCAGCCAGGACCCCCGCAATTGTGGTCTCGGTCGAGTACCGCAAGGCGCCCGAAGCTCCCTTTCCAGCGGCTTACAATGACGCCGTCGCCTCCTATAAGTGGGTGCTGAGTAATATCGCGACATACAACGGTATTGCAGCGAAGGTCGCGGTAGCAGGGGAGAGTGCAGGTGGAAATCTTGCGACCGAAGTCGCACTCGCAGCTCGCGATCAAGGTCTGCAGGCACCGACAGCCCAGTTATTGGTTTATCCGGTAGCGAGTAGTAACTTGAACCAACTCTCGGACCTGCTCTATATGGACTCTTCCTTGCCGCTGTTCACCGCGGAGCTGCCCTATTTTGTGCAGAACTATTTGTACAACGATGGAGTAAGTCAGTACGACCCGCGAGTTACACCGATCAACGCAAATTTGCAAGGTCTTCCGCCCGCAACGATCATCAGCGCACAGATTGATCCGCTGGCCAGCGACGGTCTTGCCTATTACAACGCGCTGATTGCTGCGAAGAACCAGGCGTCATACCATCTCTACACGGGGGTGACGCATGAGTTCTTCGGTCTCGGCGCCTATGTGGGAACGGCCCAGCAGGCAGAACAGTTCGCTGCATCGCAGTTAGCTGCTTCGTTCCGGTAGTTAACTTTGTTCTAGTCTCGCGTTATCGTTAAGCGCAAAAAGAGGGTGGCTTTCGAAGCCACCCTCTTTCTGCACTAACTCCTATCCAGCTTTCCTAGGCGAGTACCGGTACAGTAACGTCCTGGCCTACCTGAATATGGTCGGGGTTGGTGATTCCGCTTGCTTCTGCAATCTTTCCGTAGTGGTTCGCGTTTCCGTAGAAGAGCTTACTTACCTTGCTTAGATTGTCACCGGCGACGATCGTATACTTCTGCTCTTGCCCGCCAGTGTTCGTGATCTCATGCTTCAGGTCGGCATACGTGGGATCAACCTCTTTAATCACGTCCCACACACGGTTTTCCACGACCTGGGAAGGCACGTGAGCGACCAGGTGATATTGTTCGCCAACAAGCTCCGAGCCGTCGAACTTCGCCCCATATGGTTCAAATTGCTTAATCGTGTTTACAACTGGAGCATACTTCGTCTGAAGTACCTGGAAATCTGCCATCCCGCTCTCCTTACGCTGCCTGAAGCTTTAGAGAAACTTACCTAAAATCTCGCTCGCCATGGAGCCCGGACCCGCATTCGGAGCAGCCTGCGTTCCACCTTGCGTCATGTGCGCCATCACCATC
>CAXUEE010000115.1:0-2870 GCA_964249905.1 uncultured Acidobacteriaceae bacterium
GGGGGTGTGCGCCAGGTGGTTGTAGCTGAGAATCGCGTTGAAGACGAGCGCGTAGCCAGGGCAGCAGATCGTTCGCAGTCAACGCCATGGCGAGCCAGTTTTCGCGATCCAGCGTACCCCGTTGAACACGGCCCGGTGCTCAGGCTCCGCTGCGGGCTGTCCTCGCGGCACAACAGAAGGTGCGGCAGCACACACTGCTACTCCTCATCTTCATTATTATGTACATGGCCCAGGTAACTGGTCCTGCGCGCCATCCAGCCATGCTGAACCCTTCTTTGATCGCAGCAAGGCAATTAAACCAGTGCAGGTTGAAAACAGGCTCTAGAAAGCAGATACGCTTGGCATGGGCATAGCATGTGCGATGGGAGCGGCTCTGGATGTTCTACTTTCTCGCCGTACTCCGCAAAGGGTGCGTCTGATACTGGCACCGTCGTAGCGACGAATTCTATTCGTATTCAAGCCAACCGGTTCAGCTAAAACGTAGAAATGATCGCATCGTTTTTTTAATGTTCAAGAGAATACGAACCTCTTGACAAGATTATGTCGACTAGTGCTTACTGCTTGTACTCGAACTAACGCTCTGGAAACATCAAATCAGCGCATGTGGGAGGAGCGTAAACACAATCTTTAAAGGACCGACAGCTACTTGCTGTAGGGCAATATTCCTGCGAGCTCTCTCGTTAGCCTTAAAGCGTTAGCATGAAGAAAGTTCTACTTGAGCAGAGACGCAGCGCCCGTACTTAGAGCAGTTCGTAAAATTAGGATCGCGCTCGTACAAAATAAACGGCTCCCGCTTTAGAGCTGGGCTCATGCAGGGTTTCACAGGTTTGCGGGTCAAAGACTACTCGTAATACTTGTTCTAATTAATATCGATACTCGACAGAAGGCTACACCTACCTTCGTGGCATTTTGCCAGATCGTATTAGTCACAAGGAAGACGAGTTTATCCGGTATGCCTGGTCATGTGGAAGCAACAAGCTTAATCGACGTGGTGGAGACGCATGCGTCCCAGATAGGGGACAGCGCGGCTTTTATCTTTCTTGATCGGGGTGAGCAAGAAGCAGCGCGGCTAAATTTTGCCGAGTTGAGTGTACGAGCCCGGCAGGTAGCGGCTCAATTGCAGTCCCTGCTGACACCGGGTGATCGGGTACTTCTGCTGTACCCGACGGGTCAGGACTTTGTTGTTGCACTTCTTGGCTGCCTGTATGCTGGCGTTGTTGGCGTGCCGGCCTATCCATTGATACGACATCGTTCGGCCGAGCGACTGCGCGCCATCGTACGCGATTGTGCCCCTGCACTCGCTCTTACCGATAGCGCGTCTTCTAGCATCTTCCAGGACGGCGCGGAGGGTGACCCGGAACTAGAAACAGTGCCCGCGCTTGTTTTCGATCAAAGCACACCTCTTTCTGAGCAGGGATGGGTGCGGCCGCATGTATGTCGAGAGACGCTTGCATTTCTCCAGTACACGTCTGGGTCTACCGGTACTCCAAAAGGAGTAATGGTCAGCCATGGCAATATTCTGACGAATGTACGGCAGATACTATCCCTGCTGGAGTTCAGGCAAGAGGATGCGTGCGTCGCTTGGCTGCCGCTCTTCCATGACATGGGCTTAATTGGACATGTTCTTTTCCCGCTTTATGCGGGTGGATTGTCCGTGCTTATGGATCCTGGAAGCTTTATGCAAAAGCCGGTTCGTTGGCTGGAGGCAATCACCAAGTACAAGGCTGTGGCAAGTGCCGCCCCTGATTCGTCATATGCTCTGTGTGCCCGCGCTGTAAGCGAGGCGGATAAAGTCGGCCTTGATCTCAGCAGTTGGCGTGTTGCACTGAACGGCGCAGAGCCGGTACGGCCGTCCACAATCAAACATTTTACGCGGGAGTTTGCAGGCTGTGGCTTTCGCGCTGAAGCAATGCGGCCTGTCTACGGCATGGCTGAGGCAACGTTATTGGTTGCGAGCCAGCCAGCACATACCTTGCCTTCAACCACCTACTTTAATGCGGACATGCTTAGCCGAGGGCTAAGCGAGCGTAGCAATGCTGCGGACGGGCGCGGTATGGTTTCCTGCGGCTCAGCGGTGCACGGTCACGCGTTACGAATAGTTCACCCTGAAACCGGCCTGCCATGCGGGCCGGGGCAGATTGGAGAAATCTGGTTTGCCGGGCCAAGCATTTGCAAAGGGTACTGGAACCGGCCTGAAGAATCAGAGTATTCGTTCCGCGCACGCCTTGAGGAAGACGGAGTGGCCTACCTGCGTACAGGAGATCTAGGCTTCCTTGACGAGGGAGACCTGTTTATCACGGGGCGGCTGAAGGATCTCATTATTTTGGGCGGTCGCAATGTGTACCCGCAGGACCTCGAACAAACGGCAGAAGCGAGCGACCCAGCCTTGGCCTCGGATGCTAGTGCGGCGTTTTCCATCGAGGTGATTGGCGAGGAGCGTGTCGTGCTTGCATGCGAAGTGCGCCGCCGTGCCATGCGCCGGCTGGATCCGGAGGCGACTGGGGCTCGCATACGCCATGCTCTGCTAGAAAGGCACGAGGTCTCCCTCCATGCGGTCATTCTGATTCGGCCCGGCAGCCTCCAGCGCACTTCGAGCGGCAAGGTTCAGCGCAACAAAATGCGTCAGCTGTATCTCAGTGAGGAGCTTAAAACCGTGGGCCCGTGGCGGAAGTCTGATGCTTCTACTCCGGGCCGCCTTCAAGAAGGCAAATTGGGCTCCTGGTTGCCGTCTGAGCGTACACAGACGATTGCGGACGCAGAGTGGGTGCGTGAGCTGCGCTCCTGCTCTCCGCGGGAGCGAACTGAAAGACTCACGGAGAAACTTGCAAAGCTTTTGGCTGAGAGCCTGCGTTTGCCGAGCACAGAAACCA
>CAXUEE010000115.1:2880-3780 GCA_964249905.1 uncultured Acidobacteriaceae bacterium
CGCTCGAACTGACGAACCGTCTATCCGCAAAGCTGGGACGGACTTTTCCGGGAACCCTGCTCTTCACGGCGCCTACAATCGCGGCTCTTACAGAACGTTTACTGCAGGAGCTGAAACCTGAGTTAGACGCTGCCGAAGCGGCAATCGAGGCAGATGACGAAAGCGAAGAAGAGCTGGCAAGGTTGATAGCCGAGGAGATTGGCATTCAATGAGTGCGCAGGAAGCAGCAAGTCTGAAGGCAGCTTTGAAGGAGTTGCGTCTGCGCCGTGCCCAGATCGAGGCATTGCGCACGGAACGAAACTCGCCTGTGGCAATCGTCGGCATGGCCTGCCGGTTTCCCGGCGCGAGCACGACACCCGAACGCTTCTGGGCGTTACTCAACGGCAATGGCAATGCTGTAAGTGAGATCCCGCGAGAGCGGTGGAATATCGACGAATACTATGATCCGGATCCTGCCCAACCTAGCAAGATGTACACGCGTTACGGGGCTTTTCTGGAGCAGATCGATCGCTTCGATGCTGCATTTTTTAACATTGCTCCGCGGGAGGCATTGTTTTTAGATCCGCAGCAAAGGCTCCTTTTGGAGGTGGCCTGGGAAACGCTTGAAAACGCCAATCTCGCGCCGACACGGCTAAAAGGAACTCGCACAGGAGTCTATGTCGGCATGACCTGTTTCGATCATGCGATCCGGGTGGCTAGTCTGCCTGAGCAGGCGAGCAGCTACGCCGGAACAGGTACGGCCTTGAACATGGCCGCAGGTCGGCTGTCGTATTTTCTTGGGCTGACCGGGCCCAGCATGGCTGTGGACACAGCCTGCTCCTCGTCGCTGGTCTGCCTTCACCTGGCATGCGAAAGTTTGCGCGCCGGTGACGTGCGAATGGCTTTCGCCGGAGGCGTGAA
>CAXUEE010000115.1:3790-7103 GCA_964249905.1 uncultured Acidobacteriaceae bacterium
GGCCCGAGTGGTCCGATCAGAACGCAACCTCGGTTTCGCCGGAGGCGTGAACCTAATGCTGTCTCCTCAAGTGATGACGAGCTTTTCGCAAGCACGCATGTTGGCTGCGGACGGCCGATGCAAGACCTTCGACGCTGCTGCAGACGGTTACGTGCGCGGCGAAGGTTGCGGCATGGTGTTGCTGAAGCGACTCACAGACGCACTGGCGGATGGAGATCGCATTTTAGGTGTAGTGCGCGGGACGGCGGTGGACCAGGACGGAGCAAGCGGTGGCTTAACCGTGCCCAGCCGAACGTCACAAGAACGCGTAATGCGGCGCGCACTCGAGCAAGGAGGGATCTCGCCGGCCGATGTGCGTTATGTGGAGGCGCACGGAACGGGCACCTCGCTGGGAGACCCGATCGAACTTGAAGCTCTTGCCGAGGTGTATGGTCGAGATCGGACGATGGACCGTCCGCTGGCCGTGGGATCCGTAAAGACAAACATCGGGCATCTGGAGCCGGCGGCCGGCATTGCAGGTCTCATCAAGCTGCTACTGGCTTTCGAGCACGAAACAATCCCTGCGCAGCTCCATTTCACGAACCCCAATCCCCATACGCCCTGGGCAAAGATCCCCATCAAGGTCGCAGACAGGGCAATCTCCTGGCCGCGCAGCGATACAAGAAGGATTGCCGGCCTGAGTGCTTTTGGTTTTAGCGGGACGACGGCTCATGCGGTGATTGAAGAGCCACCTCTGGCGCGAGCGGAGGAGTTCTCTACAGTCAACGGCCGCTCGATGCTGCTTATGTCCGCTAAATCTGTGGACGCACTACGGTCGCTGACAGAAGATTACGGAACGCTGCTCCAAGGGGCTTCTCCGGAGGAAATTTCCGCTGTATGTCGCGCTGCGGCAACGGGACGCGATACATTTCTGTTCCGTGCCGCCCAGATACTCCCTTCAAAGCGCTTGATAAGGGGCGAGGTTAGAGGCGCAAAAACCTTCCGCTTAGCATTTGCCTTCGACGAGCATCCGCTGCGGTACGAGCGCGAACTCTACGAGGTAGAAGGAGTTTTTCGCGAGGCATTCGACAGCTGCGGGCTTTCGCTGTCAGCGATCGGATCTGACGCGGGTAGGTTTGCAGCGGGTTGGGCATGGGCGGAGCTGTGGAAAGCCTGGGGCGCGCAGCCATATGCGGTTTTAGGCAGAGGCATCGGCGAGCTAGTCGCAGCCTGCCAGGCTGGTGTGATGCAGCGCGAGGTCGCGCTCCAGCTTGTTGCGGTATGGCGCTCCGCAGAGGAGTGGGATCGAGTGTTGCGGGGTGTGCGTCTCTCGCCCCCAGCGGTGAAATTCATTTCGACCCGTACCGGCAGAGCGGTGACTCATGAAATAGTTGAACCGGATTACTGGACACATCGTCTGGAAGGTCCACTCTGCTGCGCAAAGTCACGGGAAACCCTGCAATCGCTTCAAGTGGATGCGGTGCTACCCTCGTTGCGTGCAGGTCCTGCCTTGGAAAGGGCGGTGGCATCGCTCTATGTTAAAGGGCTTGCAATCGACTGGAGCCAATTCTTCGCTGGTTCCCAGTCGCAGACAGGGCGGCCCGCGCCTACTCTGCCTAACTATCCCTTTGATCGACGGCGCTTCTGGCTTGAAGACAACGGCGATTTGGAGCATGTCCCGAAAAAGCCTACAGAGCAGACAAACGCTGAACCGGCGGCCTTACCTCAAGGCCAACAGGACAACAGTTCACGAGCACGTAGCAGTAGAAGCAGTGTTCTAGCGACCTCGCATGTCACACCAATACCGACGTATGCGCAGCCAGACCCTATTGTGCAAAGGTGGTTTTCAGAGGTGCGCTGGGAGGAAATCCCATCGCTTCAAGCCAGTGAACAGGATGTAAGGAAATCTGAGTGGTTGATCTTCGCGGACCGTCAAGGTCTTGGGCGGCAGTTGGCTGACTTACTGTCCGCTCAAGGTGCTATGTGTGCCATCGTCCAGGGGCAAAACGGGGCGCGACCCACAGTTTTTGATGTCCCGGCGCAGCTCTATGCCTTGCTAGAAGGCCATAACTATCAGAGCGTGCAGGTAATTTTCCTTTGGGGTCTGGATGAGACAGAGACGTCTATATCTGCCGCCACAAGCCTCTTGACTTTGCTGCAGGCGCTCGCCAAGATGCCTCCGAAAAGGAACGCGAAATGCTGGCTGATTACCCGGGATGCAGTTGCCGCTGGCTCCTCGCATATGACAGGACTGGCGCAGGCGTTTCTTCGGGGTTTGGCACGGGGCGCCCAGGCTGAGCATCCCCATACGTTCGGTGGGCTCATCGATCTCGATCGCAAAACAGCTGAAGGAGAAGCAAGGGCGCTTCTTGCCGAAATCCTGGACAGAAACAGTGGAGAGGGACCCGGCGAAGATCAGGTGGCACTTAGGGGAGGAGTTCGTTATGCTGCGCGTCTGGCTGTTCCTTCTGCGTCTTTAGGTTTATGGCCCCTCCAAATTCATTCCACCGCAACCTACCTCATCACCGGCGGATTCGGGGCGCTTGGTTTGAGAACCGCCCTTTGGCTGACGGAGCGTGGCGCTCGCTCGCTCATATTGATTGGAAGGCAGGGTCCCTCGTCAAGTGAGGCGCGGGACGCCATCACCACCCTACGGAGCCAAGGAGTCATGGTGCGGGATGTTGCCTGCGATGTTGCAGATTCCTTTGCCATGCGCCAATTATTTGACTCCATCGAAGCAGGGTCGCTGCGTGGCATTGTTCATGCGGCGGGTGTGGCCGGCTATAAGCCGCTGCTTCAAGTCGACAGCGCGGACCTCATAGCGGTTATGCGGCCGAAGGTCGAAGGAGGTTGGCTCCTGCACGAAAGCAGCCAGCGATTTCCACTCGACTTCTTTCTGCTCTACTCCTCAATCGCTTCCGCATGGGGATCACCAAAGCAGGCCCACTATACGGCAGCAAACTCGTTTCTGGATGCACTGGCGCATTTTCGCCGGCGCCTCGGCTTGCCAGCGATTAGCCTCAATTGGGGACCATGGGCCAACGGCGGCATGATCTCCAAAACCTCTGAAACGCTGCTTAGCCGCATTGGGATTACCACTCTCGAACCTGAAAAAGCGCTCGACGCGCTGGATTATGTTGGGCAAGCTTCTCAGCTTGCCATTGCCGACATGAACTGGACCGCCTTCCAGCAATCGTACGAGGCGCGCGGGCGGCGACCATTTCTTGACCTAATGCGCGCCGCTTCTATCAAGCCGGTAGCTGCATTCAGCCCCGGACCTCGCGTACTCCCTCCCGTAATTCGGAGAGACAAGCCTCAGATCTCTCCGGGGGAG
>CAXUEE010000115.1:7113-11639 GCA_964249905.1 uncultured Acidobacteriaceae bacterium
GGTGGAACTTATCGAAAGGGAGACTGCGGACGTTCTCGGGTTTGGCTCAGAGGCGCTTGATCGTGGTCGAGGCTTTTTTGAGCTGGGCATGGATTCACTGATGGCAGTCGAGCTTCGCTCTCGCCTCGAAAAGGCCATCCAGACCGACCTGCCCACCACAATCCTTTTTGATCAGCCGTCTATCGATACGCTAGCCGACGCTTTGCTGGATCGCTGTGCGGTTCTAGATGCTTCTTTTGCGTCTCCACCATCTTTCGCGGCGAAGCCGGCAGAGGCTGCAACAAGCACGCCGGCTGCGACGATAGCGACAGGCTCCCTTCAGCCCGCGCAACATCGGCAAGGGTATGAGCCGATCGCGATCATTGGCATGAGCTGCCGTTTTCCCGGAGGCGCTGATAATCTCGACGCCTATTGGAGCTTGCTGCACAAAGGGGTCGACGCGATCACCGAAGTGCCTGTAGAGCGCTGGAGCATCGACGAATTGTATGACTCTGACGTGGAAGCGAAAGGACGCATGTACACCCGGCACGGCGGTTTTCTGCGGGACGTGGACCGGTTCGATCCGGCCTTCTTTCGCCTGACACCCCGTGAAGCTGCTTCCATGGACCCCCAGCATCGTTTGCTGCTCGAAGTCAGCCACGAAGCGCTTGAACACGCCGGCATTCCTGTCGAAAGTCTACGAGGCAGTCAGACGGGCGTATATGTGGCGATTTCGACCAATGATTACGCCAATCTCCAACTTAAAAATAGTGAAAGCGTACCAATCGACAATTATTTTCTGAGCGGCAATCCGCTCAACGCGGCTTCTGGGCGCATCTCCTACCTGCTTGGACTTCACGGCCCAAGTTTAGCGATCGATACGGCCTGCTCGTCTTCTTTGACCGCTATCCACACCGCATGCGGAAGTCTGCGCAGTGAGGAATGTACGCTCGCCATCGTCGGTGGTGTGAACCTGATCTTGTCGCCGGAAAACTCCATAGCGCTTTCCCGGGCACGCGCCCTTTCTCGCAGCGGCCGGTGCAAAGCCTTTAGTGCGGACGCCGACGGTTTTGTACGCAGTGAAGGTTGCGGAGTTTTGGTGCTCAAGCGGCTCGTCGATGCAGAGGCGGACGGCGATCGTGTATTGGCTGTGATACGTGGGTCAGCTGTCAATCATGACGGCGCCTCAAGCGGTTTCACCGCGCCGAGCGGCCGCGCACAGGAGGCCGTAATGCGGACAGCGCTCGGGGCGCTCCCGGCTGCATCTGTCGACTATGTCGAAGCACATGGAACGGGCACGGCTCTGGGCGATCCCATTGAGGTTCAGGCCTTAACCGCCGTATACGGGCCGAAGCGTGAAGAACAAGGCAACCTGCGTATTGGTTCTGTCAAGACAAACATCGGTCATGCAGAGTCTGCTGCCGGCATGGCAGGCGTGATTAAGGTGGTGCTGGCGCTTCAGCATGAGTCGATACCGGCACATCTGCATCTTGAACGTCCAAGCACACTCATACCGTGGCATGAGATCCCAGTTGAGGTGTGCTCCCACACAACTGCATGGCCGCGAGGCGCCAAGCCGCGGCGCGCCGGCATAAGCGGCTTCGGCGTGAGCGGGACCAATGCCCACGTCCTTCTTGAAGAAGCGCCACTTTCAGCGCCGACTAACTCACCTCGCACACGCAAGGTTTACCCATTAGTGTTGTCGGCGAAGACAAGCGAGGCCCTGCTTCAGCAGGCGTCCCGGTACCACAATTATTTAACCTCAGCTCCGGAAAAACAGATCGCCGAAGTTTGCATGTCGGCAGCAGTAGGGCGGTCCCATTTTTCACACCGTGTAGGACTGGCTGTTTCTTCGACGGCAGATGCCATTGCCAAGCTTGATGCTTTTCAGTCAGGGCACAAAACAGAAGCAGTTGTCGGCGTGAAGCATCCACGCCTCGCATTTCTGTTCACCGGGCAGGGCTCGCAGTATGCAGGCATGGGGCGCCATCTGTACGAATGGTATCCGGTTTTCCGAGAAGCCCTGGACCGCTGCTGCGCCATAGCCGATCCTCTTCTGCCGAGTCCTTTACTGGAGGCCATGTTCGCCCGGCAAGCAGTTCTCGACAGTACAGCTTTTTGCCAGCCAGCGCTGTTCTCGTTTCAGTTCGCGCTGGTAAGCCTCCTAGAAGAGTTCCATGTGCGGCCGGAGGCGGTTATCGGCCATAGCGTCGGCGAATATGCAGCCAGTTGTGTAAGCGGAGTCATTCCGTTCGAAGACGGTTTACGTTTGATCGTCGAGCGCGGTCGCCTGATGCAGGAGCTGCCGCCGGCGGGATGCATGGTTGCCGTACTCGCGGATGCGACCTCCGTCGAACAGGTAATAAGTCCTCATCGCTCTTCCGTTTCGGTTGCGGCCTTTAATGGTCCACGCAATACAGTCATCTCAGGAAGCAATGATGAGGTCGCGGCCGTGCTTCGCAGTTTCACCGCCAAGGGCATTGCCTGGGTTCCCTTGAACACCTCGCATGCGTTTCACTCTTGCTTGCTTGACCCAGTACTGGATGGCCTAGAAGCCGCTGCCCACGCAACCCGTACTATGCCGCCTAACCTGCCGCTCTACTCCAACCTCACCGGTGCGGTGCTTCATCAAGCTCCAGATGGTAACTACTGGCGACGGCATGCGCGGGAGGCTGTGCAGTTCGCAAGCGGCATGGAACGCTTGTTTGCGGATGGTTTTGATGTTCTCGTGGAGATCGGGCCGAAGCCGATTCTGACCACAATGGCGAAAGCCTGCGCACCGGCCGGTTCAAGCGTTGAAATCATCCCTGGACAGCGACCGGAGTTCGAGGAAGCAACTTTTCTAGATGCGCTGCTCAAGTTGTACGGCCGCGGCATCGATGTTTGCTGGAGCGCCTTTGCGAGAAAAGAAAACCGGCATGTTTCCTTGCCGTCCTACCCATTCCAGCGGACTCATGTGTGGTTTAAAAGCGCGGAAAATCCAGCATCAGAGAAAAAGCCTGATCTTGCGCTTGCCCCTGCTGTAACCGGCCTGAACACGCTCGCATGGCTTCGAGACGGCATCGGCGCGCTCATTCATGTCGATCCGCTAAGTCTGGATGAGGATGTGTCTTTTCTGGAAATGGGTGCGGACTCCATCGTATTAATTGAAGCCACGCTCATGATTGAAAAGCAGTATGGTGTGAAGCTTTCAATGCACCATTTCTTCGAAGAGTTAAATACGATTCGGACACTTGCCGCGTATTTAGACGCAACCTGCCCGACCACCGCGGTCGCTGCTCCGCCATCACTGGAAGATAGTTCTTTAATTCGCGGTATGTTCGCGGCGCAAAATCAGATGCTCATGCGCTTGCTGACAGAGCAGACAGAGCTGCTCCGAACGATAGCCGGAAAACGGACTGGTTCCGTGCAGAGCGACCATGCAACCGCTGATGTCAAGATACTGAATTCTTCCGAAGAGCGGCCAAGCGCTGCCGCCTCTTTGCTTTCTAGAACGCCGGGAGCGGTTACCAATGACCCACAACGACCGAAGCTCACGCGGCAGACTAGGCCGGAACTCTTGCCTCTCTCCTACGCCCAGGAACGGTTGTGGATGCTGGAGCAGCTCGGCGTGCCCGCAGGGGCGTACACCATCGCGGCAGGAATGCGACTGCGCGGCAAACTGAATCACGAAGCTCTTCAAGCGACCGTGGCAGCCATTGTGCACCGGCATGAAATTCTTCGAACTCGCTTTGAGAGCCAAGATGGGATTCCGTACCAGATCGTCGACGAGATCGGCCGGGGGACTGTGGAACTTGAGGATGTGCCTGGTGGAGAACGTCAACTTCACCAGATTGCGGAGCAAGAAGCAGCAACTGAATTCGATCTTCGCTCTGGGCCTTTGCTGCGAGTGCGTCTTCTGCGCCTCGGAGAGCAAGAGAACGTAGTGCTCTTGTCTATGCACCACATCATCTCGGATGGCTGGTCGATGCGAGTCTTGCTGAACGAAATTGGTAAGCTCTATGCGGGTTTTGCCTCCGGCAAACCAGTCGCATTGGAGCCTCTGCCCGTACAGTACGCTGATTACTCTTTGTGGCAGCGTACGCGGCTGCAAGGTGAAGATTTAGAGCAACAAAAGCGCTATTGGCGCTTGCAGCTGGAAGACGCGCCGGCAACGCTCAATATAGCGACTGACTTCCCGCGCACAATGCACCGCAGATTCCGCGCGCATCGCCTGCCTGTTTTTCTGGACGGGCAATTGTTAAACGCGGTCAAAAAGCTGGCGCGATTGGAAGAAGCGACACCCTTCATGGTTCTTTTAGCCTCCTTTCAGCTCCTTCTAAGCCGCTGGAGCGGGCAGGAAACGATCGTGGTGGGCACCCCGGTTGCCAACCGTACCGAGCCGGCGACGCAAGGGCTGATTGGTTTCTTTGTCAACATGCTGGCTTTGCGGGCAGATCTAGATGCTGATCAGGATTTCCGAGCGCTGTTGAGACAGGTGCGAGGGCGGGTACTGGGGGCATATGCGCACCAGGACATGCCGTTCGAGCAGGTAGTGCAGATGCTGC
>CAXUEE010000116.1:0-2760 GCA_964249905.1 uncultured Acidobacteriaceae bacterium
CTCATAGTGGTCGGTGAGGGCGACCCAGATGCGGCGGGCGGGTGCTGGCCGGGCAAGGCGGCGGGCTCGATCGCGAAGATAGCCGGGCAGCCAGAGATTTGCGTTTTTGGGAAAGTTCACGACGGTCCTGACGCGGAGAGACTCGGCGCTTTGCCCTAGTATGGCATTGGCGGCAAGTGGACGGTATGGCCCGAAGGATTGATTGCTTTGAAAAAAGATCGCTCAAGTTTCGCGCGGATAGGCCGATAAAGACTCCATGAAGATCGTTCATGTCGTGTACAGCCTGGAACTGGGCGGTGCGGAGGTGCTGGTTGCGCAGCTTTGCCGGATGCAGCGGGCGAATGGGCATGAGGTGTCGGTGTGTACGTACTCGTGTTTGGGGGTCGTAGGGCAGGAGCTACAAGCAGAGGGTTTTGCAATTTATGTGCCGGGAGAGGCGCCTCCCGCGCTGACGATGCTGCGGTATTTCCAGCATTTTCAAGCGCTGCGTCCCGACGTGGTGCACTGCCACAATCCGGCTCCGACGCTACAGGCGGCGATAGGCGCACGGCTGGCGGGCGTGCGCAGCGTAATCGCGACGAGGCACAGTTTGGTGGCTCCACCGTACGATAGGGCAGCCGAAATCAAGTTCAGCTTGCTCTCGTATTTTTGCGATTGGGTGGTGGGAATCTGCGATGCGACGTGCCTGAACCTGCGAGGCGCGCCTCTTGCCCGGAAAAGCCGGACGGTGCGGGTGTACAACGGGGCTGCGCCGATCGAGCTCGCCGGGACGGAACGGCTGCACAAGCGCGGGTTTACATTGGTCTTTATCGGGCGCCTGGCGGCAGTAAAGGATCTCGGAACCTTGATTCGTGCGGTGGCGCTGGCTCGAGAGCAGGTCGAGGATCTGGAGCTATGGATCGTGGGCGATGGTCCGGTTCGAGGCGAACTGGAGGTACTGGCCGCAGAGCGAGGTGCGTCCGATACGGTGCGCTTCTGGGGCCGCCAGATGGAGACGGCACGGTTTTATGCGGCGGCGGATGTGTTTGCGATGTCGTCGGTGTCGGAGGGTTTGCCGATGTCGTTGTTGCAGGCGATGTCGGTGGGAGTTCCGGCTTTAGTCACGGATGTGGGTGGGATGGCGGAAGTGGTGCGCCTGGCGGACTGTGGGTTGATGGCTCCCGTGGGTGACTGGCGGGCGATGGCGGGGCAGATCGCTCGTCTGGCCGAGCATCCTGAGTTGCGTGCGCGATTAGGCGAGTGCGGCCGCCGGGCGTACGAGGCGGAGTTCACCTTGGAGCGGATGGAAGCGGAGTACATGAAGCTATATGTACGGTCGTGATGGATAGAAGGTCAGGGCTGTTGCTGGGAGATGGGCGTGGCGGACCAGATCTTCCAGAGCGGACCTTGGGTGAAGAGAAATTTGTAAAGACCGCCAACGGCTGCGGCGTTCAGGACCAGAAGCGCGCTGGCGGGCGTGGCAAGCCGGTGCAGGGCAGGAATGCGGAATCGAAGCGCGGCCAAGGCCATGAGCCAGAAGGCGATCTGCAGTGCGGCAAAGCAGGTGAAGGCGGCGGAGTTCAGGCCGAGCAGCACGGAGGTGACGACCAGGGCGACGAAGCAGTAGGGGACGATGAGGCGGAGCAGCTTGTGCGAGACGAGCTGCCAGAGGACGCGGTTCTTCGGGGTCATCAGCCAGGGCGCGACCGACAGCAGCTGGAAGTTGCCGGCGAGCGTGCGTACCTTGCGGGTGTACTCGCCGGCGGTTTTGCCCGGCCAGGTGTCTGTCACCAGCGCGGTGCGGTCGAGGACGCTGCGATAGCCCTGGCGGAGGATGGAAAGCGGCTGGAACATGTCGTCAAGGATTGTGCCGGCGGGATAGCTCGTCGCGAGCGCTCGGCGGATGGCGTAGAAGCCGCCATAGACGCCGACGGGTGAGTCCCAGGCGGCTTCGCAGTTGCGAATCCACTGTTCGTAGCGCCAGTAAAGGCCGCTGACGGCGGAGGCGGTCGCTTCGTGGCCTTCGGTCGAGAGCAGGAGCTCGCCGGCAACGCAGCCGACGTGCGGGTCGGCGAAGTTCGAGAGCAAGGCGGCGAGGGCGCCTTCCCCGACGCGCGGGCGAATGTCGATGAAGAGCAGGATCTCGCCGGTGGCGGCGGCCAGACCGTGGTTGAGCGCGGCTGCCTTGCCGACCTGCCGCTCCAGCCGGATGCTGCGCAGGCGTGGGTTCTGGCGGAGCGCGAGTAAGGTGGCGGTGTCGTCGGTCGAGCCGTCGGAGATGACGAGGATCTCGCGGACGAGGTCGGGCGTGAGCGCCAGCAGATGGTCGAGCTGGCTGTCCAGGGCAGAGGCGCCGTTGTGCACTGCCATCACGATGCTGATGGGGGGCTGCGAACTTTGGGGCCAAGGTGCGCGCAGCCAGGGACGCGGGCGCAGGCGGGCAAGCAGGGCAATGAGCAGCGGATACCCCGCGTATGTGTAGAGGACAAGGCTAAGTGAAAACCAGAAAATGATCTTCACTGGGCACCCCGGCGGCGCAGGATGATCTTGATGGTCTCGAACATGATCAGCAGGTCGAGCCCGAGCGACATGTGCTTGATGTAGTAGAGGTCGTACTCCAGCTTTTCCTTGGTTTCTGCGAGCGTGGCTCCGTAGCCGTAACGAACCTGGGCCCAGCCGGTCAGGCCGGGCCGGATGAGGTGGCGGAGATTATAAAAGGGTAGCTGCTCGGCGAGCATCGGGACGAACTCCGGCCGTTCCGGACGCGGGCCGACAAAGCCC
>CAXUEE010000116.1:2770-11597 GCA_964249905.1 uncultured Acidobacteriaceae bacterium
CCCATGTCTCCCTTGAGCACGTTCCAGAGCTGCGGCACCTCGTCGATGCGGGTCTTGCGCATGAAGCGTCCGACCGAAGTAACCCGCGGGTCGTTCTTGGTGGCCCACTTAGCTCCGGAGGCCTCGGCATCGGTACGCATGGTGCGGAACTTGAGCACGGCGAAGTTACGCCCGCCGACCCCGACCCGGATCTGTTTAAAGAAAATAGGACCCTGCGAGGACAAGCGCACGGCCAGCACTACAAAGGGGAAAAAAGGCGCAAACAGCAGAAGACCCACTCCGGCGGCAAAGATGGAGACGATCTGCCGCGTGAACTGCTGCGACGGGCGGACACGGAAGCCCTCACTGTACAGAAAGTGACTTGGGCGCAGACCATCGAGAGGAATCTTGCCGGACAGCCGCTCCCGCAGACTGCCGACTTCTTCAACAATGACGCCGCGGAAGCGAAGGTCAAGCAGCTCCTGCACGGGCAGTTCGCCGCGCTGCAGGTCCATGGCAACGATGATGCGGTGGATCTCCGGATGCGATGTGGAGATCCGTTCGAGCTGTTCTACCCAATGCTGGCGCCGGGCGACCTGATCGCCCTGGATGTCTTCCCAGTCGACGACTTCCATGCCGACGTCAGGGCGTGTGCGCAGAAGCTCGACGGTTGCGCGCGCGGTGTCGCCTGAACCGATGACGTACACGCGTTCCCGGAAGAATTTGAGCCAGACGATCCAGTCGTACGCGCGGCGCCAGGCGATGAGCGCGAGGGTAAGCAGGACGAAGCCGATCAGCGGCACGTTTTTGGCGATGCCGATCTCGGGAAAGAAGTACATCAGCGCCGAGGCGATGAAGCAGTCAAAGGCGAGGACCAGCAGCACGCGGAAGAAGACGTCGAAGCGTGAAGAGACGAGCTGCGGCTCGTAGAGGTCGAAATAGTAGGAGAGGGTGAGCGTGATGGCGGTGACTCCGCCGATCTCCCACCAGCCTCGTTCGTAGTTCAGGGCGATATAGGCGTCACCCGGTCCCATGGCAATCAGGGCGGCGATGAAGAAGCAGCTCGCGACGAGGATCGCCTCGCAAACGGGTAGGATGACCGTTCGCGTGGGGTAGTACACGTTCAGGAAACGAATCATTTCGTGCTCAGCTCCGGCTCGCGCTTGGGCGGGTCGTAGCTGTCGTAACTGTCATATCCGTAATAGCCTCCGGTCACCGGCGGCCGCTTCACGGCATTGAGAACAAAACCGAGGATGCGGGAAGCTTTGAGTTCCGCCAACGCGCGCTGAGCGGTCTGATATTTGGTTGTTCCGCCACGCGCGACCAGGAGCACTCCGTCGCAGGCGCGAGCAAGGTTGACTCCATCGGCGACCAGGTTGACCGGGGAGGAGTCGACGACGATCCAGTCGAAGTGAGGGGAAAGCGTGGCGACGAGCTGATCGAAGCGTCGATTGCCGGAGAGATCGGCGGCCTTTTCTGCTTCGGTGCCGCCGGCGATGAAGGTGAGCGAGGCCAGGCCGTGAGGGATGGGCTGATCGCCGGTTTCAGCCCGTTGCAGCACCTCGGTCAGGGTGGCTTTGCCGCCGAGATAGTCCGAGAGTCCCACATCATTGGGCGCTCCCAGCATTTTGTGCAGGGAGCTGCGGCGCATGTCGCCATCGATCAGCAGGACGCGGCTGGCCTTGTGCATGGCGAAGGAGATGGCGAGGTTCGCCGTGACGAAACTCTTGCCCTCCTGAGGCAGCCCGCTGCTGATGAGGATGGATTTAAGTTTGTTCAGGTCGCGGAACTCGAACATGCGCGAGCGCAGGCTGCGAAATTGCTCCACGGCGCTGCCGCGTTCTTCAAGCGCGGGAAGCTGGGCGAAGAGCGGGGTCCAGGCTCGTCTGCGGACCTGGCTGATCTCGAAGGCGGCGCCCTCGGCTGGTTTTGAAGCGCCATGGACCACAGGAGGGGCGGGAGAAACCCATGGAGCTGTAGCTGCGGAAGATTTGGGGCGAGCTTCGGCCAGCTCCGGGCTTGCAGGAACCGGAGCCTCGATCGCGGCCGAAGCGTAAGCGGGGCGAAGCGAAAGAGTTTCCGCGGTTTCAGCCGCCTCCCCTCGGATGGAGGTTTGTTCCGAGGGGAGGACTGCCGTGGCGGCTTCACTGGCATGGGATCCCAGGCCGGCTTCGGCCCGCTCCCGCTCGGCACGCAGAAGCGCTTCGTAGATCTTGCTCATCGGATGTAGCCTCCAGATTTCTCGCTGAGTCCGGTCAGCATCGCGGAACTTTCCATCTTGCTTTCCCGCTCCGATGCAGCACGCATGCCGCCGAAAGTGTCCTGGGCCGAAGACACGATGAACGGCTGTGTATCGAGGTCGAGGTCCTTGACGACGGACTGGATCACGGCTTCCGGGATTTGTTCGAGCTGGTCGACATAGCCGACTATCAAGGCATGCTCGCAGATCAGGTTGATGACGCGGGGGATGCCGCGACTGGCGCGATGCACGGCCGTGACGGCGTCGTCAGAAAATATTTTGCGATCGGTGCCGGCGACGCTGAGCCGCTGGACAATGTAAGCGGCGGTCTGCGTAAGGGTGATGGCCTGGGTGCGGCTCCAGAGCGCAACCCGCTGCCGCAGCTGGCGTAGAGCGGGCAGCCGCAGCTTATCCTCAAACTCCGGCTGGCCGGAAAGCACGATCTGCACCAGTTTCTCGGAGGAAGTCTCGAGATTGGTGAGCAGCCGGATCTCCTCGAGCAGCTCAAGGGAGAGTCCCTGCGCCTCGTCGACGACGATGACACAGGTCTCGCGGTTGCGGTACCGCTCGATGAGCCAGCGGTTCAGCTGGATGAGCATGCCGGATTTGGTGCGGCTTTCGGGCGTGAGGCCGAAGTCGCTCAGAACGAATTCGAGGAAGTCGAGCGTCTCAAACTGCGGGTTGAAGACGAACGACGTGAACACCTCTGTCTGGTCGAAGGAGGCCAGCGCGCGGCGAAGAAGGGTGGTTTTGCCGGTGCCGACCTCGCCGGTGAGCACGATGAAGCCCTTGCGGGCGGAGATACCGTACTCCAGGCAGGCAAGCGCCTCACGGGTGTGCGGCATCATGTAGAGAAAGCGCGGGTCGGGGCTGGTCCCGAACGGGTTGCTTTGCAGTTGGTAGAAGCTCTTATACATAGACCGACCTGAACGTTCGCATTGCGGTTGTCATTTGGCAGCTGTCTTCCAGGGGCCGAAGCCGCGCATCCTAGGCGCGCTCGCCGGTTCCTCGCCGGTCAGTGCGATGATGGCCAGCGTCGGAAGTTTGGTGAAGGCCCAGACATCGCGCTCGGTACGCAGGGCGGTGTCGCGATATTCGAGAATGCCCACGATCAGCAAGCCGAACGCAAGTCCCCCTGCCAAGCCTCCCAAGGCAAAGATGGGGCGTTTGGGGTAGTTCGGCGCGTCGGGAAGATTGGGTTGATCCATGACACGAAACTGTTCGCCTTCCTGGCGGCGCTCGAGATCGGTGGCCATCTTGGCATTGTTCATCTCGCTGAGCAGCCGGTCATAGAAAGTCTGAGCGGTGGAGTAATCGCGTGTGAGCTGCTTATATTCTTCCTGCACCTGCGGACTGGACGAGATACGGTCCTGGTAGACCCGGACGGCATTCTGAATGCTACCCTGCTCACGCCGTGCATCGTTGATGCCAAGATCGAGCGCACGTACCTGAGCGCGCAGCTGCTGGACGACTGGAGATTCCACCGCGCGGCGCTCCGGCGCTCCGGCGACCGGCGTTACCGGTGCGGGCCCTACCGCCATCTTCCTGCGCAGGTCGGCGATGTTGCGGCGGATCGTGATCACGTCCGGGTAATCGGCGGTGTAGTGCGCCGTCAGGTCAGCTTCTTCCGCGAGCAGCTTTTGCATTTCCAGCTCCTGCGCCTGAGAGGCGACGGGAGTGGCAGGGATCCCGGCGGGCTGACTCGGCGAGAGCGCCGGGGAACTGGCAGCTGTCTGCTGGGCCAGCAGCGATTCGTCGTAGCTTTTCTGCTGCTCCATGCGCGCCAGCGACTGCGTTGCCGCCTCAAGCTGCGTGTTCAGGCTGGTGAGCATCTGGACGCTGCTAGTCTCTTCTCCCGGCAGCTTGCCGACGTACTGGCGCTGGAAGGCGGCGAGTTTCGCATCCTGCTCGTCGAGACTCTTTTTGGCGTCGGCCAGCTGGCCTTTCAGGAACTCGGTGGTGCCCTCGGCGGAGTCCTCGCGCGACTTCAGATTTTCGCTCAGAAAGAGGGAAGTGATCTCACCGCAGACCAGCTGCGCCGTGCGCGGATCGTTCGCAGTGAAGGAAATAAAAAAGCCGGGCAGGCCGCCCGAGTGGGCGATCTGCGAGTGGATGGGCTGGATGGCGATGTCTTTGCGGACCAGGTCAATGCGGTCATCCATGCTCATCTTGTTCGCGCCGTAGAGGTTGTAGCGCTCGATGATGGGCTGGATGCGCGACCGGCTGAAGATCTGCTCGCGCATGGAGGCGAGCCGGCTGTCCAGATCGGAGGAGACGACCGGCGTGACATAATCGCCCGGAACCTTCTGCTGGTCGATCAGCACGAGGGTTTGCGAGAGGTATTGCGACGGAATCGTGAAGCTGAAGGCGTAGGCCAGGATGGGCAGCAAGATTGCGGGGATGGCGATGATCCAGAGGCGGCGCTTCAGGATAAAGAGGTAGTCGTCGAGATTGAGAGCGCGGTGACCCAGCATAGTTGCTCCTTAGTCGTTATGGCCGAAGCGTCTGCCGATGGGAGAGAAGGTGATGCCGAACGCAAGCGTCTGACTGAGCCCGTTCAGGGCGATGCCAGAGACCGCTAAACCCTGCGTGAGCTGGTGGAGGGCAGCATAGCTGGCATAGGCGGTCAGGGTTGGGCTAAGCCGGTAGTTCATCTGGGCGCTGCCGATCACTGAATTGATGTTGCTGGCCGGAAACAGGGCAGTGGCGGCGGGGAGCCCGGCGTTGGCAGGGAAGAGCGCCTCTGTGCTGTAGTAGCTGACACTGGCGGTGCCCTGAATGTTGCGGGTGAAGCGCCGTGTTGCTCCGCCGGTGATGTTGTCCGAGAGCGCTCCAGTGACGACCCCGGCCCCGCCGCTGGTTCCGCGAAAATAAGACAGAAAGCCATTGTAGGTTTTGGCCGAATACGTGATCGATCCGTCGACGCTGATCCCTGTGGAGGGCGGAAAAAGGGTGGTGTTGGAGCTTGCTGTTCTTTGGGGTCCGACGCCGAGGGTGATCGAAAACCTCCGGCTGAGCTGGCGGTTCAAGGTGAGCAGGGCGGTCTCGGTGGTGACCGAGGTGGAAGTCCCGCTGAACGTATATTGCGAGTAGCTGGCCTGAGCACCGATGTTATTGAGTGCGTTGATTCGATGGTTGAGACCGCCGCCCAACGTAAGCTGATTGTCATCAATGCCTTGGCTGGCGTCGACACCGACAAAGCGCAGGATCGAATAACTGCCCGTACCCTGAACCGACGTGCTGCCGGTCACGTTGCGCGCGAGCGTTCCCGAAGCGGTGTTTGTCACGCGCGGAGCATAGCCGCTCAACAAACCCTGGCTGGCGGAGCCGGTCCCCGTCACTGGGAAGAGGTTCTGGTCGCCGAGCCCTGGGATGCCCGACAGCCCGACGCTGGGCGCCTCCGGGGAATAGCTGACCGAATCGGAAGCAGAGGCGCTCCACTTCTCCCATTTGTAGACCTGCGACGCGGTCAGGCTTTGCACAAACGTGGACGGTTCGTTCGAGGCCGCGAAAAGATAGGCTCCGGAGTAGAGCACGCTCAGCGGGTGCTGGTTGCCGCTCGAGAGAAAGGCAAGGTTGCCGGCGACGCTCGAGGCATGCGCATTGTTGGCTGCGCCGTTGTAGCCGAAGGTCAGGATCTCTGAAGCGCTGACGGAATACTGCAGTGAGCCCTGGACCGTCGGCAACTGGAATCCCAGGTAGCCGCCGGCGCGGGTGACTGCGGGAATCGCCTGGCCGTGCGCCGCGGCAAGCAGCTTCAGCAGAAGCGATCCAGCGAGGCCGAGGTGGACGCGTTTCATCATGGAACCACGATGGTATCGCCTGGAACCAGGACGATGCCCTGCTCATTTCCACTCTTGATCGCCTTCTTGTAGTCGAAGAAGATCTTCTTCTGCTTGCCATTTTCAGTGCGCAGAATATAGATGTGCTTGGCATTCGCGTACGGGGTCAGTCCGCCCGCAGCGGCGATCGCCTGCAGCGGCGTCATGTCCGGCGTCATGGACATTCCGCCCACGTGACCGACCTCGCCCAGCAGAAAGATCCGCTTGCTGTTGACGGTGACCACCGTGACGGTGACCAGGGGATCATTGATGTACTTCTTCAGTCGGCTGCTCAGGTTGGCGCTGAGCAGGGTAGGCGTCAGGCCGGATGCGGAAACATCGCCGAGCAGCGGCAGGGAGATCATGCCATCCGGGCGAACGGTCAAACTCTGCGACAGGGCCGGCTCCTTCCAGACGGTCACCTGGATGAGGTCCTCTGGGCCAATGACATAGCTGGGCGAGACCGGGCTCGCCGAAGCAGCATCCGGCGGTGGCGGCGCGGGTTGGGCCGCTGCTTCCGGGCTTGCGCTCAGGACTGGAGTGGTCACGCCGGGCTGCTGGCCGATTGCCGTCAGACAGCCCGGGATCACCGGGGAGAACAGCATGAGGAGAAGGACTAACTTCATTGCCTACCTGCACTTGGGTTACGGAGTTCGCACATGGTGCGGATTCCCACTGCGTCGCTGTCCTGGAGATGGGTCCGCATATCTTTAGTCTCGTCAGCCCGCGGGCCGACTGCGCTTATTCTAAGCGATGGCCGGTTTCGGTACCCATACCCCAACAGGTGAGCAGGAGTTACCAAAGCGGTATTGCAGCGCAGACCGAGTCTATCGGACACTGCTTCTGTTTTCTATTTCAAAGTCGACCTTTCACCAGGACAGGGGTAAAATCGAGCCGTGGTTTCTGACTTCTCTACCCAGGGCTCGCCCTCGCCGGTCCTCAGTGTCACCGAACGTCCTGGGATCGTCCGTGCGGAGATGGCCTTAACGGAAGAAACGGCAACGCTTTCGCCGCTGCGGCCTGGCTCCGCATCCAGTCTTAGCGTGCGCCGGAGGGGACTCGGCACCGGGCTTGTTCTGGCTGCCCTGATGATCGTGCTGTACGCGCGTATCGGGGCGAAGCTGGCCCATGACTGGTACGAGTTCCCAGACTCGTCCCATGGGATGCTGATCCCTTTCTTTGTTCTTTTTTTATTGTGGGATAAGCGCGCGGAGTTGCAACGCTCTCCCGTGCGTCCGACCTGGCAAGGCATATGGCTGGTCGTGGTCGGTCTGTTTGTTCTGATGGTCGGGATCTTCGGCGCCGATCTGTTTCTGTCGAGGACGTCCTTTCTGCTGGTGACCGCCGGAATCGTCTGGAGCCTGTGCGGGTGGAGGATTCTGGGCCAGCTCAAGTTTGTGCTCTTCGTCGCGCTGCTCGGCATTCCTCTGCCGACGCTCATTCTGAACCACATTACCTTCCCCTTGCAGCTTCTTTCTTCCAACGTGGCGAGCCGGTTACTTCCGCTGGCCGGTGTTCCGGTGCTCCAGGAAGGGAACATCATTCAACTGCCGGCGATGCAGCTGGAGGTCGCGGAGGCGTGCAGCGGCATCCGCTCGCTTATGAGTCTATTTACGGTTGCCGTAATCTACGGCTACTTCATCGAACGGCAGACCTCCCGGCGGGTGATCCTGGCGCTGGCCAGCATCCCCATTGCGGTGGTTGCAAACTCGGCTCGGATCTTCGGCACGGGGCTCTGTGTGCAGTACTGGGATCCGGAGAAGGCGATGGGGTTCTTTCATGAGTTCTCGGGCTGGCTGATCTTTCTTGTGTCGCTCACCTGCCTCTATCTCGTTCATCGCCTGATGGCCCTGGCAGAGCCGCCGGTCGCGGGAGCTGCCGCATGACGTCGCCTCAGTTCTGGTCGATCCTTTGCCTGCTGGGTGGCACCGCGGCACTCATCAACGTGCGTGGAGATCAAGACCGCGTTCCTCCGAGCACGCCGCTGACCCAATTCCCCAGCACGATCGGCCGCTGGTCGAGCACCGAGGTGCCGATCAATCAGGATGTTCTGGACGTGCTCGGAAAGGGTTCCTTTCTCAACCGGATCTATATGCCGGAAGCTGGCGCGGGCTCGAGCGGAAGGCCGGCCGACCCGGGTACGATTGGCCTCTTCATTGGCTACTTCCCGACCCAGCGCACGGGCCAATCCATTCATTCGCCGCAGAACTGCCTTCCCGGCTCAGGGTGGATCTTCGAGTCTTCGGGAACAACTGACATCACGGATGATTCAGGGAAGACCATCCGGGTCGGAGAGTACGTGATCTCGGATGGCTCTACGAAGGATGAGGTGCTGTATTGGTATCGGGCTCACGGGCGCAGCATCGCCAGCGACTATGCCGCCAAGTTTTACACCCTGGTTGACTCGATCCGCTACAGCCGGACCGATGCCGCCCTGGTGCGGGTGGTGACCGCGATGCGTCCCGGCGAGAGCCGCGAAAGCGCTCACAACCGCGCCGTCAGCTTTGTGAAGCAGACCTCCCCGTTGTTGCCAGCCTACATTCCAGACTAAAGTGGAATTGAGATCCCCCTTAAGAATCATGAAGAGTAGCGCTATTTTGCCGAAGAACAGCGTGAGAGATAGGTTGACCATGCCGAAAGGATTTTCCCTGCTGCCCAGCTTGCTTCCGGTCCCGGCGGCGCTGTGTTTGCTGCTGCTGATCTCCGGTTGCAATCGCGACCCGAATGTGCGCAAACAAAAATATCTGGAAAGCGGTAAGCGATACGAAAAAGAAGAAAAATATAAGGA
>CAXUEE010000117.1:0-1803 GCA_964249905.1 uncultured Acidobacteriaceae bacterium
ATTGTATTAAAAACGCGCGAAATGCTGGCAGGCATGAACACGTCCTTACCGCCAGGCGCGCGGGCCTGAGTAACTCTGTACGTGCGCCGAAAGCCTTCGGCCATGCCCAGGCGACGGGTACACTATAGCCGTTCTCGTTGCAGGTGGAGAGAGAAAAGCTTTGGGGGAAGAGAGGCTTTCCCGACGGAAAGCCTGGTCCAACATTGCTGATCGCTCTCCGTATCGACGAAACGGCTTTACTGGAGCTGCCCAGGGTTTGTGAGCCTGGGTAAGCCACGAGGAGACCGCCGCAAGCGCTATGGTGTCTGTGCTCATCATCACGAAAAACGAGGAGCAGGACCTGCCGGACTGTCTCCGTTCGGTCGGCTGGTCAGACGATGTGCACGTGCTTGACTCCTTCAGCACCGACCGTACAGTGGAGGTGGCGCGCGAGGGCGGCGCGCAGGTGCACCAGCGCATTTTCGACACCTACGCCGGGCAGCGCAATGCCGGGTTTGCGATTGCGTACAAATACCCTTGGCTGCTGATCCTGGATGCGGACGAGCGCGCGAGCGCTGGCCTGGGTGCGTTGCTGGCGCGGGAAACCGCCGGGGCTGCCCCTGAAACAGACGCCTTCCGGCTGCGTCGGCGCGATTATTTCCTCCGTCGCTGGTTGAAGCATGCGCAAACCACGCCGTTTTACATCCGCGTGGTGCGGCTGGGGCGGGCGCGCTTCCGGCGTGATGTGAACGAGGTGGTCGAGGTGGATGGGACTATTGTGGATCTTGAGGGCGAGGGGGCGTACTTCGACCACTACCCATTTTCGAAGGGCCTGACACACTGGGTGGCGAAGCACAACAGCTACTCCTCCGGTGAAGCGCTGATTGTGGCCGGAAGCGCGTTTGCCGGCGAGGTTTCCTGGACCAAGGCGCTGTTTGCGAAGGATTTCAACGTGAAGCATGCAGCGCGCAAGGCAGTGTTCTACTCCCTGCCGGGCCGTCCGCTGATGCGCTGGGCCTACCTGATGTTTTACCGGCGCGGCATTCTGGATGGGCGCGCGGGGTTTGTGTATGCAACGCTGCAGGCGTTTTATGAATGGCTGATTGTATTGAAGACGGCGGAGATGCTGGAAGCAACGCGGCGCAAGGGAGGCGACCGGGCATGAGTCTGGAGCAGTTGGAACAAGTGCGGGAGCCACGGAACACAGCAGGAAAAGACCCGACGCTGCGGCCGGCATTTTCACTCGGCAACCGCATCGCGCGTCTGTTGTGGGGCATGACTTATGTGCTGCTGTACCGCATTTCTCCGCGGCCTTGCCATGCGTGGCGGGCCTCCTTGTTGCGGCTGTTCGGAGCAAAGCTCGGAGCAAGGTGCCATTTTTATCCGAAAAGCCGCATCTGGGCGCCGTGGAACCTGGTATGCGAAGATCGCGTCGCGCTGGCCGACGACGCGGAGCTGTATAATCCATCGCCGTTCTTTCTGGGTTCGCATGCCATTGTGTCGCAGGGGGCCTATGTGTGCGGGGCGACCCACACCTATAACGATCCGGAGTTTCCGCTGGTTTCCGCCCCGATGCGGTTGGGAGCGTACAGCTGGGTATGCGCGCGCGCAATCGTATCGCCCGGCGTGAACCTGGGTAATGGCGCGATCCTAGGGCTCGGTTCCATTGCGACGAGGGACTTGGAGCCATTCGGCGTGTATGCCGGAGTGCCGGCGAAAAAGGTGAAGGAGCGCGAACGCGGGGCGGTGCCGGAGGTGTGGCGGTAGAGGATCGACCTCAGAAAGCAAGGCTAAATGCAGGATACGAGTCAGGCCCACGTGCCG
>CAXUEE010000117.1:1813-10095 GCA_964249905.1 uncultured Acidobacteriaceae bacterium
CCGCCGGAGCAGCCGTGGCAGAGTTCCGCAGTGGGCGCTAAAGGTCAGCCAACCTGCAAAATGCCGTGAACGGATAAAGGTCCCAACGGCAGCCTACGCGAATGCAGTTCGAATCTGCTTCCATGCTACGTTGCAGGATCTGCATCTTGACAACAGCAGGAACAGATACTTACAGTCGCTGCCGCAGTTGACATTGCAGTTGCCGCGCCTTTAGACCAAGCAGATTCGGTGAGGTGTCTCGCTGATGTCCATTCCTTCATGTATGCGATTACATCCCTGTACTGCTTGAGCACTCTCGCGCAAAGCGTCGCCACTGAACGAAGAAAGCGAACTGTAATTTAGGAGAACCCATGCAGCTTTTGTATGCAAATGCCGTCCATCATCTCGCGAGCCTTCTCAAGCTTGGTGTGAGATGTTCCACTTCCGTTGACATGTCCACCAAGCCGTTCCAGCCCAGATCAGGCCATGCGCGCAAGCGGGGTTTTGGTCCGGTGTGTTCCGTATCGGCGTTTCTGGCCGCTAGTTTCTGCACATGTTGGTCAGCTACTGCACAGACCTTCCCTTTGCACACGGCTGGCCGATATATTGTGGACGCGAATGGCCACCGTGTGCGTCTGAATGCTGTGAACTGGTATGGCGGCGAGTCCAGCGATTATGTTGTCGCGGGATTGGAGTTGCAGCCGCTCTCCACGATCGTCGGACAAATCAAATCGCTCGGCTTCAATGCGGTACGGCTGCCCTGGTCCAACGAGCTGTATGAGAGCAACCCGATTGTAGGCAATTACGCCCTCACAGCCAACACGAGTCTTGAGGGAGAACACGCGCTGACGATTATGGATTCCGTCATCAGCGCTTTGACGAACGCTGGAATCATGGTGATTTTGGATAACCACACCAGCAATGCGGAGTGGTGCTGCAGCACCAGCGATGGGAATAGCCTTTGGTATAACAGCGCGTACCCACAAACCAGCTGGGTCAACGACTGGGTCGGCATGGCAACGCGCTACCAGGGCAACCCTTTGGTGATCGGGGCGGACCTGCGCAATGAACCGCGCGGCACCGCTACCTGGGGCGGTGATTCAAGCACCGACTGGCATGCGGCCGCGCAGACTGGCGGCAATGCCATTCTTGCTCAGAATGCAAACCTGCTGATCTTTGTCGAAGGGGTCAACTTCGCGCTCGACCTTTCCGGCGCCGCGAGCCTTCCTATAACTTTGAACACCGCGAACCGACTCGTTTACGAAGCGCACAACTATGGCAGCGACTACTCAGATCTAGACGGGTACAGCAGTTACCTGAGTGATATTCAATCCAAGATTGCGTACCTCGTAAACGGCACTAACCCGCAGCCGTTGTGGGTTGGAGAATTCGGCACTTGCAATACCGCTACCAACTGTATTTCCAGTTCAAGCTCCTCAAACAACGGATACTGGTACGGCTTCGCGACCGAGTGGTTTCAGCAGTATGGGGTGGACTGGAGCTACTGGGCCATCAACGGAACGGAGTCCACAGGTAGCACTCGCACCTATGGCGCCGCGGAGACCTACGGCATTCTGAACACATCTTGGGACGGCAGTGCCTTGACGGCGTTGACCTCATCCTTGCAGTCGCTGCAAACGTCAGGCGCAGGACCTGCCGCAGGTACATACGTGATCACCAACGTCAACAGTGGTTTGGTAATGGACGTGACGAGCGCGTCGACCGCAAAAGGCGCCACTGTCGAGCAATATACCGCGAATGGCGGATCGAACCAGGAATGGAAGCTCACTTACCTCAACAATGGGATGTATCAGCTTGTCTCAGTAAACAGTGGTCTTTGCCTCGACTTAGTCGGACAGTCGCTTAAGTCAGGAGCCACCCTGGACCAGTACACCTGTAACGGAGGCGCCAACCAGCAGTTCACCTTTTCAGCGACCAGTGATGGAAATTACACCATGGTCGTGTCGCAAAGCGGCCTAGCTGTGGAGGTACCCGGCTCCTCAACTTCGTCGGGCAAGGTGCTCGACCAATGGCCGATGAACCAGGGTAAAAACCAGGAGTGGAAGTTTGGGCAACCCTGAAGAAGTAGATAAATCCCATAAGCGTGGCTGGTCTTCAAACGCCAGCCATGCTTACTGATATCTGCAGAAACTCACATGAAACTCTTTTGTTGTGACAGCGGGAGCGGGCAGTGTTAGTAATGCATATCCGACTCAACGCCCGCTCGGCATCCTGCAAGCCCTTGCTGCTATTCGAATGTGAATAAATCAACTCTGTTCAACGGCGGAGTTATCGAGAGTAGAGGAAGCAAGATTTAAGCATTCTTCAAGGGACCACACTGGAGTGGCGCCCGGCCTACTAGCAACAATCGCACCCGCTGCATTCGCAAATCTTGCCGTTTGCAGGATCGGCCACCCTTGGCTGTACCCATGCAGGAAGGCTGCAGCAAATGCATCTCCTGCGCCAACTGTGTCGTCCACCATGATTGGGTACCCGGAAACGACATTGGCTTCTCCATCTTCGTAAACAAAGGATCCCGCGGGTCCCAATGTCACACAGATGCATTCGATATCATAGCGGGCGGCCCAGTCTTTGCAGAAGGTCTCAAGGGAGAACACTTTTGTATCTGAACCCGTGAGACTCCCGAGCATATGAGCTTCAAACTCGTTCAGCTTCAACACAGAAGCCAGTTGACAAAGACGTTGCACGAGAGGAAGGTTCCAGCCATTCGTGCGCAGATTCATGTCGTAGAAGCAACGGGCTTCGGGACTGCTGTGAACAATCTGATGCGTGAGCTCTTCTACTTGCGCTGTTTGTTGCGCCAAAGTACCAACATACAGCCAATCGGGTTTCAAAGAGCGGATCTGCTCGAGTGCTTCGGGGTCCAACGTCACATAATCGAAGGCAGCTGGACGGGGAATGCGGAACTCAGGTTCCCCCTCGGCATTGGTGCTTACAACAGCTACGCCGGTAGGGGCATGGGAGACTTCCCGAACGAACCGGGTGTCCACGTGCAATAGCCTCATGGCTTTCCGTGCCTGACGCCCTCTCTCATCCTCGCCGACCGCAGTGATCAGAGCGGGCTCATGACCAAGCCGCGCCGCATTCACGGAGAAGTTGAGAGGAGCCCCGCCCAGAAGCTCTTTATCGGAGAACAGGTCCCACAGTACTTCTCCTACACTCAAGACCCGCATACAGACTCTCCCGGCAGCTGCTTTGATATAGCCAAATGTATATGCATTTTGATAATACCTGTCTACAGTCTCGATGGGGTACTGCCAGCGCATAGGTTGCGGGCTGGCCGAAGGGTACGGCAGTGGATGCGAAGAGCGCGGGAATCGATGTTAAGAAACAAGCAAAATACGTAGAGATTATCGAGAGTCTTCGGACCGATCTGACGACGGGCCGATATCGCCCAGGCGCGCGCCTGCCGAGCGAAGCAGAACTCACCCGGAAGTTCAAGGTGAGCCGAATGACTGTTGTGAAGGCGATGCAGCAGCTTCAGCAAGATGGATTGTTGAACAGGCGAGCGGGTTCCGGCACATTTGCCACAGGCATGGAAGCAGATAGGGGAAAGGTCTTTGGGCTGCTGATCCCGGACCTGGGACAAACTGAAATCTTCGAGCCGATCTGCCGCGGGATGATGCGGTCCCCTTCCGTGAAAAGCCACTCGCTTTCCTGGGGACACGCGCTTTCAACCATCACTCATAAAGAAGAAGAGGCCGAGCAGCTTTGCGCGCAGTATATAGAGCAGGGCGTCGCAGGTGTTTTTTTCGCCCCATTGGAGTTCAGCAGCTCCCGGAAGCCGGTCAGCAGCCGCATTGTTCAGGCGCTCGCGAAGGCAAAGATTCCAGTGATCCTGCTGGATCGCGAATTTGTAGAGTATCCCGAGCGGAGCGGGTTCGATCTGGTCGGCTTGAACAACAGAAGCGCAGGCTACGTCGTTACGGAACATCTTATTCGAGCGGGAGGTTCACGGATTGCTTTCTTTGCGAAGGAGCATTCTGCGGAAACGGTGGAGCACCGGCTGGTCGGCTACCGAGAAGCACTTTATGCTCACAAAATGCCATTGAGGAGGGAGTTGGTGATCCGCGGCGATGCTTCGGACCCGAGTTTTGTCAGATCAGCTCTGGAGAAGACACACGTAGATTCCATCATGTGCGCCAACGATCTCACGGCAGCCAATTTGATGCGTACGCTGCTGTCGTTGGGCGTCCGGCTTCCAGAAGACGTTCGCATCGCGGGAGTGGACGATGTGAAATATGCGAGTCTGCTTCCCATCCCACTGACAACCTTCCACCAACCCTGTGCCGAGATTGGAGCGGCAAGCATGTCCGCCATGCTTGAACGCGTGAGAAACCCACATCTTCCACCCCGATCCATTCTTCTGGACGGGCACCTAGTTGTTCGACAGTCCTGCGGAACGAAATCCTGATTGGCGGGGGCGGCCGGTTCTGCATCTGCATGATGCAGATCAGCCCCGATGGAAGATTTGAATATACAGCTTTCTGAGCTCCTGTATACAAATGTATTGACAGCTATCTATGGGAACTTCTACAAGGGTGGACGATTTACACAAGTGTGGCGACTGTGCGGCGAAGGAGAATGCATGTTAACTGCGATAGGCAGGTTTCGATTTACGAAGACGTTTCTTTTACTTTTTTGGGCTGTTGCTCTTTTGGTGATGGGGCCACGCGTAGGCGGTCAGACCAACTACGGATCGATCGTGGGCACCGTAACAGATTCCTCAGGCGCGGTCGTCCCTGGGGTTCAGGTCACCTTGAAGAACAACGGCACGAACGCGACCGAAAATTCGACTTCTGAAAGCGGGGGAACGTATCGTTTCGTCAATCTGAACCCCGGGTCGTATAGCGTCACGGTAACTCAGGCGGGCTTTGATTCTTTGACGAAGGAGAACATTGACGTCCAGATCGGCGGTACGGTACGCGTGGACGTGTCGCTCAATGTCGGCAACATCTCGCAGAATGTCAGTGTCAATGCGACCACCAGTGATCTGCATACGGACAGCGCAACGCTGGATGGCGTGATTGAAGGGCGACAGGTTCTGGACGCCCCTCTCAATGGAAGAAACGTCAACAACCTGCTGGATTTTGTTCCCGGTGTCACTCCAGGCGGCGGCACGCAGGGCAGTACGGTAGCGAACGGCGGCAGCGGTAACTTCCAGGCCGGAGGTCAGACCCAGGCGATCGCCTACGGCAATTACCAGATTGGCGGCGGCTTTAGCGGCCAGAGCCTTTTCTATCTCGACGGCATGGGTCAGAACGTACCCGAGAACAACGTGAACGCCCTGGTTCCCACGCAGGATGCTGTTCAGGAATTTCGCGTGTCCACGAACAACATCAGCGCGGAGTTCGGCGGCTTCGGCGGCGGAGTGATCCAGATCTCCACGAAGAGCGGCACCAATGATTTTCATGGCAGCGCCTATGAATACTTCCGCAACACAGCTCTGGATGCGAACGACTGGTTCAGCAACCATCAGAATCTCGGCAAATCTCCGCTGCACCAGAATCAATATGGCGCAAACCTGGGCGGCCCGATTTTTAAGAACAAGGCCTTTTTCTTTTTCTCTTGGGAGCATCAGTCGCTGATCTCAACAGCCCCTACCAGCATCATCGCGCCTACGACGGCGGAGCTGGCAGGGAACTTCGCCGGCGAGCAAACTATTTACGATCCAACGACCGGCTTGCCCTTTCAAGGCAATATTATTCAGCCCAACAGAATCGATCCCGTCGCGCTGAAGATTCTTACCCTCGAAACGCCGAATGAGAACAGGGTTGCGCAAACACCTCTGATAGCTAACGCCAATGCGAGTGCGCCCATCGAAGGCTACCAAACTCAGTTCAACGCCCGCGTGGATTACACGCTTTCCAAGGCTGATTCCTTGTTCGTCCGCTACACATTTTGGAACCCGCACAACGGCCCGAGCGATCCATTTGGTACGCAGACCGGCGCCGGTACCACCGGAAATACAACACAGGAAGCAGTGATCGGAGACACGCACGTCTTCAACCCGACCACGATCGCGGATCTCCGTGTCTCTTACCTTGAGAACTACAATTTCCAGAACCCTTTATCCAAGGGCTTCAACATGTCGACGATCGGTCCTAACTACGGAACCGTACAGGCGAATAGCGAGGGACAGGAGGGGCTGCTTCCCGGGCTCGGCATTCAAGGCTATGGGATCGGCGCGGAGCTCTCGCAGCTGTACTGGAATAATACGGTGTCGGCCATCAACGGAAGCGTGACGAAGATTCTTGGCAGACACACGGTGAAGGCCGGCGGCAGCCTGCGTTCGGCGCTGTGGACCAGCTACGGCAACAGCAGCGGGCTCACTATAAATGCGACTCCATCGTTTACAGCTCAACCGGTGACGGGAGTCGGCGGCAACGCGTTGGCTTCGTTCCTGCTCGGTATTCCAACGAGTACTAGCATCAGCTCTATCACCACCCAGCACGCGTTCCTCCACACGTATGCTTTCTACGGCACCGACGCCTTTCAAGCGACACCCAAATTGACTCTGACGGCCGGTTTGCGGGGGGAGCAGCCGGGAGCCTACTCGGAGAAGAACGATCTGAATACGGTTCTTTTACCGAATGCCGCGGCGACAGTGGGAAATATAACAAGCATTACAAACCCCGTAACAGGTTCCGCCGAGCCGTTGACCGGGCAGCTGGCTCTTGTGAACAGCCCGCAGTACTCGTCCCGCAGGGAGGAGCAGCTTCACTGGAAGCTTTTCTCCCCCCGGGTTGGCTTTGCGTATCGCATTGATGACAAGACGGTAGTGCGTTCCGGCTATGGGCTTTCCTATCTTCCGGCCGAGTACACGCAGGACGGGCCGCAGCTTAGCCCCATTGCCCGAGCGGCGACCGACGTGAGCAACACTGTCGGCCAACCTTTACTGGCAACTGTCGCCAATCCACTGCCGAACGGGATCAATCCTCCACTGGGCCGTACGCAAGCTGCCCTGAACGATCAAATCGGTAACGGCCTTTGGGCGCGGGTTCCCGATCAAAAGTATGGGTACGCCCAGCAATGGAACCTTGCTTTCGAGCGGGCTCTCACCAGCAAATCAACAGCATCGTTAGCTTATGCCGGCGCGAAGGGAACGCATCTGATCGGTGCTTCCGCTTACACGGCATCCGGGCTGAACATCAACCAATTGCCTGACGGTTATGATTCTCTTGGGAGCGGTCTTCTCACGCAGGTCGCGAATCCTTTCTTTGGGCAGGTGCCCGCGGGTACACCGATCAGTGGGGCTACCGTTGCCGAAGGATATCTTCTTCTGCCTCATCCTCAATATCCCAACGGTGTTTTGCAGCAGGTGCCCCGGTTCGGCATCTCGAACTACAACGCACTACAAGCTTCCTACACCCGTCGCTTCAACCACGAAGGCATCGTGCAGGTGGCCTACACCTGGAGTAAGTTGATGAGCAACGTGGATAATACAAGCGCGTTCCAGGACGGCCAGGGCGGCACGGCGGTCGTACAAGATAATGACAATCTACAGGCGGAGTACTCGCTCAGTGAGCAGGATCTTGCCAATAACCTTGTCATCAATTACGGCATCAACCTCCCTTTCGGTCACGGAGAGTCTTATCTTTCTCACAGTAACGGCATCACAAACGCCATTTTGGGCGGTTGGCGCGTCAACGGGATCACGATCCTGAAGAGCGGCCTCCCGTTAGCGCTTGTGGCGGCCCCGAACCAACTGAGCGTGTTCGGCGGAGGCACGCAGGGCTTCGGCATCAGCCCGCAACAAGGTATTATTCGCCCCAGCGTCGTTCCGGGTGTGTCAAAGACTTTGTCCGGAGGCCCTCACAGCAACGCACGGGCGGCCACATGGTTCAACGTCAATGCATTCGTGCAACCGCCCAACCCTTACTCTTTCGGCAATGAGCAGCGTGTCGATTCAACCCTCAAGTCGGAGGGCGAGGATAACTTCGATACTTCGTTCATGAAGTCCTTCGACATCACTGAACGTGTCAAGCTCAGGTTTGATGGAGAGATCTTCGATATCTTCAATCATGCGCAGTTCGCCGAGCCGAATCTGAGCGTAGCCTCTCCTGGATCCTTTGGACAGGTAACCCATCAACTTAACCTCCCTAGAACGGCGCAGCTGGCGTTACGCCTGGCGTTCTAGGACGAAAGTTCTCAACCGCTCGCTGAAGAGCTTACGCATACACTGGAGGCGTTTCTTTGAGCACAACTCGACGTGCATTTCTAACCTGGGCAGGAGGCGCGGCATCGGCGCAAGCACGACTTCCTGCGCCCGAACCGGAGCG
>CAXUEE010000117.1:10105-11573 GCA_964249905.1 uncultured Acidobacteriaceae bacterium
GGAGGCGCTGCATCGGCAGCGCTCCTGCCCACTCAGTTTTACGCTGAGTCAAACGCCTCTCTTCCGACGCGCTTGGCGACAGATCCGCAGCGCCCGCAATTTCATCTGCTGCCAGCAAAGAACTGGATGAACGATCCGAACGGCCCCATCTACTTCAATGGGCTGTACCACATGTTTTTTCAGTACAATCCGACGGCCGCGGTCTGGGGCGATATGAGCTGGAACCATGCGACCAGTCCCGACATGCTGCATTGGAAGCACCAGCCTCTCGCATTGCAGCCGACTCCCGGCAGTCCGGATGCGTATGGCTGCTTCTCCGGATCAGCCATCCAGGTAGGTAAACGGGTTTACGCGGTGTACACCGGGACCCAGCTGACCACGCCGGAGTTCGCCACGTTGCGCGACGGCAAGGTCACGGCAAAGGAGTCGCAGTGTCTCGCATGGTCCGATGATCCAAAGCTGATCACCTGGACCAAGGACCCGCAACCGATCGTGCCGGTGCCGCCGCCTGGTCTTGCGGTAACCGGGTTTCGCGACCCTTCGGTGTGGAAGCAGGATGACGGCTATTACATGACCGTCGGCTCCGGCGTTGCAAATCGGGGAGGATGTGTTTTGCTCTACCGATCCGACGACCTGAAGCATTGGCAGTATCTTCATCCCCTGATCAGCGGCGAGTGGAACGGCAAAAAGACCGTGAACCCTTGTGATGACGGAGAGATGTGGGAGTGCCCGGAACTGTTTCCGCTCGACTCGGGTCATGTGCTGATCTACTCGACGCTTGGCAAGGTGTTCTGGGTCTCGGGCAAGCTGGATGAGGGGACGATGACCTTCTTGCCTGCAAAAAGGGGATTGTTGGATCTCGGCGCTTTTTATGAGCCAAAGACACAGCTCTACGCCCATGGACGCCGGATCCTGTGGGGATGGATTCATGAGGAACGTTCCGAGGCAGCTATGCAAGCTGCCGGGTGGTCCGGAATGATGAGCTTGCCAAGAAATTTACGGCTGGATACTGAGGGAGCGCTCCGGATGGAGATAGTGCCGCAGGTTGCGACGCTTCGTTCCGCTTCTTTGCCGGTGGAGGCGAAAGATGGCAATTTCACTATTCTTTTGCGCCAAGCCAATGGGGAAGTGGTGTGCTCCGGCGATCGCGGCTCACGGATGATTTTCGAAATGCATGCGGAGAACAACGAGCTGCTGCGCATTGTTTACTCGCCTGAGAAGCATGCCTTTCTTGTCGATGATCAGCAGGTCCAGTTGGAAGCGCAGGATGCACCGACATTGCATATGTTCGTGGATGCTTCGGTGATCGAGGTTATCGTCGGCAACCGCATCGGCTACACGAAACGAGTCTACTCTTCAGGAGCATCGGCGCCGAACCTGGCTGTTTCAGTAACCGGTGTGGCTGCAACAAAACTGCAGGCATGGGCAGTAAAGCCTATTTCGAACGACCGGCTCACGACACCATTCC
>CAXUEE010000118.1:0-11538 GCA_964249905.1 uncultured Acidobacteriaceae bacterium
GTCTTGAACCTGGCCGGTGATGGAGGCGAGGGTCGATTGTGCCGAGGCGGCGAGGGTGCCGGCGCCAAAGAGGAAGAGCAGGAAAAGGAAGGTGCGGATGGGTTTGGGCATAGTGGGCCTCTTTGCGGGGTGCGGGTCAGGGAGAGTTAGTCGGCGTGCAAGGGGGTGAGAAGGGTGAGCGAGGAGGCTCGGCGGGTAGCGGTGGACTGGCGTATGCGGACACGCCAGGCAATTCCCATGACAAGACCGGTGAGGAGGGCGGCTATGCCGCGGCCGACCCAGAGGCCGACGAGGGAAAGGGGCGTGTAGAAGGCCAGGATGTAGGAGAGGGGCATGCCGAGCAGCCAATAGATGACGGTGTTGGCGAGAAATGGGGTGCGGGTGTCTCCGACACCGGTGAGGGCGGCAGAGAAGAGGACGTTAGCGGCATCGCCGAGTTGAAGCAAGCCGCAGATCAGGAAGATGGGTGCGGCGGCTGCGACGACGGCCGGGTCGGTGGTGTAAAGAGAGGCCCAGAGGTGCGGGAAACCGGCGAAAAGAAGCGAGGCGATAGAGATGTAGACCATACCGAGGACGAGAGAGGCGTTGGCGGAGCGGCGGACGCGGGTAGCGCTTCCCTGCCCCGCGGACTGACCGACGCGGATGATGGTGGCGTAGGAGAGGCCGAGAGGCGCCATGTAAACGAGGGCGTCAAGATCGAGCACGACTTGATGAGCGGCGAGGAGGGTAGCGCCGAGCCGGGCGCAGACGACGGACATGTAGGTGGAGAAGCCGAGATCGGTGATGTTTTCAAGCGCGTCCGGCCAACCGATGCGGGCTAGGAGGCGGAGCCGCTTCAGATCGGGCCTGAAGTGGACGACGCGAAGCGGAGTCTGCAGGTTGCGCGTGGTCAGTAGAAGGCCCACTGCCAGAAGAGCGAGCATGTAAAAACGGACAATACAGGTAGCCCATCCAGAGCCGGCGATGCCGAGCGAGGGTACGCCGAAGTGACCGAAGAGGAATGCGTAGTCGCCCAACCAGTTGATGACGTTTGCGGTGAGCAGCGAAACGGCAATGAGAGCGACGCGGTTCACTGACTGCAGATAGCGCCTAGTAGCCATATACAGCAGCAGCGGCGCGGTCGACCAGATAAGAGCGTGGAGATAGCGACTGGTCTCCGAGACGATCTCCGGAGCGACGCCGAAGCGGCGAAGGATGGGAAGCGACCCGAGCGTGAGAAGCATGACCGTAGGGGTGCCAAGCAGGACAAACCAGAGGGATTGCGCAAAGAGGTGGACGGCTTCCTGGCGTCCTTCCGGAGTGTCCCGGCCATACGCTTGAGCGGCAAGGGTTTCCAGGCCGGTGAGAAAGCGGATAGCGCAAAAGACGATGGCATAGTAGATCGTGTTCCCGAGGGAAGATGCGGCGATCGAGAGAGCGGAGTGCGGCATGCGCCCGACCATCACGGCATCGATGAGATACGTCGACATCCAGCCCAACTCGCCCAGGGCAAGGGGAAGGCCCAACAAGCTGGTCCGTTTCAGTTCGGTGCTGAAACGTTCTTCACCCCGCGCAGCGAAGGAGGTGTTGGCTGTGGCCTGTCGGAAGAGTTGAGGCAGAAGGTTCTTGCTCCCATGGCAACGAGATGCGTTTAGAAGATTGTGAGCCGTCAGGAATGCAATGAACAGAGGTCGAGTTCGGGTAATGGACGAAGGCGTCAAAGATGTATGACTTCGTCAAAAGAATGAACAACAAGACTTAGAGGAACTCGGCTCGGAGATCCGTGTAAAGGCAGATTACGTCTTTGCCGTTCGCGAGGAGCGTTCGGCCGGGGAACCAGGTGCACACGTCTTATTCCAACCCGTTGCCCTTTCTGTCCTACTTTTGCGCCATTGAGACCCCACTTTCGTTCTTCTCCGACGGCTGAAGAGGCATTCAGAAGCTCGGAGGCGAATGACAGTATCTCGGAATGCGAATGAACCTCACCTCTAGACCATCTGGTCCTACCCTTCCAGGCGCACTTACGATTCCTCTCTCGCTTACCATCCAGCCGTCCTGCGGTGTTCCTGGTAAGCATGTGTACGCTACGGACAGCGCTGCCCTGATGCGTATGCTACGCGAAACGGACCTCCCTTCCACGGTTCTGAAGCGTTTTCAGAACGAGCTTTATACGTCGCCGAGCGCACGGCTGATGGGAGTCAAGCTCAGCGATCAGGCGCTTACTCAAATTGGCTATTTTTGCGACTAGCGATCCAACATGTAAGTCCCCCACCCGCGGCTCGCACCTAAGCCTTACGTCGAGTCTCGCGTACGGCCGCTTTCGAGCCTCGAGGGGCCAGGCTTGCGAGCGCGGACCGGAGACGCAGGACGGCGGAAGAGTGGATCTGTGACACCCTAGACTCAACCACGCCTAGGGTGAGTCCGATCTCCCTCATGGTCAGTTCCTCGAAGTAGTAGAGAGTAAGCACCATGCGCTCCTTCTCTGGCAGTTCCTCGATGGCGTCGGCGAGCCTCTGCTTCATCTCTCCCTTGAGGCAGCGAAAGAGCGGCTCTTCCTCCGGCGAACCAGGGATATACGCGAGTTCTTCGTCGCCTGATTCTTCCGAGCGCTCCAAGTGAAGCGTACCGATCTCCAAGCCTTTGAGATCGCCCATCAGGGCCTGATACTCCGCAAGTGAGAGCCGCATTTCCTTGGCAATCTCCTGCTCGGACGGTGCCCGGCCAAGCTGCTGCGTGGTGTTCCGAATTGCTTCCTCTACTGCGCGGCCTTTGCGACGAAGCTCACGGGGACTCCAGTCCACACTGCGGAGTGAATCCAGGATGGCGCCGCGGATCCGGAACTGCGAGTAGCTCTTGAACTGGACCTGCTTCATGGAATCGAACTTGGACAGGGCATCGATCAACCCGACGACGCCGGCCGAGACCAGGTCTTCGAGTTCTACATGCTGCGGAAGGCGCTCATGGATGCGTCTCGCGATGTACCGGACGCTTGGAAGATGTTCCATGAGGAGTTGCTCACGCTCAGCAGTCGAGAGGGCTTCAGAACCTGCCGTAGCCGGCTTGCGCTGGTTCTGCTTGGCGCCGGCGAACTCCGGAAGCTGCGGAAGACCGCTGACGGCCTCCAGATCCAGGCCGAACATCGCGGCACTCTGATCCTGAACTCCAAACATCGCAACCGGTAGTACATTCGCCATCTCCATTGCTCTTCTCCTGACAGGCGGACCCTGTATGTGTAGTTCGCGCTTTGAGAGCGCGTCTGAACACCTAGGAGAAGAGCAAGCGAAGGGCCAAGGTTTCGCTTTTTCTTCTTAACGTTTTCTTAGATCCTTCGCTTTTTCAGTTAGCTTCCGGAGGCTGTGAGGAGAAGCAAGGCAGACGCTGCCAGCCATGATCCCGACATAGCCTGGACTGGACGCCTGAAGCAGAGTCGCGGAACGCCAGTGGCAGAGGGGCTTCCAGCTTGCACCAGACACCTGGACCGGATCCGCTCTCGTGGCGCGTGTTGAGCTCGGGCGGTTCTAAGTCCGGTTTATGCCGGATGCTGGTCACCTGCGACGTAAGCGGATCTCCGCAGGCCCAATCTCTGCTCGGTCTTCGGCCAGGATGGCGCCGCGCTCAAGAACATGCATCAGTTCGCGCACGTTTCCCGGCCAGGAATGGGTACTCAGGAGGGTGAGAGCTGCGGGAGCCAGACTCTTGCTCGGCATCTGCTTTGCCAGCCGCTCGAGAAAAAAGCCGGTAAGCAGGGGCAAGTCTTCGAGGCGCTCGCGGAGTGCAGGAACACTCAAGGGAAACACCGCCAGGCGGTGGTAGAGATCCAACCGGAACGTTCTTTCTTCGGCGCGTTGTTCCAATGGCTGGTGCGTCGCCGCGATCACGCGAACATCGACGCGCGTCGTTTCGTTGTCCCCGACGCGTTGCAGTTCACCGCACTCCAGGAAGCGAAGCATTTTGGCCTGCAGCGCCAGTGGCATTTCGCCGATCTCATCAAGAAAGAGAGTACCGCCGTGAGCGGCCTCAATCCTGCCGGTGCGCGACTGAACGGCTCCGGTGAAGGCTCCGCGCGTATGTCCAAAGAGCTCAGCCTCCAGCAGGCTTTCCGGGATCGCGGCGCAGTTCAGGACGACAAAGGGCTTGCTTGCGCGCGAACCAAGCCTATGCAGCGCTTGCGCAACGACCTCTTTGCCTGTTCCCGTTTCACCTTCAATCAAGACGCTTGTGGAGCGCGGCGCAACCAGGCGAATCATCTTTGCTAATTCGAGCATGGGCGCACTCTTGCCGATCATCTCCGGGATGCTGACCTGGATGGGTGGGGGAGTGTACGACGCAGTGGATGGATAGTCACTTCGCTGAGCTGCTGGAGGATGGATCAGGCTTCCTTGTGCCTCGCGCAGGGCGTGCAGGAGTTCGTGGCGCCTGGAACTCTTCGCCTGACAGCGAATCTTGTTCGCGTTCCCGTCCGTGGAAAGAATCTCCATCTGCGGATACAGCCGGCCCATCTGTTCAGCGAACTCGATCACTTCCAGATCCGGAAGCCACTCCTCCAAGAGCAGCGCCTCGGGCGGTTCGGATTCCACCAGAGCCATCGCCTCCGCGCCTCCGCCAGCTTCCCGCACCCTCCAGCGAAGGGCGGTCAGAGCGGTTGAGATGCGGCGCTTCAAAGCGACGTCCGCTCCAGCGATGACTGCGGTCCTTGTCATCGTGGCATGATCATGCATGGGCAAAACGCCCGACATCTCCATAGACTTCCCTGCTATCGGTGGCGCTAGTTCATGTGTTGTTGCAGCGAACGGATAATGGCTATCATTCGTTCGCACTGCCGAAGTCCATCCTGGATCGCCTGACGCATTTCCGCTCGTTCCAGATCGCTGCCGGGACTATGCAGCGTTGAAAGAAAAAGTCTGCACTGTAGAGCCGTGAGTGGCTGGCTGAGATCGTGCAAGGCAACCTGTAGCGAGTCTTGCAGATCGATGCCGGAAGTCGATTGCTCAGAAGTGTTAGGCAAGGGCGCTTACCACGGCGCGCTGAGAGATACGAACCAAAGCAGCCACATCCTCGCCGGGAAATGGGCGAGCCGAGGACGTATCTGTCCGTCCCTGTGCCAGGGAGATTGCGTATCCTTCTCCCCGCACTGTTTCGATTACGCGGTCCGTGGAGTCGCCCTCCAAGCCTTTCTTTTCTACGCCTTGTCCGAGTTTCTTGCGAAGATAGTTGATGTACACGTCGACCACATTGGTACCGGTCGAGGGATCTGCCTGCCAGACTTCACGAAGCAGTTCAGTGCGCAAGCAGGTTCGACCGCGTGCCAAAACCAGGTACTCAAGGAGGGAGAACTCCTTGGAGGTCAGTTCGATGAGCCGATCTTTGCGTTTAACCGTTCTCTGCATGCGATCGAGCTCAATCTCGCCTACGCGCACGGTTGCCGAGATGGGTCTTTCGTGGCGACGAAGCAGAGCCCGGCAACGTGCGGTAAGCTCGTTGAAGCTAAAGGGCTTAGGAAGACAATCGTCAGCACCCAAATTCAGACATTGCACCCGGGACTGCACTCCATTTCTTCCGGTCAGCACCAGCACGGAGGTTCCTGGGCATTGCCCCTGCATGCGCTCAAGCACTTCCAGTCCGTCCATCTCCGGGAGACCCAGATCCAAAACGAGGAGGTCTGGCGGATGCTGGAGCAGGGATTCCAGTCCTTTGCGGCCGTTACTCTCGACCTCTACCTTGTGTTTCTCCAAGAGCATGCCTTTGGCAAGAAACTTTCCGAGAGCAACATCATCCTCCAGGATCAGCACACGCATCGGTTCCTCCTTCAGCTCAGCAGTTCGGGGTTCGGCGGTCCGCTTCTTTTCTGTCCGAGCGTCCTGGGAGTAGCTTGAGGCTTGCCGATCCTCGGGACAAGAAGAAACGCTCTGCTTTGTCTGCATCATTCCAAAACGGAACGAGCGAAGCTCCAGCGAAGCGATTTTCCAGGGTATCCGTTCAACTTTTGGGGGAGAAGCGGCTTTTGTGCTGAGTTTTACCTTGCGTTTCGCTTTCTATTCGCTACAATTGCGGCATGGCCATCACACGGCGGCAAAAAGAAGTGATCGACTTCCTCTCCAGCTTCACACAAAAGAATGGATACTCTCCTTCTTATGAGGAGATTGCCTCGGGTTTGGGATTGAATTCACTGGCGACCGTGCATAAGCACATTACCAATCTTCAGAACAAGGGATTGCTGCAGCGCGCACACAACCGGAGCCGGTCGATCGATGTTCTGCCCTCGCGCGCCTCGAAGAAGGGCTCGGAGCGCTTGCCTTTGCTGGGCCGCATCGCCGCCGGCAGGCCGGTTGAAGCCATTGAGTCTGCGGAGTCGATCTCGCTGGGCGACATCATCGGAAATCGGGAGGTATTTGCGCTCGAGGTTCGAGGCGATTCCATGCGCGATGAGCACATCGTCTCCGGAGATTACGTGCTGGTCGAAAGAACGCGAACGGCCCGGGAGGGAGAGATCATCGTGGCGCTGATCGACGGAGCCGATGCGACGCTGAAGAGGTTCTACCGCGAAGGGTCCATGATCCGGCTTCAGCCCTCGAATGCGGAGATGGAGCCCATCTATGCGCCGGCGGCGAATGTGACGATACAGGGTAAGGTTCTTGGGATGCTTCGCAAATATGCTTAGTGGCTGCAGAACGCCGTTCGTAGGGCTGTTTCCGCTCGGGTTAAGATGGGGGTATGGCGGATTCCTCTCCCCGGCTCCTGGTTTTTGATCTGGACGGTACTCTGATCGATTCGCGGCTGGATCTGGTTCATTCGGTCAATGCGACGCTCGAACATTTCGGGAAACGCGAACTCCCCGACCAAGTTATTGCGGGCTATATCGGGGATGGGGCTTCAACCCTAATTCGCAGAGCTCTGGAGCACGAGGAGCCAGCCGGAACAATGTCAGATCCAGCTCAGGAGAGCACACATCCGGAGGCTTTGCTCTGGTTCCTGGCCTACTACCGTGTTCACAAACTTGATTTTACCCACGTGTACCCGGGTGTTCTTGAAGCACTTGCGACCATCCGCGAACGCAATCCACTGCTTCCGATGGCCGTGCTGACGAACAAGCCGGTTGGGCCATCGCGGGCAATCTGTGCGGGTCTCGGCCTGGCTCCGTTCTTTTTTGCCAACTATGGGGGCGACTCGTTTGCAACCAAGAAGCCTGATCCTGGGGGGCTGCTGCGGCTCATCGCGGAGGCGTCGGAGATGGGCGAGGCGGTTACTCCGGCGGAGACCGTGTTGATCGGCGACTCGCATGTAGATGTGGAGACGGCGCGAGCGGCGGGGGCGCGCTCGCTCGGATGTACGTTTGGTCTCTCACCGGAGACCCTGGCGGCAGCCCACGCGGATGCGACTGTCGATCACGCGTCGGAGTGGCCGGCGGCGCTAGGACTTTAGAGCAACCTGCTTCCAGGTATGCAGGAGGACAGAAGCAGATCCCTACGGGATAACAACAAAAGTCCCTACGGGATAACAACAAAAGCAGGATTGCTCTTCCGCAGCGAAGCAGAAGGAATCTGCTTTGCTCGATAGCTGCATGAAATCTGCGTGAGCATCAATCTTCAAAGCCGCGGTTCCAGTGAGCGATGACTGCGTTTTCCCGTTCCCAGCCGAGAATGCTTACGCTTCCGGTACCGAGAGCAAAGTGCCGGCCGCCGGCAGCTTCGAGACCGATCCAACGCGCGGCCAGAATGCGGAGGATGTGGGCATGAGCGAAGAGCGCGACCTTGTCTCCGTCCTTTGCTTCAGAGCCGGCTTGCTGGATCACACTGTCCGCGCGCCGACCGACTGCCTCCACCTCTTCCCCGCCGAGCAGCTTGTGGGTCCAGACGCTCCAATCGGGTCCATACTGCGCGCGCATGTCTTTGGTGGTTTTGCCTTCGGCTTCTCCGTAATCCCACTCACGCAGGTTATCGATGGTGACTGCCTGCCCTGCAAAGCCGGCAATCCGGCAGGTCTCCTGCGCTCTCTGTGCCGGGCTGACGAAGACTTTGGCGAAATGCGTGTCTTTCAGGTAATCCCGTAGCTCCTCGGCTCGCTTGCGGCCGTGATCGGTGAGCGGAATGTCGGTCGTACTGGTGTGCGCCCCGCTCAGGCTCCACTCGGTTTCGCCGTGCCGCACCAGCCAAAGCTCGACTCCCATGCTGATCCTCCTTCTCCACTATAACGAGACGCAAAATCCGCGCCTTGGCTCGATGTGCCGCTTGGCCTTGGGGTTTACCCTAAGGGGATGGACTTCCAGCTTACGACACCCTACAAGCCCCAGGGCGACCAGCCTCGTGCGATCGGCGAACTTGTCAGCGGTCTGGCCGCGGGCGAAAAGGACCAGGTGCTGCTGGGTGTCACCGGCTCCGGAAAGACCTTCACGATGGCCAAGGTCATCGAGTCCGTGCAGCGGCCGGCACTGGTTCTGGCGCACAATAAAACACTCGCGGCGCAGCTCTATCACGAGTTCAAGCAATTTTTCCCGCAAAATGCAGTCGAGTATTTCGTCTCTTATTACGACTACTACCAGCCGGAGGCTTACATTCCTTCGGGAGATCTTTTCATCGAGAAAGAAGCCACGATTAATGAGGAGTTAGACAAGCTGCGCCTGTCCGCGACTCGGAGCCTCTTTGAGCGCCGCGATGCCATTATTGTCAGCTCGGTAAGTTGTATCTACGGATTAGGTTCCCCGGAAGCTTACTACGGCATGCTGCTGTTGCTCGAACGCGGCCAGAAGATACGACGGGAAGACATCACCAGAAGATTGGTGGAGATTCTTTATGAGCGGAACGATGTTGACTTTCGCCGAGGCACCTTTCGCGTTCGCGGAGACATCATCGAGGTGTACCCCACCTACGATGAGAATGCTTACCGCATCGAGTTGTTCGGGGATGAGATCGACGCACTCTCCCAAATCGACCCGCTTTTTGGAACGGTGCGTCAGAAGTATGCACGCCTGCCGATCTATCCAAAATCTCACTACGTTGTCCAGCCGGAGCGGAAGAAGTCGGCGAGCGAGTCGATATTAACTGAGATGGAATGGTGGGAAAAGGAGTTAGAACAGCAAGGACGTCTGGTGGAATCACAAAGAATTCATCAACGGACCCGCTTCGACTTAGAAATGATTAAGTCAGTGGGTTATTGCCATGGGATCGAGAACTACTCTCGACATTTCTCGGGCAGACTTCCTGGGGAACCTCCTCCTACGCTTCTGGATTACTTTCCGAGAGACTATGTTTTGTTCATTGATGAGTCGCATGTTACGGTTCCGCAGTTACACGGTATGTGGCATGGCGATCGGTCCCGCAAGCAGAACCTGGTGGACTATGGATTCCGCCTGCCCAGCGCCATGGACAATCGCCCGCTGAAGTTTGATGAATTTGAAGGGCGAACCGGGCAGATTATCTATGTCTCGGCAACTCCAGGCCCATATGAATTAACGAAGTCTTCAGGCGTGGTGGTGGAACAGATCATTCGGCCTACCGGCCTGGTCGATCCGCAGATTGAGATCCGCCCGATTAAGGGACAGATTGACGATCTGCTCGCCGAGATTCGCGAGCGGGTAAAGCTGAACCAGCGTGTGCTGGTGACGACCTTGACCAAGCGTATGTCGGAGGACCTGGCCAATTACTACACCGAAGTGGGCGTGCGCTGCCGTTACATGCATTCGGAGATCGAGACCCTGGAGCGAATCAAGCTTCTGCGTGATCTTCGCCGGGGCGAGTACGACGTGCTGATCGGCATTAATCTTCTACGGGAAGGTCTCGATCTGCCGGAGGTGAGCCTGGTGGCGATTCTCGACGCAGACAAGGAAGGCTTTCTGCGTTCGCAGGGTTCGCTGATTCAAACGATCGGCCGTGCGGCCCGCCATTTGGAAGGGCGCGCACTGCTGTATGCAGACAAGATGACGGAGTCGATGCAGCGCGCGATCGATGAGACCAACCGCCGGCGCGAAAAGCAGGAGCGGTACAACGACGAGAACGGCATAACACCTGCAACGATCATCCGTGATATCGACATGGGCTTGGCGGGCATTCTGAAGGCGGACTATGCCGATCTTACCGAGGAGACAGAAGGAGTTCCTGACTTTGCTTCTCAGGTGGACCTGGACGTATACATCGGGAAGCTTGAGTCGGATATGCGGGAGTCGGCCAAGAAGTTCGAATTTGAGAAGGCGGCCAGGCTGCGCGACACCGTCAAGGAGCTGCGGACCAAGGAGTTTTTGTTCAGCTAAAGCTTAAATCATGGGTGCGGCACTCGCTTCCATCCTGAATCTGCTTCCTTTTGGCACGCCTATTTCGCTATCGATGACTAAGACCGAGGCAAGGTCGGATAAACTTAGGACGTGAACCTCTCACAATTGCGCCAATCTTTGTGCGCACCCTTGTTTTTTGTATTAGCCGGGGCTCGGTCCTGTCCGGCCCAGACGTCAAGCGCGGGTCCGTTGATCTCCGTTCCGTTCACTTTGGCGGCATCTCTTCCGGATGCTCCTTCCTTTTCCAGCTCGCAGCAGCCGACCGCTTTGCCGGCGCAAGCAAGTCCGCAAAGCCCGTCTGTGCCGCAGAACGAGACAGACGCGCAACGCAAAGCGCGAGAGGCCCGAGAAGAGCATGAGGAGGCGGAGCGTGAAGTCAAGGCTCAGGAAAAACAGCGCGGGGTTGGGGTCTTACCGCTCTTTAATGTTGTTATCAGTGGTCCGGCAGTGCCGCTGACGCCGGCGCAGAAGTTCAATCTGTCGTTCCACACCATTATCGATCCGTACACGATCGGCCTGGCATTCATCGTAGGCGGCGGTTTCGGCGAACTCACCGACTCGCATACCGGCTATGGACACGGACCAAGTGGATTCTTTAAGCGTGTCGGGGCGAGCTATGCAGATAACATCGATGGCAACCTGATCGGCAACGCATTGCTGCCGATCCTTCTGCATCAGGACCCCCGTTATTTCCGCAAAGGTTCAGGCTCTGTCAAATCGCGCATTCTCTATTCCGCGCTGACCAGCTTTATCTGCCATGGAGACAACGGCAAGACGCAGTTCAATACGTCCAATGTGGCCGGCAACTTCATCTCCGGGGCGATCTCGAATCTGTATTATCCTGCCAACGAAAGGGGAGTCGGTCTGACTCTTGAGAATGGATTGGTAGTCACGCTGGAAGGAATGGCTGGGAGCATCACCGGCAGCTCTTGCAGGAACAGACGAACCAATCGGCGAAAGCAGGCTCTGCTTCTCCGGACGTCACTGCGGCTCCCGGCGGTGTGCCCTCCTCCGCGGCTCCGCCTGCGCCGCCGACGGCACCACCACCGCCCGACTAGGCCACGCGTCTCTTTGGGCGGCGAAGAAAGATGACAGACGATTGCGTGCGGAGGAACTTTCTCCTGTGTCTCCTGCGAACCTGCCCAGTGTGTGGAAACGGCGAGAGGCATGCCGTGCTCTGAACCCCGGAGTGAAGCGGCATGGTGCTTTCCCGCCTGCGCAGCAGGTGCGGAGATGTGCTTCCGGCCTCTGTGCCTGTCTCCTCTGGCTGCTGCCTGGCCCCGGCGTCCCGTATGGGG
>CAXUEE010000119.1:0-252 GCA_964249905.1 uncultured Acidobacteriaceae bacterium
CTCTACAACCAGTCCGCCATCTTCCTCTCCGCCAGCTGGAGCGAAGGCTTCTCCCTTCCACCCGCCGAAGCGCTTCAATGCGGCGCCGCCATCGCCCTCACCGATATCGAAGGCCCCGCCAGCTACGCCTTCCACGAGCAAACCGCCCTGCTCAGCCCGAGGAAAGATCCCGCCGCCCTCGCCGCCAACCTCGATCCTGTGGATCTTGTCGTAGCGGGCACGGACCGCGCCCGCAGGGTCGATGACGAAGCC
>CAXUEE010000119.1:262-11456 GCA_964249905.1 uncultured Acidobacteriaceae bacterium
CCGCCCCCCAGCTCGGGGACGAGCGTGACGTGGATGTAGAGGGCGTTGGCGCGGCCGACCTCGCGCCGCATCTGGCGGATCGCCTCGATAAAGGCCTGCCCCTCGATGTCGCCGACGACGCCGCCAACCTCCTCCGCCTCGTCCGCGATCCAGACCTCCGCATGCAGCTCGCCCGCGCCGGCAACGCCCATATCCAGCAGTTCACCTGGCAACACGCCGGCGAAGCTCTCGAGCAGCTCCTCACTCAGTCTTGACACCCGACTGGACCCGCACGCTATCCTTCCACCAGCCGATCGGCAGAACCGCAAACCGGACTTCAACTCCAGCATGAATAAGGCCGGCCCGGCACGTTCCAGGAGCTAAACTAACCGCACGCCGGCTCTAGCCGCCCCACGCACCGCCAGCCGGAGCCTCCCCCATGCCCTCACGCCTCGCCTCCAACGACTCCGGCGTCTCCAACATCCGCTGGTTCGTCTGCTTCCTCCTCTTCCTCGCCACCACCATCAACTACATGGACCGCTCGGTCCTCTCGCTCATCGAGCCGCTCCTTCACCTGCCCTTCATGCACTGGATCCCGGGCCTCGACGCTGCGCACCAGGTCGCCTACAACAACGCCTACGGCGACACTGTCATCGCCTTCCAGATCGCCTACGGTGTCGGCCTCCTCACCGCCGGCCGCATCATCGACCGCCTCGGCACCAAAAACGGCTACGCCCTCGCTATCTGCATCTGGGCCGTCGCCTCCATGTCGCACTCGCTCGTCCACTCCGTCGCCGGCTTCTGTATCGCGCGTGTCCTCCTCGGCCTGGGCGAATCCGGCAACTTTCCCGCCGCCATCAAAGCCACCACCGAGTGGTTCCCCACCGAAGACCGCGCCCTCGCCACCGGCCTCTTCAACTCCGGAGCCAACGCCAGCTTCTTCATCGCACCCATCCTCATCGCCGCCGTCACCGGGCGCTACGGCTGGCGCTCCGCCTTCCTCTGCACCGGCTCGATGGGCCTCCTGTGGCTCGTCCTCTGGATGCTCTTCCCCTACAACCGGCTCCGTCGCAGCGCCACCACAACGCAACAGAATCTAGAGACAGTCGTCCCCCGCCCCACCGGCCGCGCCCTCTACGCCTCCGTCTTCACCAGCCGCGGCCTCTACGCCTTCTCCCTCGGCAAGGCGCTCACCGATCCCATCTGGTGGTTCTACCTCTTCTACCTGCCCAAGTTCCTCAACGAAAACTATGGCCTCGACCTCAACCACGCCAAGTACCCCCTCATCATCGTCTACTCGGTCTCCTCCATCGGCTCGATCGCCGGCGGCTGGCTCTCCGGCTCCTTTATGAAACGCGGCCGCACCGTCAACTTCGGTCGCAAGGCCGCCATGCTCCTCTGCGCTCTCTGCGTCGTCCCCATCATCTTCGTCCCCGAGATGCACATCCTCTCGCCCCACAGCGCATGGCCCGCCATCGGGCTCTTCGCACTTGCCGCCGCCGCCCATCAAGGCTGGTCCGCCAACATCTTCTCGACCGCAGCCGACATGTTCCCCTCAACCGCCGTCTCGACCGTTGTCGGCATCGGCGGAGCCTGCGGAGCGGGTGGCGGCGCGCTCTTCACCTGGTTCGTCAAACATTACTTCTCGCTCCACCCCCTGCCCATCTTCCTCTTCGCCGGCAGCGCCTACTTACTAGCGCTGTCGATCATCCAAATCCTGGTCCCACGCCTCGGCATCCCGCGCGAAGCACTCCCACTCCACGAAGTGGCGCCCGTCCAGCGTTAGGACGCACTTGCCTATGAAAATCAAATCAGCCCGCCTCATCGTCTGCTCTCCCGACCGTAACTTCGTCACGCTCAAGATCGAAACCGACGCCGGCCTCTACGGTCTCGGCGACGCCACGCTCAACGGCCGCGAACTCGCCGTCGCCAGCTATCTCTCCGAGCACGTGCTCCCCTGCCTGATCGGCCGCGACCCCTTCGACATCGAGGACATCTGGCAGTACCTTTATCGCGGAGCCTACTGGCGCCGCGGCCCCGTCACCATGTCCGCCATCGCCGCCGTCGACGTCGCGCTCTGGGACATCAAGGGCAAAGCCCTCAACACCCCCGTCTACAACCTGCTCGGCGGCAAATCGCGTCAGGGCGTCCTCGTCTACACCCACGCCAACGGCCGCGACATCGAAGAAGCCGTAGACTCCGTCCGCCACCATCAGGAGCAAGGCTACCTTGCCATCCGCGCCCAATCCGGCGTCCCCGGCGTAGCCTCGAGCTACGGCGTGCCCAAGGCCGGCAAGCCCTACGAACCTGCCGAGCGCGGCCTCCCCTCCGAATCGCTGTGGTCGACCGAACGTTACCTCAACCACGTCCCCAGACTCTTCGAGAAACTCCGCGCAGACCTCGGCCCCGACCTGCATCTCCTCCACGATGTTCACCACCGCCTAACCCCCATCGAAGCCGCGCGCCTCGGCAAGTCGCTCGAACCTTACAACCTCTTCTGGCTCGAAGACCCCTGCCCCGCCGAGCTCCAGGAAGGCTTCGCGCTGATCCGCAAACACACCACCATCCCACTCGCCACCGGCGAAGTCTTCAACTCCGTCTGGGATTGCCACGATCTCATCCGCAACCAGTGGATCGACTACATCCGCATGACCATCGTGCATGGCGGCGGCATCACCCACCTCAAAAAAACCGCCGACTTCGCCGCCCTCTACCACGTGCGCACCGGCTTCCACGGAGCCACCGATCTCTCCCCTGTAACGATGGCTGCCGCCCTACACTTCGGACTCGCCATCCACAACTTCGGCATCCAGGAGCACATGCACCACACGCCCCTTACCGACGCGGTCTTCCCCCACCACTACACCTTCGAGGCCGGTTACATGCATCCGGGCGAAGCCCCCGGCCTCGGCGTCGATATCGACGAAACGCTCGCAGCCAGATATCCCTATGAGCGCGCCTACCTCCCCATAGCCCGCAAACTGGACGGCACCCTGACCGACTGGTAACCCTCTCACCAAACACGAAGCGTCCAGGACGGCCCCAAGGGCTCGCCGTCCGCCATCAGGACGCCGTTGCCCTTGCACTTACAATCCAACCATGTCTCTCACCCTCAAACCCGCCGAAGCATGCCGATGGGACATCCTCTCCCTCGGCGAGGTCATGCTCCGCTTCGACCCCGGCGAAGACCGCATCGCCTCCACCCGCACCTTCAACGTCTGGGAGGGTGGCGGCGAGTACAACGTCGCACGCGGCCTGCGACGCTGCTTCAATCAGCGAGCCTCGATCGTCACCACACTGGTCGACAACCCCATCGGCCGCCTCGTCGAAGACCTCATCCTCCAGGGCGGCGTCGACCTCTCGCACCTCCTCTGGCAGCCGTTCGACGGCATCGGCCAGACCGCGCGAAACGGCATCTACTTCCTGGAACGCGGCTTCGGCGTCCGCCCCGGCCTCGGCATGATGGACCGCGGCCACACCGCCATCGCCCAGCTCCAACCCGGCGTCATCAACTGGCAAAAGATCTTCGCCGAAGAAGGCGTCCGCTGGTTCCACACGGGGGGCATCATGGCCGCGCTCTCCGCATCCTCCACCGAAGTCGTCCGCGAAGCCATCACCGCCGCCCGCGCCGCCGGAACGATCGTCTCCTTCGACTGCAACTACAGACCATCTCTCTGGAAAGGACGCGGAGGCCGTGCGGCCTCCATCGCCGCAAACCGCTCGCTCATGCCCTTCGTCGACGTCCTCTTCGGCCACGAGGGAGACCTTGCCCAAACCCTCGGCGAAGCCTCCAACGGCCCCGTCTGGCATACCCTCGACACCTTCCGCGAGATGTCCGCACGCGTCTCGGCCGACTTCCCCAACCTCCAGGTCATCGCCTCCACCGTTCGCCGCCCGCACACCGCCAGCCGCAACGACTGGAGCGCCTTCGCCTACGCCAACGGCATTGCCTACGACTCGCTTCACCTCCCGCACCTCGACATCCTCGACCGCGTCGGAAGCGGAGACGCCTTCGCCGCCGGCCTCATCTATGGATTGCTCGAAGACAAGGGCCTGCTCGCCAGCCAATCCATCCAGTACGCGCTTAACTGCGGCGTAGCCCACGGAGCCCTCACCATGACCACCCCCGGCGACCAGTCCCGCGCCACCCTCGCCGAGGTCGAACACCTCATGGCCGGCCACCACGCCAACACCGCCCGCTAGCCACCTTTTGTCATTCCCGAAGGGAATCTGCTTCTATACCGCCCACCCCGTCGCGATCCTGAACGCAGTGATCGACCCCTGTACTTCGCCTTCGCTTGTTCCTGCATCACCCCGAACCCCGTACGAAAGGCCCCGCATGACCAACCCCTTCGACCTCTCCAGCAAACTCGCTCTCGTCATCGGCGGAACCTCCGGCATCGGCAAAGCCCTCGCTCTCGGCCTCGCCCGTGCCGGCGCCGACGTCATCGCCACCTCACGCTCCGCCGAAGCCTGCACCACCATGGCCGAAGCCATCCGCAACGAAAACCGCCGCACCCTCAACTACCCCTCCGACGTCACCACCCGCGCCTCTGTCGAAGCACTCCGCACCGCCATCCTCGCCGACTTCCCCGCACCCGACATCCTCATCAATTGCGCCGGCATCACCAAACGCATCCCCACCCTCGACTGCACCGAAGACCTCTGGAATCAAATCTTCAATGTCAATCTCACCGGCACGCTGCGCGCCTGCCAGGTCTTCGGCGCGGACATGATCGCACGCGGCTCCGGCCGCATCATCAACATCGCCTCGCTCTCCACCTACGTCGCCTTCCACGAGGTCGCACCCTACTGCGCCTCGAAAGCCGCCGTCGGTGCCCTCACCAAGTCGCTCGCGGTCGAGTGGGCGCCGCACAACGTCTTCGTCAACGCCATCGCGCCCGGCATCTTTCCCACCGCCCTCAACTCAGCTCTGCTCGATTCCCCACGCGGACAGGAGCTTCTCCTCCGCACCCCCGCAAAGCGCTTCGGACGCGCCGAAGAACTCGTCACCACCGCACTCTATCTCGCGTCGGACGCAAGCTCCTTCACCACCGGTCAGATCATCGCCGTCGACGGTGGTTTCCTCGCCAGCGGCGTCAACCAATAGCGCGTCGAAGATAAGGCACAAACACCTGCACCACTGTGCCACTTCCCTCCGGGCGAACCGAGCTTCTCACCCGCACAAAGCCTTCATGACGCTCCAGGATCTCGCGCGTCACCCAAAGGCCCAGGCCCGTGCCAGTAATCCCCTTCGTCGTGAAGAATGCCTCGAAAATCCGCGGCAGATCTTCCTCGGGAATACCGCGACCCGTATCCGCGATCGTCACGCGTATGCCCCGCCGTTCGGCAGAACCGCCCCGTGCAACCGACTCCCGCACCCGGACCCAAAGCGTGCCCCGCGCCTGCACGGCCTCGACCGCGTTACTCATCACATGCGCGATCGCCTGCCGGATCTCGCCCGCCATCCCCGTCAGCTGCTCCGTGCGCCCATCTCGTCTCCGCACATAAGTCGCCTTCGCATCGAGCGCCGGCCGATGCAGCGCCACCAGCGCATCCACGATCTCCGACACCCGCAACTCCGAAGCGCGCGTCGACTCGCGGTGAAAGAGCAGCGTCTGCCTGGTCACCTCCGCCACGCGTGCAAGCTGCTCCTGCGCGCTCTGCAGCAGCCCCAGCAGATGCTCATCGATCGAAGGATTCGTCTCCATCAGGTACAGCAGGTTCATGGCGCCGGTCAGCGGATTGTTGATCTCGTGCGAGATGCTCGACGCCATCCGCCCCACAACCGACAATTTTTCCGCCTTCCGCAGTGCGTCCTCCGCCAGCTTGCGTTCATGTACGTCCGTCGAGCTCCCCAACCACCGGTCGATGGCCCCGAATTCGTTGCGAATCGGAATTCCCCGGGCCATGAAGTGCCTGTACTCCCCGTCATGCCGGCGCAGCCTGTACTCGTGCATGTAGGGTGTCTGCGTCCGCATCGCCATCTCCCAAGCCTCAGCCGCCGCCGGGCGATCCTCAGGATGAACACACGTCAGCCAATTCATATCCATCGACTCACACGACGGAATGCCCGTGTAATCCAGGTAGCGCTGGTTGCAATACGTCTTCCGTCCCGGAGCATCCGTCACCCACACAAACTGCGGCATACTCTCCGCAAGATCGCGGAACCGCCGTTCGCTCTCCCGAATGGTCGACTCGGCTGCCTTCGATTCGGTGATATCGAACGCCGCCAGCATGGCGCGAACCGGCTTCCGGTCAACCCCCTCCCACTCGAAAAACACCTGCTTCCGTACACGGAGCCAGCGAACCTCGCCGCGCGGCCACACCACGCGGTGATCCATCTCGAACCAACCCGCCCCCTGGCCATCCAGGCAAGCCGCAATCCTGATCTCCAGCTCAGACTGGTCCTGCGGGTGAAACGTCGCATGAACCGCCTCACGCGTCACATCCATCGCGCGATGGCCCAGTCCAAACAGCGCCGCGGCCTCCGCCGTCAGGTGGCTGATCCCCGTCTTGTAGTCAATCTCCGCCAACGCCAGCTTGGCCACCGTCATCCCCAGCCGCACCCGCTCTTCGCTCTTCCCGAGCGCAGACTCGCCAGCCTTGCGCTCGGAGATATCCGTAAAGCTGCCAATCCACTTCGACACTCTTCCATCCGCGGCATACCGTGGAGAAGCCTGCTTCAGAAACCACACATAACTTCCCGAGCGATGGAGAAGCCTCAACTCGGTGGTACAGACCTTCCGCAGCTGTCGATGCGTCTGCAACTTCGCCAGCGCAATCTCACGATCTTCCGGATGCACAAACCGCACCCATCCATCGCCCAGGCAGTCCTTCACCTCAGCCCCCACAAACTCTGCAAAGCGATCGCTGACCCACTCTCGCCTCCCATCCGCGTCCGAAGTCCAAAGCAGCTGCGGCACCGACTCCGTCATCGTTCGCAGCAAGACGTTGGTCCTGCGCAACTCCTCCCGCAGCTTGTACTGCTCAGTCACGTCGCGCTGGATGGCAAACCAGTAGGTATACGCGCCGCGCTCATCCGCCACCGGCACAATCGAAACTTCGACGTTGATCTCCGTCCCATCCTTGCGGTAGTTCGACAGGAGTTCCCGCGCCGGCTCGCGAGCGCTCAGAGCCTTGCGAATTCGCACCAGTGTCGCTTCCTCCGGGTTCGGACCCTGCAGAATCCTCGGTGTCTTGCCGAGAACTTCCTCCGCCGCATAGCCTGTCATCCGCTCAAACGCCGGGTTCACATAGAGCACACGCGGTCCATCCATCTCTACCGGCTCCGCCTCGCAGATCATGATGACGTCGTTCGAACGCTCGACCGCCCGCATCAGCGTCTTCATAAAACCAATGCTCTGCGTCTGTTCCTCGAGCCTCAGCTCCAGCCCTTCTCCATGCTTCAACGCCAGGTCGCCCAGCTTCTGCGAGGTCACATCGACCGAGAACCCCCCCATCCCCACCGGCTCGCCATCCCCGTCGCGCAACAACACCACCGAAAGGTGAACGTAGAGATAATCTCCGGACTTGGTTCGATTGCGCAGTTCCCCGTCGAAGCCGCCCGACGTCATCACCAGCGGCTTGACGACTCGCTCGAACCGCTCCAGATCTTCCTCCGGATAAAGCAGGGACACGTGCCGGCCCCGCAGCTCTTCAGCGCTATAACCGAAGATCCGGCAAGAAGCTCGATTCGATCCCGTAATCATGCCCGCGAGATCAGACGTAATGACAGATTCGTGCATCCGGTCCATGATCGCCGGCTGCAAAAACATCCAGTCCGCTGGCTGGTGCGACTCGCTGGACCGCTCAAGCTGTTTCAGTTCACTCGGAAAATACTGCGGATCATCCATCTTGGTACCTCCCTGCACATAAGGGGCCCACCGCGAATCGTTCCGATTCGTATCTGGAATGATTGGAAAGTGTGCTGATACTAACAGCAACTTGGCTTTTGTTCAGTCCGCCGGAGTATGCCCTCACCGAACAGGAGCGGCTCCCGCCTACACTCCGGACAGCGTCATCCAAACCTCCGCCACTTCCCATCCGCAACCTGCCCGCCATACAATCACCTCATGCTCCGTCGAGTGCCCCAAGGCGTCTCCGGCCAACCCTCTCTCAAGCGCTACCGCCACGGTCATCGCGACCGCGGCCGCAAACTCGCATAACCGCATCGCCTCCTTCCTCCTCCCTCAGAAGAAAGCAGCCTGTCCGCGCTCGCCGCAAAGGAAATGAACATGACCACGCAGCACCCTGACTCCTTCCACGCCAAAGCCACCCTCACCGCCGGCAAGCAGACCGTCACCTACTTCTCCCTGCCCGCGCTCGCCAAAGCGGATCCCGCCTACGACCTCTCCAGGCTCCCCTTCTCCCTCCGCATCCTGCTCGAAAATCTCCTCCGCCACGAAGACGGACGCACCGTCACCGCAGACGACATCAAGTTCCTCGCCCAGTGGGACGCCACCGCCGAACCCTCCCGCGAAATCGCCTACATGCCCGCCCGCGTCCTCATGCAGGACTTCACCGGCGTACCCGCCATCGTGGACCTCGCCGCCATGCGCGACGCCATGCGCGCCCTCGGCGGCAACCCCGAAAAGATCAACCCCCTCCAGCCCGCCGAGCTCGTCATCGACCACAGCGTCCAGGTCGACGAGTTCGGCACCGTCAACGCCTATGACACGAACGCCGCGCTCGAGTTCCAGCGCAACCGCGAACGCTATGCCTTCCTCAAGTGGGGCCAGACCGCCTTCAACAACTTCTCCGCCGTCCCCCCCGGCATGGGCATCTGCCATCAGGTCAACCTCGAATACCTCGCCCGCGTCGTCTTCACCACTTCACCTGCGGCCGACGGCACCATCACCGCCTACCCCGATACCCTCGTCGGCACCGACTCCCACACCACCATGGTCAACGGTCTCGGCGTCCTCGGCTGGGGCGTCGGCGGCATCGAAGCCGAGGCCGCCATGCTCGGCCAGCCTGTCTCCATGCTCGTCCCGCAGGTCGTCGGCTTCAAACTCACCGGCAAGCTCAAAGAAGGCACCACCGCCACCGACCTCGTCCTTACCGTCACCGAATGTCTCCGCAAACTCGGAGTCGTCGGCAAGTTCGTCGAATTCTACGGCCCTGGCATCGCCGCTCTTCCGCTCGCCGACCGCGCCACCATCGCCAACATGGCCCCCGAATACGGTGCCACCTGCGGCATCTTCCCCGTAGACCACGAGACCCTCAACTATCTCCGCCTCACCGGCCGCCCCGAAGCCCAGATCGAACTCGTCGAAGCGTACATGCGCGCCCAGGGCCTCTTCCATACTCCCGAAGCCCCCGAAGCCGTCTACTCCGCATCGATCTCGCTCGACCTCGCCACCGTCGAACCCTCGGTCGCAGGCCCCAAACGCCCTCAGGATCGCGTCCTCCTCTCGAACGCCGCCGCCAGCTTCCAGCAGCAGCTCCCCACCCTCCTCGGCCTCCACGGCAACAAATCCGCAGCCCGCCAGATGGTCCGTTGGGAAGGAGAAGGTGGCCACATGTCCGCCACCGGCGATGTCACCAGCTCCATCGGCGCACCCGCCCCAGGCACCGACGCCAACCTGCCCCTCGCAAACGACCTCATCCAGGTCGCCACCCTCACCGAAGGCCCCGGCCACACCCACATCGAAGCCCCCGTCTCGAGCGTCAAGGCCCGCTACGGCGTCGATCCCGAGCCCTATCTCGACCACGGCAGCATTGTCATTGCGGCCATCACCTCCTGCACCAACACCTCAAATCCCTACGTCATGATGGCCGCCGGCCTGCTCGCCAGGAAAGCGGTCGAAAAAGGTCTCCGTACCCCGCCCTGGGTGAAAACCTCGCTCGCCCCAGGCTCCCGCGTCGTTACCGACTACTACGTCAAGTCCGGCCTCATGCTGTACCTCGACCAGCTCCGCTTCCAGGTCGTCGGCTACGGTTGCACCACGTGCATCGGCAACTCCGGCCCACTTCCGACTGACGTCTCGAAGGCTATCGAGGATCATTCGCTGGTCGCCGTCTCCGTGCTCTCCGGCAATCGCAACTTTGAAGGCCGCATCTCCCCCGAAGTCCGCGCCAACTACCTGATGAGCCCGCCGCTCGTCGTCGCCTACGCCCTCGTCGGTACCATCAACCACAACTTCGACACTGACCCCATCGGCTACGATCACGCCCGCCAACCCGTCTTCCTGCGCGACATCTGGCCGACGCAACAAGAAGTCTCCGACACCGTCCACAACTCCATCGGCGCCGAGATGTTCACCAGGCAGTACTCCACCGTCTCCGACGGAGACCAGAACTGGCAGAACCTTACCTTCCCCCAGGGCGACACCTACGGCTGGGAGAAGGACTCCACCTACATCCGCAAAGCCCCCTACTTCGACAACATGCCGGCCCAGCCCGCGCCCGTCGAAGACATACGCGCCGCACGCTGTCTCGCCGTCCTCGGCGATTCCGTCACCACCGACCACATCTCCCCCGCCGGCTCCATCAAGAAGAACGGTCCCGCCGGCAAGTACCTCATCGAGCACGGCGTCGACCCCACCGACTTCAACTCCTACGGCAGCCGCCGCGGCAACCACGAGGTCATGGTCCGAGGCACCTTCGCCAACGTTCGCCTGCGCAATAAAATGGCTCCCGGCACCGAGGGCGGCGTAACCCGCCTGCTCCCCGAACTCACCGAGATGTCCATCTACGACGCCTCCGTCGAGTACGCCCGGCGCGGCACTCCACTCGCCATCCTCGCCGGTAAAGAATACGGCTCAGGCTCTTCCCGCGACTGGGCAGCCAAGGGTCCACGCCTGCTCGGCATCCGCTTCGTCATCGCCGAATCCTACGAGCGCATCCACCGGTCTAACTTAGTTGGCATGGGCATCCTCCCGCTTCAGTTCCAACATGGCGAATCTGCTGAATCGCTCGGCCTCACCGGCGAAGAGATCTACGACATCTGCGGTCTCAAAGAGATGCTCGACACCAGATTCGCCGCCGGCAAAAACCTCCTCGTCATCGCTGAAAACCAGACCGGCACCACCACCGAGTTCCCCGTTACCGTCCGCATCGACACCCCGCAGGAGATCCTCTACTACCAGCACGGCGGCATCCTCCAGTACGTCCTCCGCCAACTCGCCACCCAGGCATAAGCCGTCACACCAGGCGTAAGCCGTCACACCAGGCGTAAGCCGTCACACCAGGCGTAAGCCGTCACACCAGG